>QHRO01000340.1 GCA_003220155.1 Verrucomicrobiota bacterium
TACAATTGGCAGCTCGGGATTCCATAAAGTAAGAAGGCAGAAGGATGAAACAGATCTACGGAAGCGAACAAAGGATTTCGCGCTTCGTATTGTCCGGATGTTTTCCACTCTTGCCAAAACGACGGAAGCACAGGTCGCTTCTTCCTTCTTAGTTCTGCCTTTCCTAGTGCACTGACACAGGTACTCCTGCTTTCACACGACCAGCCAGCCGCACAATGTCCCAATTCGCCAGCCGGATACAGCCGTGGCTTACCCCCTTTCCAATCGTATCCGGCTCATCCGTACCGTGGATGCCAATGCCGCGCTTATTCAGCGCAATCCAGATCACACCCACAGGATTATTCGGGCCCGGTTTGAGAATTAAAAAGTTTCTGCTGCGCTCGCCCCGATTCAGCATCTGCTCGTCGTAACGAAACGTCGGCATCTTCACGATGCCGCGCACTTTCCAGTCTCCGATTGGTGTCTGCGTCTGGCCCGAACCCACCGTCACCGGATACGCCGCCACGATTTTCTCGGCCTCGAAGACGCCAAGCATGTTCGTCTTCACATCTACCTTTACAGACGTAGTTACCGCGGTCGATTTTTCGGGAGCCGACTGTGCCGCGGGGTCATCCGACATTTCGTTAGCCAGGTCTGCGGTAAGCTCGCTTCCCGGCTTCAGGTTTTTGACCGCATCGAGTTCGAACGGTTCCACATTCGGCACCCGCACCTGATCGCCCGGTTTTAGCGGACCCCTTTTGCCCGGGTTCAGCTCGCCCAGAAACTTTTGGTCACAATGAAACTTCTCTGCGATTTCTTGGGCGACGTCCCGGTACGGCAAAGCCGGCAGCTTCGCCTTCTCCGGCGCGACCTGCGCGCCCGAGCCGGGCGGCACCGGTCCGATATTTTTGAGATCCGCATCAGTGACGGCGTATTGGATGAAGACTGGGTTCACGCCTGCCAGGTCAAGCTCGTTCAGGTCCGGCGCAGAGTCCGGCTTCGGCGGAGGCGGCGGCACGGGCTCGCCGCGCGATTCGCGATAAAGCGCCAGCGCTTTGAGAGTGAACTCATTATAATGTCCGTCGATTTTGCCCGGGCTGAAGTTGGCGCGATCGAGAAACACCTGGAGCCGTGTCGCCGCTTCGATCTCGGCGTCGTGAGCGGCGAGACGATCGCCGCAACTAGCGCCAGTACAATCGCGATACGAAGAGAAGTCCGCATGCGGTACCTTCGTGGCGTCCCAACCTTGCGGCTGTAACATGGCCGTGCTTGTTGGCGTCTTCGCTGATTTGCTTCTTAATTTTTCGTTCTTACTTCTTACTTTCCTTGGGCTTCCTTCTTAATTCTTACTTCTGCCTTTCACCATGCTGAAGCCGTTTCTGACCGCGAACTGGCGTTACCTGGCCATGCTCAACTTCGCCGTCGATTCGAAAATTCTCGCGCCTCATGTGCCGGCCGGCACTCAGCTCGATTTCCACAACGACAAAACTTACCTCAGCGTCGTCGGCTTCCTCTTCTATCACACGATTGTGTGCGGCCTCCCCATTCCACGGCATCGCAATTTCGAAGAAGTGAATCTGCGCTTTTATGTGCGCAAACAGCCCGTGCGGCTCGCACCCGACACCTGGCGACGCGGCGTCGTTTTCATCCGCGAACTCGTCCCTAAAATCGCCATCGCCGTCACCGCGCGCGTCTTCTACGGCGAGCCTTATCTCGCCCTCCCGATGCGCAGCGAAGTGGAAGACAGAGACGGCATTGTGCGAGTGAAATACGAGTGGCGCCGCGGCAATAAATGGGAACATCTCGCCATGAACGCGCACGGCGAAGCGCAATCGTACGCGCCCGGTTCGCACGAAGAATTCATCACCGAACATTATTGGGGCTACACCGCGCGTGCTGGTCACGCCGTAGCTGGAGAGAGAAGGCGGAGCGAACGCACGAGCGAGTACCGCGTCGAACATCCACGGTGGAAAATCTGGCCGGCCGATTCCTTCGAATTGAAAGCTGACATCGCCACACTCTACGGCGAAAAATTCCTCGAGCCGCTTAGGGCAAAGCCTGTCTCTGCCTTCATCGCAGACGGCTCGTATGTTGAAGTGCAGCGTCGTACGACCGAGCCGTAACCAGTTTGGGATTCGCGGCGTGATCGATTTTGCGTCGTGGATTTCTGACCTCTGACTTCCGATCTCTGCCGTCGCTTAGCGCCGCGCGCTTCGATCAAGATGCGAACAGATTTCGAGAATCTGATCATGAGAGGGCACCCGGGAGTGCGAAACGAAGAATTCAGTTTCCGTCTCCTCATTTAGAACAACGACGCTAGTTTCGGCTCGCGGTGGTTCAATCGGCCATCCCGGCAACACCAATACCGGATTCAGCCAGATGTTGCGGCGCGTCCATCGCTTTAATTCTGATGAAACCGTCGCAGCGGGTGCGCGAGACTGCTTTGACTTGCGACTTCTGACCTTCCGCAAGCCCTGTGCGAAGGAAGCGGTGATTTGATTATGCGAGGAAAACGCGCTGAACGAACCAAAAGGTTCCGGCAATTACTATGATCGCCGAAAGCCAAGGAATGGCGATCCGCGACAGGTTCGCCGATTCTTTGGTTTTCCATGCCAAAGGCAGAATTAACGCGGCAATTGCGAGCTGGCCCGTTTCGACTCCTAGGTTAAATGAAACCAGTGGCAGCGCGATGCCAACGGAACTCTCGCCTACTCCCATTTCTTTCAGCACTGACGCGAAACCGAGACCGTGGAAAAGACCAAAGGCGAAGGTGAGGATCCAGCGCCACTGCAGGCTATTTCTGCCAACTAGGTTCTCGCATCCGACATACACGATCGAAGCTGCGATTAATGGCTCCACGATGCGGTTTGAAAGATTGACAACGTGAAAGGTAGCGAGCGCCAGCGTGATTGAATGGGCCAGTGTGAAGCAAGTGATGATGCGAGCGGCCGCGAAAAACCCCGAGCACACGATCAGTATCCCCAACAGAAACAACAGGTGGTCGTAGCCGGTGAGAATGTGTCTGATCCCGAGCAAGAAAAAGTCGGCGAATCCTGAAACTGCCCGTGACTGGGAGGCAGGGGC
>QHRO01000341.1 GCA_003220155.1 Verrucomicrobiota bacterium
GCAGCCACGCCACCACCGCGTAGGCGACGGCCACCTTATAAACATTGCGCCGCTTCAGCTCGGCGAAAAAGTTGCGTGGGTTCATTCCTTCTTTTCCTTGCAGAGTTTTTGGAAAGCGGGATCTGCGCGCAATGGGTCCCACGTTGAATCGAGCCTTAAAAGTGCGGGTGTAATCGGTGCGTCGTAAAGGAAGCTCACATACGGTGTGTTCAGGAGCCGCGAGAGAGTTAAGATCGTGCGGCTGTTCTCGCCGAAGATCATTTCAATTAGCGCCAAATTCTCTTCCAAGCCCGGCCCGTTCCACGCATCTTTAGCGCTTGGCGAAAGCCCGATTGCACGCTGTGCTTCCTTCAGAGCTGAGTTCTTATCGCCGAGCACGGAATAAGCTCGGGACAGAAATACCGGTAGGAAGTCGTTGTTTGGCTGATTCTTGCAGAGCGGTTCCAGCGTATTGCGCGCGTGTTCCGCAATAACTTTTGCGCCGGCGCTATCCCCGGCAATGCGCTGGTATAAAGCCAGCATCGACTGAAAAATGCCCTTTTCGATCTCAGAACCAAAGTGGAATTGAGAAACTCGCGCTTGCAGCAATCGGATGGCCTCATCGGAGCGGCGCTCAAGTATCAGCTGGGTGACTTTGGTTGCGACGACCGCATAGGAAGGAGTCTGAGCGTTCACCCCGGGCAAGAGTTTAGCAGCTTCTTCCAGATTACCTTCAGCCTGATAAATGACCGCCTTCGCCGCCATCAGCTCCGGATCGTTGGGAAGGACGTCGAGCGCTCGATCGTACGCCTTTAGAGCGGCCGGGAATTGTCGGATTGTACAATACGTGTCTCCCGCGCCTTTCAGAGACTGCGTGTTGCGCGGATCCAAGACGAGAGCTTGATCGAAGTAGGCAATGCTTTCATCCCAGTGTCCCTCCCGCCGGGCAATTCGAGCGAGCGCAGCCCGCGCCTCGCTGCTGCCTGGCAACATTTTTGCGACGAGCTCGAGGGTGGTTCTGGCAAGCCCGTTATCACGTAGAACCTGGTATTGATAATACCCCAGCGCGAGCAGAGTTTCGGGCGAGTTCGGCTGGAGCTTTTGCGCATTGTCCAAGGCTCGTTTCGCTGCATCGCGACGAGTGGCAGTGGTCTCGCCACCGACATACCAGTCAGCATCCGCACGAGCAAGCCTGCTCCAAGCAAGCGCAAACGTCGGATCGAGCTGGATCGCCCGTTCGTAAAAACCGATGGCTTTTTCTATGGGATATACCGAGTACAGGTCACGCGCTTCCAAGGCCAGTCCGTGCAGATACGCATCGTAAGCCTCCGGATTGCTTGTCGGTTTAACTGCCAAAGCTTGCTCCTCATGACCGGTCAGCTTCGCTTTCAATGACTCCGCGATTGATTTGGCGATCTCGCTTTCCACCGCAAAGATGTCGGTCAACTTCCGATCGTAGGTGTCGGCCCAAAGATGCGAATCGGTTTGTGCGTTGATCAATTGGACATTGACACGCACCTGATCGGCCGCTTTTTGGACGCTACCCTCAAGAATGTTCGCTACCCCAAGCTGCTTCGCGATCTCGGAGAGATTGCCCGGTTTGCTCTTATACTGCTGCGTCGAGGTGCGCGATATGACTTTGAGGTCCGCGATCTTGGCCAGCCGCGTCAGGATTTCCTCTTGAATGCCTTCGGCAAAGTAAGCGTTCGCTCTGTCTTCACTCAGGTTTTCGAACGGCAGCACCGCGATCGATTTGCTGTTGGCGGTAGCCGCAGATCCGTTAGTAGCAACTGTCGAGCGTAACTGCGCTGTCTCCCTTCGTGCTGTGAGTACGAATTTATCGAAAGCAAAATAACCGAGGGCGAGCAAGAGCACGACAATAATCTTGCGGTCCATGCGCCGCGCGGTTTGCGGCGCGATCGATTCCTCCGGCGGGACGTCCTCATCGCGCTTCAAGCCTTCCGGCGTCAGTTCGAACACCCAACTAAAGATTAGCGCCGGAATAAAACCGATTGCCAGCAAGCTGACGATAGTGCGGGGCAACCAATCTGGAGCACCGAACATCGGCAACACCGTGCTCGCGACCTGGGTGAGCAACCACGCGCCGACGAGATAAAGCCCCGCGAAACGGATGACGTTGCGAGAAGTTGTCGATCTTCATTTCTTTGCCGCGGCCTTATCTCCGAATTGAGCAACCGGAACAATCTTTTCCGCGATGCCTTCGAAGCGCGGATCGCCGCGCAATGGATCGACGAGCGAATCAACTCTGATCCACCCGATGTCAGCACCGGCGCGATCTTGATAACATTGTTCGAGCCAGCGCAGCGCCTCTTGTTTGTCGCCGAGTGCGAGATAAACAATCGCAAAGCTATACATGGAGACGTAGCGCTGCCTGGATACCTCTTTCAGTAGTTCCAGTATTTTCAGTGCCTCACTCTTATTGCCCGAGGAGGCATAAGCGTGACCGAGTAGTCCGAGCACGAACGGATCATCGTTTAAAGCCCGCGCCTTTTGATACTCCGAAATCGCTTGGTCGAAAGCTCGCTTTGCCGCGAGAACCTGGCCGAGGTCGACGTGGGCGTAGTAATAGCCAGGATCCATCTCCAGCGTTTTGCGCAGTTGCTCGATCGCTTCGTCGTGGTGGCGCGCATAATAGTAATTCATGCCCAGATCTGCGTTGATCACGAGCGAAAGCGGATCAAGCTCAACGGCTCGCTTTCCTTCGGCGATCGCGTCGTCGAACCGGCCTAGTGCGGACAAAGTGTTGTTGCCGTACTGCTGGTGCCCGGTTGCGTAATTTGGGTTCAATTCAATCGCGCGTTGAAATTCCCTGTTCGCTTGCGTGAAATCGAAGTCGTAATACCAAATCGCCAGCGCCAAAGTAGTGTGCGCTTCGGCGAGCGTCTCGTCTAACTCCAACGCCTTCTTTGCCGCCGCCTTAGCTTTCGGGTAATAATCTCCCGGTGCCCCTGCGGTGTAGCCCGGGAGGAATACGTAAGCATCGGCGACCCCGGCGTAACCTAGCGCATAGCTAGGGTCGGCCGCGAGGGCTTGCTCGAAGTAATCGATAGACTTCTTTAGATCGTTACCGGTGCGCTTGTTCCAAAAGAATCGTCCCTTCAAATAAAGCTGGTGCGCTTCGGTATTCTCGGTCGGTCGCGCGGCAATGACACGCTGTTCGGAGCCGGTTAACTTTGCCTGTAACACATCGGCAACCGTTTTCGCGATCTCAGTCTCGACTGCAAAAATGTCCGTCAGTTTGCGATCGTAAGTGTCGGCCCAGAGATGCGCGTCGGTCAGCGCATTAATTAACTGCACATTCACGCGGACCTGGTCATTCGCCTTCTGAACGCTGCCTTCGAGGATGTTTTCGACGCCGAGCTGTTGCGCGATCTGCCGTAAGTCGTTAGGCGCGCTCTTGAATCGCTGCGTCGATGTGCGCGAAATTACTTTCAGCTCTGCGATCTTTGCCAGCCGGGTCAAAATTTCGTCCTGAACGCCTTCGCTGAAATAGGCGTTCTGCGGATCGCCGCTTAAGTTATCGAACGGCAAAACCGCGATTGATTTGTTCGAAACTGTAGCCGCCTCGGTGCGAGCCGCACTGGCATCTTGTCGAGGCGTCGATGTCGAGCCATTCGACTGCCGCTCAGGCCAGGTTCTTGCGCGAAGGAATTGAAAGATCAGTAAACCGGTTGCGATCACTGCCAGCACAATTGTTAGGGCGACGATCTTGCGGCCGGTATGGTGAGTGATCGAT
>QHRO01000082.1 GCA_003220155.1 Verrucomicrobiota bacterium
TGTTTGCTCATCGCCACCGGCGCGGAGTATCGCCGTCTCGAGGTTGAGCATTGTAGTCGTTTTGAAGGCGCTGGCGTTTATTAAGCCGCCACACCTAACGAGGCGCAGATGTGCCGCGGCTCGGATGTCATGCTGGTGGGCGGCGGTAACTCCGCCGGCCAGGCGGCGGTTTATCTTTCGCAGAACGCGCGCAAGGTCTTCCTGCTCATCCGCGGCGACGATCTGTGCAAGAGTATGTCGAGTTATCTGGCCCATCGAATCATGAACACCCCCAACATCGAGATCCTTCGCTGCACCGAAGTCATTCGCATGAATGGCGACGGTCATTTGAATTCGGTTGAAATTTTAAATAAGATCACCGGCGAGAAAAAAACGCTGACCACCGCGGCCCTTTTCAGTTTCATCGGCGCCAACCCGCGGACTGATTGGTTACCGTCTGAAATCGAGAAGGACGAGAAGCATTTTGTGCGCACGGGAATCGAGTTGGGCGACTCGCGACAATGGACCCTGAAGCGACAGCCATTTCTGTTGGAAACGAGCCGGCCGGGTGTGTTCGCCGCCGGAGACGTGCGGTCCGGCTCAGTCAAACGCGTCGCTTCCGCCGTTGGCGAAGGGTCAATGGCAGTTCAGTTTGTTCACGAATATTTGAAAACGATGTGAAGTATGTCTGATGGAAGTTGCACACATCTTTCTGCTATCACCACGATCAAACATCCAACTCGCGGTGAGTGCGCCGAGTGCGTGAAGATCGGGGCCCGGTGGGTGCACTTGAGAACATGTCAGGAATGCGGGCAGACGTTGTGTTGCGACAGCTCGCCTCATCAACACGCCAGCAAACATGCCCGGGCGAGCGGACATCCAGTGATCGCGTCAGCGCAGCCGGGCGAGCGCTGGCTCTATTGCTATCCCGATGGCGCGTTTGCCGAGTATTGACATTCGGCGAAACCGACATTTGTAGGGCGTCTGTGCCAGACATCATCTTGTATGTCTCCGGCGTCTCACAGAAACGCCCTACAATTCATTAGGCGCTTTTTGAAACCAGTTTAAACGTTACATGGATGCGCATTAGCGACATGAATTGGATGATGGTGGAGGAATATCTCAAGCGGGACGATCGCTGTGTCTTACCGCTTGGAAGCACTGAGCAGCATGCCTATTTAAGTTTAAGTGTTGATACCATTCTCGCTGAGCGAATCGCAGTGGAAGCGGCGGAGCCTTTGGCTGTGCCAGTTTTTCCAGTCGTAGCTTATGGAATCACGCCATACTTTCGTGCGTTTCCCGGCTCGATTACGTTGCGCGTTGATACTTACTTGCACGTGGTGGGCGACATTCTTAACGCGATGGCAGAGCAGGGATTCAAGCGCATCCTGATTGTCAACGGACATGGCGGAAATATGCCCGCACAATCACTTGTTGGTGAGTGGATGGCCGATCACCCGGGTTTGCGGATCAAATTTCACAATTGGTGGAATGCGCCAAAAACATGGGCACAAGTTTTAGCGATTGATCCTGTCGCGTCACACGCCTCCTGGATGGAGAACTTTCCGTGGACGCGACTGGCGAACGTAACCGTGCCCGCTAAGCAGAAGCCGATGAGCGACTTCGACTATTTGCGTCAGCTGGACCCGCGGTCACTGCGTGATTACTTGAAGGACGGTAATTACGGCGGCCATTATCAGCGCGATGATGAGGAGATGATGAACATCTGGCGGATTGGTGTGGAAGAAACGTGCCAACTACTGGAAGACTTCTAAGAAAGTCGAACCACTTCTTATTTACTCGGCGGAACGAGAACATGGAGGGCCGAGCTCTGCGAGCCCTCCGTGTAGCACAGGCATCTTGGCTGTGGGGCCAACGGGAATCTTGCCCATTGATTATTTGTGATATGACTTAGGGAACTGGGAAAATAAAATCCTTCGACTTCGCTGCGCTCCGCTCAGGATGAGACAAGGCGACTCCCTGAAGCCCAAGCCGCTCGGCGTCCGATTTCAAGGCGGTGATAACTTCCGCGATCACATTGTCGAGCGGCATACCCAGCTCCTCAGTGCCGCGTACGATGTCATCGCGATTCACTGCGCGGGCAAATGCCTTGTCTTTCATCTTCTTTTTTACTGCCGCGACCTCCACCTCATGAATACTTTTCGAAGGGCGCACCCGCGCGACGGCAATGACGAATCCGCTCAGTTCATCAACCGCATAGAGAGTTTTCTCGAGCAGCGTCTCGCGTGAGAGGCCTGAGTAATCGGCGTGCGAAAGAATCGCCCGGCAGATTTCTTCACTCCAGCCCTGATCCCGCAACCACGTTACGCCGACGAACGGGTGCCCTTCGGTCGAACTCGACCGCTTCCCAGACATCCATATCCTCACCACGCAACGCCGCGAAATGCTTCATCGAATCAGCAACCGCGTAACAATGTTTTCGCAGGCTTTCTGATTGCACCCATTCGTGAAGAATGATGAGAGCGTCAGATGAAAGCGACATAAGAGATGGTTGATGGTTCACATTTGATGGTTGTTTGCAAGAAAGTCAGTAATCAGTATTGAAGACCTGGTGGCAGAGGCATGAAGCGATGGAGCTTATAATCTGTGACCAGCTTTTGACAAAGCGATTAGCTTGCGCAGGCGATCTTGCTGTGTTTGCGGGCGCTTGGCGCTAACCACCCGCCAGATCGCGGTCTGCCGATAAGATGCGGGTTGGCTTTGAAAAAATTCCCAGGCTGCGCTCTCGGTCCGGAAAAGCTTCAATGCCGCGTCATTTAACGTCGCTGATTTTCGATTTTCATAACTGTAAATGCCCGATCTTTCCGGCATCCGTTTCTGAAAAGCCTTTATCCCGGCAGGTCGAACGCGCCCCTCGCGCATAAGCTCTTTCATCCGGCGAATGTTGATTGCGCTCCAGTTGCTGGTCGGCCGACGTGGCGTAAAACGAATTTTGTAGCTCTCGGCATCGATGGTCTTGCGCAAACCGTCGATCCAACCAAAGCAAAGTGCTTCATCCACCGCTTCGGGCCACGTAATGCTGGGGCGTCCGGATGCTTTCCGATGAAAGCCGACCCACTGCTCGCGTTTTATCTGATGACGTTTCTCCAGCCACGCGCGAAAAGCGGCCGGTTTCGCGAAAAAAATTGAAGAATCTTCCGCTGACGTCATCTCACTCAAAATCGGGACGCCCCGGTGAATTTTCCAATTGCGTGGCAGATATCATGCGATCGAAACGCCAATTATTTTGACGAAAACGGCCAATCTCGCCGCAAAAAGCGAAACATATTCGGCAGGGAGTGCTTTGTCCCGCGTCCGTGACAAAGATATATTGATTGTGCCGCGACGTTCCTTGGACAGCGATGAGAGATTCGTGCGAATCAACTTCTAGAAAGGATTGAAATATGCAACGCGTAATTCACTTCGAAATTTATACGGAGGATCCGGAAGCAGTGCAGCCGTTTTACCGGGATGTTTTCGGCTGGAAGTTCAAAAAGTTCGAGGGTGGGCCAATTGAGTACTGGCTCGTCACGACAGGCGACGATAAGGACCCGGGAATCAATGGCGGTCTGGCCCGTCCCCGCCAGGGACAGAGTCCCGGCACGATAAATACGATCGCGGTGCCGTCACTCGATCAGTCGATAAAGAAGATTGAAGAACGCGGCGGAAAGATTTGTGTGCCAAAGATGGAGATCCCCGGTGTTGGCTGGCTAGCCTATGCCGAAGATCCGGCCGGCAACGTCTTTGGAGTCATAGAGCCACACCCGAAAGCAAAATAGGTCGGGCGACAAAGGATTATGCCATCGGTGAACAGAATTTGCACAATCGAATAAACTGAAGGAGCTGTTTCTGTAGCAGAAATAAACTAAAACAATGGAGGAAATATGAGTACGGAAGACGTTGCGATGAGATTGGTGGAGCTTTGCAAGGGAAGCGAATGGAAGAAGGCGGTCGATGATCTTTATGCGAAAGATATCGTTAGCGTCGAACCGCGCCAGGTGGCAAACATGCCGGCGGAGATGCGAGGGATCGATCAAGTCCGCGGCAAAAACGATTGGTGGGAAAATAACATGGAGGTGCATGACTCCAAAGTAAGCGGGCCATTCGTAGCGGGCGATACGTTCGTGGTTCGATTCGATATTGACGCTACCGACAAGAATTCGAAAAAACGAATGCAGATGTCCGAGGTAGGCATTTACACCGTCAAAAACGACAAGATTGCGCACGAAAGATTCCTGCCCCTAGCTGAGGAGTAGCGTGCGCATTTAACGCGCATACCGACACGTCCCGTGGCGGTTCTCTTTCCTCGCAAGCCGACAGAATATCTGTTTGGCGGCCGCTGCAGGATGATTTTGCCTCTCCCTTTCCAAAAGGGAGAGGCAAGGTGAGGGATTTTCTTCTTCATAGGTTGGTCCGTTCGTTCGAATAAAAGCATCCGATCTTCGACTCCTCACCTTAGTCCTCTCCTCGATCGAGGAAGAGAGGAGACGCTCGCAGCAAGCGTCGCTAAACACACACCGACAGAATGTCGGCTGATGCGCGCGCTACCCTCTATTCTTCCACAGGCTTGTGCCTTCAATACCACTGACTGAAGTGGGGTCGAGAATTCTTCGATTCGAAGGTCGGTTGTGGAGAGCGGAGTCCCGCGACGTCATGACGACGCCCGGGGGCTCGCAGGAACTCTGCCCCTCATGTAGTGCGAGATTGCGGCACGGCAGTCGCGTCGCTAGTTTGTTTGCCATGAACTCGAGATTCCTCGCTTTTGTTTCCCTACTCATTGCCTCATTTCTTCTTGCCCCCTCGTTACGCGCACAGGATACGGACAAGGAAGTGGACGATTCCATTCAGCAGGCGACCGAAGTCGCCAAAAAAATGGGTGTGAAGATGCCTGACGTGAAAAAGCAACTCGAGGAAGTTAATAAGGAAGAGGCGAAGGAGAAGGCTGCGCTACAAAAGCAGCTCGAAACGCCAGGGCCGCTCGCGCTTCCAGATTGGACTCCAAAGGTACCGCAGTTCGAGCCGACCGGACCAGTTTCGAGGAAGATTGTGAGTGACGAAGTAAATATCATCCAAACCGCAACTTCACCCCTAACGCCCGCTGAGCTTGGAGAGATAGCTGGGAAGAAGCAGCGAAAGGTGAATAAGTTAAACAGCAGTCGCACTAACGGGAGCTATAACGATATCAAGGTAGTCACGATTTATCTATCCACGCGTCAGGAGCCTGTCCATGACTAAACAACCTAGCGGGATGTGGACGATTAAGGTTTCGATCCCGCCTGGAACTTATGGTTGCAAATTTCTAGTTGACGAAAAGGATTGGGTCTTTGATCCGAACAATCCGGGACCCTTTCATTGATTAAACTCGGCCATCAGCTCAGCCGTTCGGTGCGTTCGGTTTTTTGACGCGAAATTCCCGCTCGTTTGCCAGCAATAAGCAACCAACCCCAGGAAGAGAGGGACGATAATCCGATTCGGTAACATCGCGACCGCTTAAGCGCGGCAGCGCAGAATCAAAGTTGTTCGACGCGATAACCACGCTCGCGCAGAAGAGCAGGCACGCCGTTGGGTCCGCCCATATGCGCCGCACCCGCAACAACGAAGTACGTCTTACCGCTGTGCAAATATCCTTCGATTTTGGGAATCCATTTGCGGTTCCGATTTGTCAGGAGCCGATCAGCAAGTGACGGGAAATCGCGGAAACCATCCATGAAAATTCGGGTATCGGTGTCGGCGTCTCCGCGCCGCCAGGCATCAGCCAAGGCATCCCCGGCACTGCTGCGGCCGCGTTGCTCCGGGATGAACATGATCAGCAACATCGCTTCACTTTGTCGATCAGTTAGGCCGAGGAAGATGTCAGCATGTTCGCGAGCGGACTCCAAGCCCAATACTGGTTTGGCATTGGCGTGTGCGCGCCGTATTAGGAATTCTTCCACGCCAAGCGTCTCTGACATGCCGTGTAACGACGGTGCTTGCAGCATTAAGGAAAGAAACCAGGGGCGATAGCGCGCAAACTTGTTTTCCGGGACTTCCATCAGTTTAAACAGGCGGCGCAAATAATCGTAAGTTCGCGGATCAACATGATTTTTCAGGCTATCGCCCTTCGGATATTCCCCAGCCTTGATTAAGCCCCTGCTCGATTGGACTAATGCCTTGGGATCTACTTCGCAAACGAGCCGTTCGGAGACATCGAAAGCACGATTGTAAGCTGACGGCAAAGGATAATCGGTGCTTTGCAGCGCATGAATGGAACCAGCAAGGTAAAGAACATTTCCAGCCGCGCTGGTAACCTTCCAAACACAAGCGGCTCTGCTATAGCTGGTGACCGAAAGCAGGACCGCCGCAATCACCAATCGCCAGCAGACAGAGAGCATTGACTACCCTTCTAGCAGTCTTTAAAGGGCGGACAAGTTGCAAACACATTTCTACTTGGAACTCACCCGAAAATTTGATATAAAAGGGGAGGATGACGCTGTTTACTTCGCTCTGGCGGAACATTACTGCGGTGCTTGTATTTGCCCTGCTCGCGACAACCGGTGCCCTGGCACAGGATGCTTCGATTGATCGCCTGTTGAATAAGTTGCCGCCGCCGGCAAAACTGGTCAAGCCACCGGTACAGCGGGCAATTGAGCAGCCCGATCCGGCCTTCAAAGATCCGATAAGAAAGTAGATTTTTCAAGCCGTTGTGACAGACAATTTCCCGCAAGCGCTTTACCTGAATCGCAAACTTACCCAGCGTTATCCGCGGAGTGTCGGCGCGCAGTATCTGCGCGGCGTGCTGGCGTGGACCATGCGCCGATACGGCGAAGCGTCATCCTCCTTTCGTGCCGCAACGAATATTCAACCGCGATTTGCGCCCGCGCACTTCGGCCTGGCCGCAGTAGAAGGCGAGCAAGGCCATTTCGCAGCCGCAATCCCACATCTTCAGCGGGTTGTTGAGCTCGAACCTGAATTCTATTTCGCTTATTTTGCCCTTAGCGACTGTGCCTGGCATCTTGGTCGCAAAGAACAAAGTGTTCAATACGCGAAAAAGGCGACGACACTTGCGCCGTCTGTCGTGGATACGTGGATTGAGCTCGCGCGTGCAGAGAAATCGCTCGGGCATACAGAAGCTACTTTGGATGCGATAAGCAAAGCCGCCGAAGTAGCACCCGATAGCGCTTCTATGCTCGCGGTGGTGGGCTATAGCTACATCGACCTGAACCGGCTCCCGGAAGCAATTGCTCCGCTGCAGCGCGCCGCGCGTCTGGCGCCGCGAGATTACCTAATTCAATCGCAGTTGGGCTATTGTTTGGCGACCACCGGACAGCTTGATGCGGGAATTTCCTATCTCCGAAGAGGCGCAAGTCTGGCGCCGAA
This sequence comes from Verrucomicrobiota bacterium, assembly GCA_003220155.1. Taxonomy (GTDB): domain Bacteria; phylum Verrucomicrobiota; class Verrucomicrobiia; order Chthoniobacterales; family UBA10450; genus AV69. The sequence goes on from QHRO01000082.1 coordinate 7,336, forward strand.
CTATGGGCCAGTTTGGGAACACCTCGGATTAGCTTATCAAAAGAAAGGAAATCATCGCGACGCGGTGAAAGCCTTTGAAAGAGCGACGCAACTCGCGCCGAACCGCCGGTTGCCCTGGCAACATTTGTCTGAGGAATATCGTGCGGTCGGGCGTCTGCAAGACGCGGAGCGCGCCGCCGCCCGGGCACAATCGCTTCCCGCAGCCAAACGAAATGCGGGAGCCAAAAGGGTGTGAGTGGAAGGCGTCTGGCCCAGACGCCCTACAATTGTCAAACGACTTTCGAACCTCATTCCACTTTTAAGCGCTTTCGTTTGGCTTAATTGCTGCTCGAAAGAAAGCAACGTCGCGCGATTGACAAGGGGCAGTAGCCTCTCTAAAGTGCGCGACTCTCGAATTTTATGCGTCCTATTTGGAAAGGCAGCATCAGTTTCGGTTTAGTCTACATCCCGATAGCCGTTTACCCCGCCACTCGCGAGGAGAAATTAAGTTTCCGCCAACTGCGCGCGACTGACCTTAGCCCTATCCGATATAAGAAGGTGGCCGAGGCCGATCTGAAAGAAGTCTCCGCCGATCAGATCGTCAAAGGCTTCGAATACGAGCGCGGACGCTATATCGTTTTGAAAGATGAAGATTTTGCAAAAGTACGGATTGAATCCACCCATTCCATTGATATCACCGACTTTGTCGAGTTGGAGCAGGTCGATCCGAAATTTTTTTATAAGCCTTATTTCTTGGAGCCACAAAAGGGTGGCGAGAAGGCTTACGCTTTGTTGCACAAGGCCCTGAGCGGTACCGGCAAGATCGGCGTGGCCAAGGTCGTTATCAGTAATCGGGAGTACCTGGCCGCAGTCAAACCGGATGGACTTTTCCTCATTCTCGAGCTTATGCATTTCGCCAGCGAAGTGCTCACGCCGGAGGAATTGAATCGGCCCAAGACCGAATTGAACGATAAGGAACTGAAAATGGCGCATGCCCTTATTGAAAGCATGTCCAGCGCTTGGGAGCCGCAGAAATATCGCGACGAATATCGGGATGCGGTGATGGAGCTGATCGAACAAAAAGCTAACAAGAAAGAGGTCGCGCCCAGGGTCGAGGTAAAGGCTCGGGCTACTAATGTGGTCGATCTGGTCAAGGTTTTACAGGAAAGCCTGAACCGAAATCAATCTCTAAAGGTAAAACGCAGCTCCAGCCGCGACGGCCGCTCATCCGCTGCGCTGGTTAAGCAAAAGCGACGCGCCGTCGCCTGATCTTCTTCTGTAGCGGCGGGCTACCTGTCGCGCCGTAGTGGCACGAAGGCGGATGACCGAGGGTTTTCATAACATCACGTTCCCAAACTCTGTTTGGGGACGCCTTAGTTGTTGAAACTCCGTTTCCTCTTGGACTTGCCGTAGTGATACGATCTGGGTTCGGTTGAGCTGACCAAAATCGCAGATGAAACAGAATTTAAGAAGACGGATTAGGTTCCCAAACGGAGTATGGGAACCAGAAGGTGAACCGGACCAGCGCTAGTTACTTCGGCGGTCATAGATCGCCGCTAGAGCAACTCCATCATCTGACTCGCTAACTTCGGCCCAATTCCGGCTTCTTCGTGCTTGAAGTAAACGAACACATCCGACCATTTGCCGACCTGTTCTTTGATTACGTCTGCCCATCGCTTCACGTCATCCGTTTGGTAATCTTCACGTCGTAAACGCAGGTAACCCCAATCGGAGGTCACGACCTTTGGCGTCTCCAGCTTTTCGGTGTCGGCAATGCACAAGCAAAGATTTCGCCTTCGCAGCAGCGCGAATACTTCCTCATCCAACCATGATTCATGGCGAAACTCAAAAGCCGCCCGCATACTTGCCGGCAACGATTCTGTGAAATGCTCGAGCAAAACCGCGTCCTTCTTTAGATTTGGTGGAAGTTGAAATAAGACCGGGCCAAGCCGCGAATCCAGGCCGCTTACTACGTCGTAAAAGTAGTCAACCGTGTCGCCGCAATTGCGGAGTCTAGCGAAATGCGTGACTTTTTTCGGCGCCTTTAAGGTAAATCGAAATGTTTCCGGGGTAAGCTGACACCAGTTGGCGATTGTTTTCGGCGCCGGAATTCGGTGGAAGGTGTAATTGACCTCGGTGGTATTGAATCGTTCGGCGTAAAACGGAAGCATTTTCGCGGCCGGCAAATCTTCTGGATAAAAGCTTCCCTTCCATTCCGCGTACTGGAATCCGGAAGTGCCAATCCACTTGTTCATCAGGCTGCGAACGGTTTCATAAACCTCGAGTATCCGCCTCAGGCGTCGCGCCT
>QHRO01000083.1 GCA_003220155.1 Verrucomicrobiota bacterium
GATGGGTGTGCCAGGCGGTGCGGGCACGCGGCTCAAACGTGACGTTTGCGTCCCGAACACGTGCCGGTTCGGGTGCCTCGAACAGCGGATCAATGCGAACTGTGCCGGTAAACCAATCGGATTGTCCTTTGCCGGACGGTTGTGAACCGGCTCTTTTGATTTCCATTCTCTGAACTCCTTTCTTTAAGTTCGGAGCGAAATTTACTCCGTGTTGGCGCGGCCGTCGCACCAGATGTTGCTCCACCTGTTGTGATATTGGTGGAGACTGGGGATCGCAAGCACACGGACGGCCCCTCGTGAATCGCTGACAGTGCGCGTCGATTTCGGCGTTGGGCGTTTGGCATTCAGTTCTCTTCCTGCCCTCTGATTCCTGTCCTCTGCTCCCTGCTCGCCGAGATCGGCGCACCGTTTGCTCGGAGATTTCCGTGACTGTTCTGTTTTTCTTCGCGCTTCTCGGCTTGTTGCTCGCGGCCGCCGCCTTACTTTTTGGGACCTCGCTCTTGGCGCGCGCGTTTATCAAGCCAGCGTTTAGTGTTGGCGCGCCCATCGTTTACCGTCAGGAAGAGGTGTCAACGCGGCCGACTGCTGATGCGCGCGACATCCGCCCCGCGGCGCGCGGTGAGTACTATTACGACAGCGTTATCAATTATCTCCGCGTCATTGAAGTGCTGGCCGACGGCCGCATCATCGCGGTTGCGCGCGACAACCAGCGCCGTTGTTTCCGGCCTAACGACTCCGCGCTGCGCAAAGCCCGCCTCAACGAGCGACTCATCTACCGCCTCCGTTTCCCGCAGGTTTGATCGGGAGCTGAGGCGCCGCGCCTTTGACCTCTGGCTACGCTTCGCTTCGCCGCGTTGAAACGTTGAATCGTTACATCGCTAAATCGTGGCAGTTCGGCGTTCGATGCTCGGCGTTGAGCGTTCGGCGTTCGGTATTCGGTTCTTTTTCATGTCCTCTGAGCTCGATTAGGATCATGAGCAGGAGCAGGAGTGCCTCGTCATTCATTCGTCATTCGCCATTCGTGCTTCGTCATTTCCCCTCTCACCTATCACTAATCACTTTCCCTCCCCTTCGCTTTCTGTCTTTGCTGTCACAAACGAACTGATCTCTGCAAGCGCCTTGCGTCCGATATCGGGAACCTGCGCGTTTTCCGCTGGATGACCGACGACGAGCAACACGAATGGCTTTTCATGCGAGGGTCGCTCGAGAATTTTGTTGAGAAAACCCATCGGACTCGGCGTGTGGGTGAGCGCGACCAATCCGCATGAATGCACCGCGGTGACGAGCAGGCCGGTAAGTGCGGAACGGTTGCGCGAAAACCGCGATCAACCACGGCGCTGTTTCGAGAAAAGGTTTGTTCGAATCGGTCCCGAGCGGGGCAAGCGCTTCCAACCACGCTTTCGGCGCGCGGTGTTCATAGAACTCTTTTTCTTCTTTCTCCGCTGCGACCCGGATCTGGCGTTTGATCGCCGCATCGCTCACCGCCACGAAATGCCACGGTTGCAAGTTCGCGCCGCTCGGCGCTGTCCCGGCCGCACGGATGCAATACTCAATCACTTTGCGCGGCACCGGCCGATCGGAATAATCGCGGATCGTCCGCCGCCGTCGCATCGCCTCGTAAAACTGGCGCGCACGTTTGAGAATCTGATCATCCGCAAGAGGCTTGATCTTCGGTGCCGGCACAAATCGTGGAGGTGACATTTTTCCTCACTTACCCGAGCTTCTCTATCCGCGCCATCGCCTGAATTCGATATTGAGCATCGACATTCAACTTTATTGACGCTCGTAACTGCCAACAGGCCGCGTGGCGTAGCTTTACGCGGCTTCGTCATTCCCCGGATTTCGATATTGGACGTTCGGCGTTGGGCGTTCGACATTTGCTGCTTACTATAATGCCGCGTTGTTCCTGGGCGACTACCGAACCGAACATCACCTATCATGATCAAGAATGGGGCGTGCCGGTTCATAACGATCGAAAGCTGTTTGAGTTTCTGATCCTCGAGGGCGCACAAGCCGGGCTGAGTTGGACGACAATTCTCAACAAGCGGGAGAACTATCGAAAAGCGTTTGACGGATTTCGCGCGGAAAAGATCGCGCGCTACGGCGCACGCGATGTGAAACGCTTACTCGGCGACACTGGGATCGTGCGAAACCGTTTGAAGATTGCGGCGACGATCCAGAATGCGAAAGCGTTTCTCATGGTCCGGAAAGAGTTCGGCAGTTTTGAGGCCTACCTGTGGTGCTTTGTCGGCGGCAAACCGAAACAGAATCGTTGGCGGAAAATGTCTCAGGTCCCGGCGTGCACACCGGAATCCGACGCCATGAGCCGTGATCTAGTACAGCGCGGATTCAAATTCGTGGGTTCGACGATCTGCTACGCATTGATGCAAGCCACCGGCATGGTTAACGATCACCTCATGACGTGTGCGCGACACGTGGAACTCGGCGGCCCGCGACGGCGCAACTAAGGACCGTCCGTTTTTTCGTTACCTTCGTCTTCTTCTGTTAAGAGATTCTGTCGTTCGACGGCCGACTTCTGCCTCCTAATCACTGATCACGAATCACCGATCACTACCTGACCACTGCTCTGTGCTCCCTGCTTCGCAGGAAGCCGTATTTCAGCTCGTTAATTCCAGGCGCTTCTCGGCGGCGGCCAGCATTGCTTTGAAGCGTGCATCGTCGCGCAGGGGGTCAAGATCAGGATCGACCTTGGAGTGGTTGAAAAGACCAGCGCCGATCTTCTCGAAGACCGGCCCAAGCATCTCCAGTGCAGCATCGCGATCTTTCAGATGAATCGCCAGGGCGCAGGCGAAATTGTAGCGCATCGCCAGGTTTTCGGGATCGATCAGCAAGGCGCGCCCCATCCATTCTTTGGCGCGTTCGGCTTGACCGAGTACTGCAAGCGCATCGCTGCCGTGCCCCATAGCCGATCCATTGTTCGGATCCTCTGCCAAAACCTTTTCAGCACGAGCCAGAGCGATCTGCGCAGCGCGCTTTGCCGCCTCCCTGTCTCCCACCGCGGTGTAGCACGTAATTAACAGACCCGCCGACGCGAAGTCCATTTCTTCGAGCGCTACTGCCTTTTCGAAATAACCAATAGCCTCCTCCAGCCGTTGCTGCCTGAATCTCAACACGGCCGCGCATTTGTTCACCTCGTGGGACTCCGGGTCGAGACGAAGCGCAGCCTCAATTTCTTTCGAGGCTTCTTTGTGACGCTCCTCCTCCGACAAAATCCTTGCCTTCACCGCGTGCGCTTCCGCCAACTCGGGGTTAAGCGAGAGAGCGCGCTCGGCTGCCGCGAGACCTCCGTCGCTATCTCGCGCAATGGCCGAACGCAGGAGCATCTCCGCCAGCGCCATCAAGGCCCATGCGTCGGCATAATTCGGATCGATCTCCGTAGCACGTCGGCACAAACGGACAATCACCTCATTGCGCCGATTATCTCCTTCGAAACCGGTCGCACGGGCCTGCCGCGCCATCAGGTAAACATTGTAAGCGTCCACGTTCTTGGTGCCATGTTTCTCAATCGCTCTCTTTTCTTCGGGGAGAAGTTTTACCTTCAGCGCATCGACAATCGCGTGCGAGATCTCATCCTGCAGGGCAAAGATGTCATTCAGATCGCGGTCGTAACGTTCGGCCCAGACGTGACTGTCGTTGGAACCGTCGATCAATTGCGCGGTGATCCGGACGCGACCGGCCGCTTTGCGCACGCTTCCTTCCAGGACATGGCTGACGTTGAGCTGACCGGCCACCTGGCGAACATCCACCGGCTTGCCCTTGAAAGTGAATGCGGTATTTCGCGAAATAACATGCAGTGCTGAGACCTTGCTCAGGTCAGTAATGATGTCTTCACTGATGCCGTCACTGAAATATTCCTGTTCCGCATCGCCGCTCATGTTTGCAAATGGCAGGACGCAAATCGACATCCGCTCTCGCGCAGCTTCGCCCTTCTGGGCCGGTCGAGCTGGCGCCGGTGTTGGCTCGGGGCGCTGAGTTGGCTTTGCCTGCCGCAATTTCTCCGGCAAATCCGGGTTGCCCGCTCCGTCTGTGTAAAGGTTAAAAACGTGAACCTGGATGCCGTGCTTCACTTCCACCTCGCCGAGATCATGCAGATGTGGTCGCCACGCCCATACTGCTGAAGATCCTCCGCTACACGCTTCGAGAGCAGGATGTGCCCGCTGTCGCCACAATCCATGACCCGCTGCGCGACGTTGATGCCGATTCCCGCAGCGTTGGTGCGATCATTCAGGTCCGTGACTGCACTCACTGGACCGCTATGCACCCCCATGCGCACGGCCAACTCGGGAAACCCCTTCAACTCCCGACTGATTTCCAGTGCGCACTCGACCGGCTGCTCCGGGCTATTGTAAAAAATCAGGGCCATGCCATCCCCGGTTGGGATCTTGATTAATCGATCAGCCCCCTCCGCCTTCTGGAACACGGCGGAGTTGCGAACTACCTGGTTGAGCTGAGCAATCAGCGCCTGCTGCTCATCGGTGAGGCGTTTCGAATACCCCACGATGTCGAGAAAAAGAACGTGGACGATCTCCAGTGTTACTTCCCTTTTTATTTCAGACGGCATTGCGAGTTCCAATAATCGCAGGTAGTCGTCCAGAGATCAATTTACCAGCGCAAACCTGTTTCTCGCCCGCAATCGACAATATATTGCAGCGGCCATCGCGTAGACATTGTAGCCGCGGTCGCTGACCGCGGTCCGCGACTTTCGACGACCTCCTCACGCCCGGCAGCGCACCTCGATTCGTGCAATCACTGCTGATTGGCGACGACTTGGGGAGCCGCTTGGCTCAGTGCGACGCGATCGCTTACTTTCTCCACGATCGCAGCGAGGCTTTCGATTTGCTTCTGCTGCTGCGCGATCTTTGACGCAAGCTTGTTAATAGTGGCTTCCTGCTCCTCGTTCTTGCGTCCCTGTTCTTCGACCTTGCGGTGTTCTTTGATAAACTCGTTCAATAACATCGCGTTCACCGCGTCGTAGCGCACGGTATAGGCGCTACCATCGGTGGCGTGGGCCACCAGAGTGGGGCTCACCTTTTCCACTTCCTCAGCCACTAAGCCGAATTGTGCGGTCCCCGCCGGGTCCACTTCTTTGCGGTAGTGGAACGTGACCGGTCTAAGCGCTAGGATCGCTTCGCTGGTTTTATCCATCGGCTTGATCTCGTCCTTAAAGCGCGCCGAAGAAGCCGCTACCCCAAGCTGGCCAAGATTGTTGACCACAACAGGCAAGCCTGTGACCGCTGCGCCGTTGACCCCTGATATGAAAGTTCTCGTCTGGTTATCATCACCGATGCGGATGGTGTGTCCTTCGCCGGCGATCCCCCTGTTACCGATATCAATATTGAAGTCGCCGATGGTGAGAAGCTCACCCGCGAGATATCCCAGTGCGATGTTATTCGATCCAGTGGTGTTGCTATGAAGCGCAGCCTCGCCGTCCCCGGTGTTGTAGCTCCCCGTTGTGTTAAGACTGAGTGCACCACTCCCGTTCGCACTGTTGTAGGAACCCATCGTATTAAACCGGAGCACGTCAGCCCCCACTCCTGTGTTGCGGCTACCCGTGGCGTTTCGATTCAGCGCTCCAAGCCCAATGGCCGTGTTGTAGAACCCCTGGGTATTGCCCGCCATGGCATCCAGACCCAAATCCGTGTTGGTATTCGACGTCGCTCGCAACGACGGAAGAGCCATTAAAGCGACTAGGATGGGAAAAGTCGCAAGCAAAACGCGCCGAAACGGAAACAATGAAACTGTAGAATGTGAAGTTATCATATTTTAGTGAGAATCTGGTTTTGCTCTAACAACATGGAAATTGTTTGTCGAGCCTTTTCCAGTGCGCCTGAGCTGTATTAACAACGTTTCGCCAATCAACGCGTGAATATTGCACTGATCTGGATACGTCGCCGAAAAGGAAGCTTTCGCAGCTGAATCTTAACCATCGGAACCTGGAGGCAAATCGGCCGCGCTACTGAAAACGCTACGGATTCAGGGCGCGAGTTGATTTCGGTCGCTAACGTCGGGCTCGGGCATTGCGCCTGCTGCATAACAGACTGAGGTCACCGCTGAATAAAGGCGCTGCGCTTGTGGAAACAACTAGAGGTGTTTCTCCCCAGGGCGACTAAACTTTTTCGGTCAACATGACGAATTTTGAACGGGATAAAAAAGAGTGTGTTTTGGATGCAGAAAGCGGCTCGCAAGTGCGATCGAGATTCCACCAAAAAAAAGCCAGAAAAATGAGAAACGCAGATGTGGAAAGGCGGGCATTCACGAGCTACTGACCGCCTTCTTGCCCGCGGGACAAAGTTGTGCGATCAAGTTGGGCTTTGCTACCGACTATGGCGGTCGATTCTTACGCGTTTCATCCGGCGGAGAGATTAGCTCAAGCTTCTGATTCCTGATTCGATCATGAAAAAAAACACTTCCCCCTCTCGGCGGGCAGGCCCTGCCAACGATTCGCGTTCCGGCATTCACGAATGCGACAACGGTCAGCTACTAAGAGCTTTAATGGCGTTTAAGCGCGGCGATTTTTCGGTGCGATTACCCGACGACTGGACCGGCGTTGCGGGGAAAATAGCGGACACGTTTAACGAGGTTATCGCCAAAAACCAGCGATTGACGCTGGAACTGGATGGGATCGGGCGCGCTGTTGGCAAGAAGGGGCGCATTACTCAACGCGCCTCGTTAGGGGACGTGTCGAATTCATGGGCGGATGCGATCCGGTCTGTTAACGGACTCATTGGCGATCTGGTTCATCCGACGAGCGAAATGGCGCGAGTTATCGGCGCCGTTGCCAAAGGTGATCTCTCCAAAACGATGGCAACGGACATCGAAGGTCGGCAACTGGAAGGAGAGTTTTTGCGAACGGCAAAAATCGTGAACACGATGGTCGATCAACTGGGCGCTTTTGCTTCCGAAGTAACCCGGGTAGCGCGCGAGGTGGGCACGGAAGGAAAGCTGGGCGGACAAGCGAAAGTGAAGGGCGTGGCCGGAACGTGGAAAGACCTGACGGAAAACGTGAATCTGATGGCGGGAAATTTAACTGCCCAAGTGCGCAACATTGCGACCGTGACGACGGCTGTAGCGAACGGCGACCTGACGAAGAAAATCACGGTGGATGTGAAAGGCGAGGTTCTCGAGTTGAAGGACACGGTAAACGTGATGGTCGATCAGCTGCGTTCGTTTGCGTCGGAAGTAACGCGCGTAGCGCGCGAGGTGGGTTCGGAAGGAATTCTTGGCGGCCAGGCGCGAGTCGAGGGCGTCTCCGGCACTTGGAAAGATCTTACTGACTCGGTGAATTTCATGGCGCGAAATCTCACCGGCCAGGTGCGAAACATCGCCGAAGTGACGACCGCCGTCGCGACGGGCGATTTGTCGAAGAAGATCACGGTGGATGTGAAAGGTGAGATTCTCGAGTTGAAAGACACCATCAACACCATGGTGGATCGACTCAGTTCATTCGCGTCCGAAGTTACCCGTGTCGCGCGTGAGGTTGGCACGGAAGGAAAACTCGGAGGTCAAGCGCAGGTAAAGGGTGTCGCCGGAACCTGGAAAGATCTGACCGATTCTGTGAATTCAATGGCCGGCAACCTAACAGCGCAAGTGCGAAACATTGCAAACGTCACGACTGCTGTCGCTAACGGCGATCTATCGAAAAAAATCACGGTTGATGTGCGCGGTGAGATTTTGGAATTGAAAGACACGATCAACACGCTGGTGGATCGATTGAGCTCATTTGCATCAGAAGTAACCCGAGTAGCGCGCGAGGTGGGCAGCGAAGGAAAACTTGGCGGACAAGCGGATGTGCGCGGAGTCGCTGGAACGTGGAAGGATCTAACCGATTCGGTTAACACGATGGCCGGCAACCTCACCGGTCAGGTGCGCAACATCGCGGAGGTCACGACGGCGGTCGCGCGTGGGGACCTCTCGAAGCAGATCACGGTGGATGTGAAAGGCGAAATTTTGGAGTTGAAAAACACGATTAACACGATGGTTGATCAACTCAGCTCGTTTGCGGCAGAAGTGACCCGCGTGGCTAGGGAAGTGGGTTCAGAAGGACAGCTCGGCGGTCAGGCCCAGGTCAAAGGGATTGCTGGTACTTGGAAAGATTTAACTGATTCGGTGAACTCGATGGCCCGTAATTTGACCGGTCAGGTGCGCAATATTGCCGAGGTCACGACGGCAGTTGCGAACGGCGACCTGTCGAAAAAAATCATGGTCGATGTCCGTGGTGAGATTTTGGAATTGAAAGACACGATCAACACCATGGTCGATCAATTGCGCTCGTTCGCTTCAGAGGTTACGCGCGTAGCGCGCGAGGTGGGTTCGGAGGGATCGCTCGGCGGTCAGGCGCGGGTCGAGGGCGTTTCCGGAACATGGAAAGATTTGACGGACTCAGTCAATTTCATGGCGTCGAACTTGACCACTCAGGTGCGAAACATCGCTGCCGTTACCACTGCCGTCGCGAGCGGCGATC
>QHRO01000249.1 GCA_003220155.1 Verrucomicrobiota bacterium
CGCGATACTGGTGCGCATGGTGGTGTTTTTAGTCTGGCCGGGATCAATCCGAATTTGAAAGCGATTTTTGACGTAGTGCAATTCCACAAGCTGTTGGCGATTTTTCCGACCGTGTCGGAGGCAAAAGCTGCGATCAAGCGGCGCCAGGTTCCGCCCTACATGGCAGATGAACCAGCGAGTAGCTGACGAGGAACGGCAATTTTGTTCTAACGCGGAATTCGGGCGACGAAGAGCGATTAAGTCAATTCGGAAAAGGTTTCGGGGGGGTGGCCATTTGCCCCGTTCGGAGCTTGCCTGAAATGAGGGTCTTAAGAGGCGGAATGATTAGTCCCCATCGCCATTGTTCCTACAAATTTCTTTAGCTCCTGAAAATCGATCGGCTTGGTCAGATGATGATCGAAACCGGCGTCCATGCTGCGGCGCACATCCTCCTCCATGCCAAAGCCGCTGAGAGCGATGCCGACAAGTGATTGTCGCTGTTTGGCTGCGCGCATGATGTCACAGCCGTTACCGTCAGGTAGGCCGATGTCGCTGATTAGTCCGTCGAAACGCTCGGCCTCGAGAAGCTTGATCGCGGCCTGAACGCCTTCCGCGGTGAGAACCTTGTGGCCTTGTTTACGCAGCAGGGCCGCGAGCACTCGTAGCGTCTGAGGATGATCTTCGACCACCAGCAATTGCAGGCTTTTGGCAGGTCCTTCGTCAGCGATGGAGCCTGAGACGCTCGCTGTTTTTGGGCTCTCCACCGAAGCCAGAGTGAGTTTAAAGGAGGTGCCGCGGTTTAGTCCTTCACTATGAACGGTGATCGCTCCACCCTGTAATTCGAGCAGCCTTTTTGATATCGTAAGCCCAAGGCCAAGCCCGCCAAATTTCCGGCTAATTGAACGTTCACCCTGTTCGAATGCCCGGAAAATCCGATCTAGCTGTTCAGGTTCAATTCCAACTCCGGTATCGGTAATCTGGAACACAAAACGCCCTTGTTCGTTCCTAGTTCGAATCGTGATGCGACCATTCCTTTTGGTAAACTTCACCGCATTGTTGATCAGATTCCAAAAAACCTGCTGAAGTCGAACGGCGTCGGCCCAGACATGGTGGCGGTCGGCGCCGAAGTCCACGAGCAGATCCAACTGTTTCTCGAGAATGTTGTCGCGGGCGATTTCGAGGCTGTTGCGGAGAAGACCGTGGACATCGACGACCTCGAGATGTAGCTCGATTTTTCCGCGGGTAATGCGGGTGAGGTCCAACAGATCATCGATTAAACGCGCTTCCAATTGCACACTCGTGCGGATGGCGGTTACTTCTTCGCGAAGCTGGGGCGAGAGATCCTCATGTTCGGCCAGATAACTCGCCGCGGCTAGCGCTGGGGTCAGCGGCGTCCGTAGCTCGTGACTAAGGACAGCGAGGAAGTCGTCCTTGGCTTGGCTCGCCCTTTCCGCGGCGATTTTTTCGATGTTGAGCTGGCGCACCTGTTCTTCCTGCTTCTGCCTGGCTGCTTCCGCCAGCATGCGATTGGTATCGATGCGAAACAGCATTCGTGTCGTCCACCAAATAGCCGCGAAAAATAGAACCATGAAAGTGGTGGCGGAATGGGCCGCACCAAAGGTCGGATCATACAGTCCGGCTCTCTCCGCGGTTTGGCGGAGGGCACCGATCAGAATGGGAAGAAGAATCGCCAGCGGAATAAGTCGCCGCGCCAGCATACCCGCTGCGGTCTCGCTGACGATGATTGCCAATGTTCCGCGGTCTGCGCGCGCAAGAAGAATTCCGGTTGCGAGAAGGAAGAAGGAAACCGAGGTCAAAAGCGAGGCCGGCGTGTAAGCGCGGGCCGTGTAAAAGCCGATCAGGTAGTGGGAATACGCGACCAGCGAAAGAATCGCGATTACCGCAGTGACGGCACAGGCTACCTCGGCGGGACGAAATCCACGAGCTGTCTTCCAATTGAGTGAGAGCAGGGACGCGCCGATCAAAACAAAACCGAGCGAAATTCTTGCGCCGTTGACTTCGACCAGGGAACCGTCGGCTAACGGCGACATCACCAACCATCCTAGGACGGCCACATCATGACGGTAGAGGAGGAGATTTAATCCACCCATGACGATGATCGCGCCGGCAAGGAGTTGTCCAATGATGCTGCGCTTTTTCGGGGCGTCGATGGGTTGGCGCAGAAATAGGGCGGCACTCGCGGCTAGCAGACCGCCCGCGGTAAAAGGATTCATTGCAATCATGCCCGGGGCGAAATTTTTCAACAGATCGATTTGAGCAATCCATCCTGTCAGCACGGTGACGGCGATCGCGGCGGTAAGGCGACTGGTCGCTAAGGGGGCGACCTGTGTGATCGGAGCTTTCAATGAATCTGAACCGGTTCGAAGTAGCAACGGAGCGAATTCCGTGCTAAAGCATGTTTCGCATTGAGGAAGGCGCCTCTTTTAGCGAATTAGACTCTTGCTTTTCCGGCAGTAACGAGCGATTAAAAGGCCAGCGCCATACGAATAAACTTTTGCCGATAGAGAAAAACCCCGAATTACCGTGATCAGACCATCCATTAAGACGGAGATATTCGTGTGCGATGAGTGCGGGCAAAGGAAGCGGCTGAAGACCGCTTCGCGTCATTGGTGCGATTCATGCAGTCACGGTTCGCCCGTGGAAATGCGACCAGCGCGAGATAAGCGGGTCGTGCAGCCGCAAAAAGCGACCACGACGCATTAAGGGCTACTTTGGACGCAGGCTGAACGTCAACGCTGCGGGACTCCCAGGCCGGTTATCGTCTCCGATATTGCGGCCGATATACCCGATATACTTTGGGAGGTGCGGGAGCGGCGAACTTGCGCCTGCGCAGCTTGAATCGCCTCGCGCGCTGCGCGCCTGAGGCCGCCAGTCAGTCCAATTCTGGAGAGCAGCCAGATGATCCATTTCGTCGGATCCCACTGCCACGATTTTACTCCGTTGCGATAATCGTGCTGAAATTCGTGGTGATAGTTGTGATAGCCTTCCCCGAAAGTGAGCAGTGCCATGAGGAGTGAATCGCGCGCGCTACATCTGGTGGAGTAAGGCCGGCGACCAAGGGTGTGACAGGCCGAGTTAATGAAAAAAGTGCAATGCTGAATCACCACCACCTTGGCGACGCCGCTAATGAGAAAAGCTCCGAGTGCCCCGATCCAGCCATTCCAAACTGCGCCCAGCAGCACGGGCAAGGCGAAACCAATGAGAAGAGCGATGGTATGGACGTGCTGATGTTGCCACATCACCAGCCGATCTTTTTTTAGGTCGCCCACGTTATCGAACGGCGGCTGGGGCAGAAGCTTGAACAGGAGCCAGCCGATGTGAGCATGGAAAAATCCCTTGGTGATATCGTATGGGTCCTCCTCGTGATCGACGTGTTTGTGATGGCGCCGATGTTCGCTCGCCCACATCAATACCGAATTTTCGAATGCAGCCGGGCCAAACATGAGGACGAAGAGTTTCACCGGCAGTCTGGCACGAAAGGCAAGATGCGAAAATAATCGATGATAGCCAAGGGTGATGCTAAAGCCGGTGGCGCTGAGCAAGAGGAAAAACAAGATTACCTGGAACCAATCGATGCCGAAATACCAGAGGTAGATCGGGACCGTGGTGATACTGAGGACGAACGTTCCGATAAGGAACGAGCTGGTTAACCAATTGACGCGATGGAATGGAATGCGGCAAAACATGATGCGGTGCCTATTACCCGCAATCAGCGCGCCAGAACAACGTCTTTTTTCGTCCAGCTATGAACTTGCTGGCAATGAGGGCAGGTGAACTTGGGCGTTTTCACTTTGGCAGCGGCCCAGAGTTGTTCGTCGATTGTCTGACCGGTCGTCGCCAGCTTGGCCGTAGCGGGACAGCGAACAAGTAGTCGCTTAATCACGGGGCCGGTTTTTGCTTTTCGGACGGCGGGTGTTCCAAAAAATTTCATTTGGTTAGAGGCGGTAGACGATGCGCGCCTTATCAATGTCGTAAGGCGACATCTGCAGTTTAACGCGATCGCCGATGGTAAGTCGAATAAATCGTTTGCGCATTTTCCCGGAAATGTGCGCGAGGACAAGATGCTCGTTGGCGAGCGCAACCCGGAACATGGTGCCGGGCAGGACCGACATGATCGTTCCTTCCAACTCGAGGGCTTTTTCTGAATTCATGGTCGAGTGCAGGCCGGCCCCGAAAATTCTCGAAGCCGGCCGCAACAATCGATTTCGGATCTACCGACGATTGCCCGCGAACGGACGCTTGGCGCCGTATGCGCGCGGACGCTCTTCGCGAGGACGCGCTTCACTGACAGTGAGCGTGCGTCCGTTCAATTCCTTGCCGTTGAGCGCGCTGATTGCAGCTTCCGCTTCGGCTTTTTCGTTCATGGTGACGAACGCAAAGCCGCGCGATTTGCCGGTCATGCGGTCCATCATCAGCGCTACTTCGCCGACCTGGCCATGTTGTTCGAAAAGATCCTGAAGATCGTTTTCAGTGGTCTCAAAAGAGAGATTACCTACGTACAGTTTCATTGTGATTTTTGGAGCAAACTTGCGAGCTACAGAGCTGTTCCCGGGAATCGGGTTTCAAATCACCAATGAGACAAACTCACCTGACGATCTACCACGCAAAGAACAAACAGATTCAATCCAATAAGCTATTACACTCGTTCATTTTTCCCAAAACACAAACTGGTATTCCGAAATTGCGTCACTAGCGCGCGGGATGGCGAGTTCCAATGAATCTGGAATGATCAAGCGCCCAGCAAGCTTACGTCATCGAGCGCGACAATGATTTCGCACCCGATGATGAGCTTCGCCAGGTTGTCCAAGTCGCGCAGCGCCCGGTCTTCCAAAATCCGTCGCCAGAAATTCATCGTGGCGGGCAATTTCCGGTCGACAGTTTCCAGCTCCATAAGAACGGCTCAGCAGTTCATCTGGCCCTCGCCGGTTATTTTCGAGGCCCCTTCGGTTAATTCGGTCCGCGGCGGCTGATTGTTTTTGAGCCGGCAGAAGTGCAAGACCGAATCTAACATTTCTCACCATCGCACGGGTTCCTGAATCGTTTGCATCAAATCACAAAATTTCTTTTCCAAGCTTCAGCTTGCGGCGAAGGGCATCGCCGGAGAATCATTTGGCGAGCGAAGTTATCTAAACGGTGGTCGCGCCGGGGGCGCTCGAAGATCAGTTGTTCAACTTCGAGCCGCGAACCATATTCATCCGCATGAAAGATTCCGTGGTGAGAGGACGCGTGTTGCAACTTTTGTATGAACGACGCGGCGAAGGTTTTCTTCCTTTCGGCGCGGCGGAGCGGGCCGTGCCGGCGCCTGAAGGAATAAACAATCGCGACTGGCTTCAGGCACTCGCTCAACTGGCCGAGTACGGTCTGATCGATTGGAAGCCGATTGAAGATAAAAGCGGGATGGGTTTGCTGGGGGGCTTTGCCCGGATGAACGAGTTTGGAATGCACGTTCTGAACAGCAGCGCAGCGTCGCCAATTCGAATCACTTTCGATGAAAGCCGGCGGGCTGGGGTTGGCGGCCCGCAAGAAATAAAGATGCCAGGGGCAGAGATGCAGGCATTAAAGGATGCGTTTGAGCAGATCATCCTCGCGATCGGGCAGACAAGCATTTCCGAGGGAGAGAAAAAGGAAGCGCGATCGTTATTGCTAAAGTTGCTGCAGAGCAAAGCCGGAGTGCGTGCGTTGGGGGAAAACGCGCAATCGTTGATTACGAAGTACTTCGCGGGTCTTTAAAGCCAAAAGACACCGCGCGCGTAAGCAGGCGGCGGGGAGGGAATTCAGCGTTGCGGCCGCCTGCCGGTCATTCCGTGTTTTGCTTGGAAAATAGCATGGTAACTGCTCGACCAATCTTAGATCGAATAGCGAAACTCCTGTCCCACCGTGAATTCATTATCGGAATTTGGCCGCTTTATCTCCGATCGTACAGAATGGATTGCCGATCGATGGAACAAAACGACCGAGGGGCAGCCTGAGCTGGCATTTTCAGGCAACACCACTTACCAACAGTTGGCCAATTATCTGCCGACCCTTTGCCAGGACCTGGGCAAACGCCTCGCAAAAGCAGGAAAACCGCGTCGAAATAACAAAAAGCGCTCCGCCGATACGCAGCCGCAGCACCTCTGGGAACCAGGGTACACCCTGGACAAGATCGTTCGCGGACTGGGGCAAATCCGGCAGATAATCTCTGTTGATTGCCTGGACGCGTTTGCCCGCGAACTACCCGAATTCCATGCCTCCGCGCGAACCAATACCGAGACTGTCATTCACCAGTTTTTTAACGACCTGCTGGTAGAATCGGCGCAACAGTTCGCTGCTGAGAAGGAGAAAGAGCTCGCCGGCAGTGAGCAAAACAGCCAGTCGATCCTCGATTCCGCACTCGATTGCATCATTGTCATTGGCGATGACGGTCGCGTGCAGGAATGGAACATCGCGGCCGAGCGTTTGTTCGGTTATTCGCGCGCGCAAGCGCTGGGCAAGGAAATGGCGGATTTAATTATCCCCAGGGAATTGCGGGCCAGACATCGCGCCGGGATGGCCCAATACCGCGCCACTGGCGAGGGCTCATTACTGGGCAGGCGTATCGAAATGCCTGCTCTGCGCTCGGACGGTTCCAGAGTGGAGATCGAGCTGGCCATTACCCCCTATCTGGTGAACGAGAAAGCGGTCTTTACCGCCTACGTCCGTGATATCAGCGAGCGCGTGCGAAGTGACGCACGTCGTGCCGCGCAGTACGCCATCGCCGCCCTAATCTCTGGTCAGGCGCCGCTGATCGAACTTGGCCCGAAAATTCTCAGCACCATTGCACGGAGCGGCCGCTGGCTCTTTGCCGCGCTCTGGGTCCTGGATAAAAATGGAAAGCTTGTTTGCCATTCGACCTGGAGATCACCCGAGCGTGATATCGACGAATTCGAATCCGAAACCAGGCGCCGCGTGTTCTCCAGCGGGGAGGGTTTGCCGGGACGCGTTCTCGTTTCACGCGCGCCCACCTGGTTACCAAATCTTGAGGCAGAGACCAACTTCCCGCGGGCGCTGTTCGCGCGGATGAGCGGATTGCAGGCCGCGTTTGTTTTTCCGTTAATGGGTTCCATCGGAATCAATGGCGTAATTGAGCTCTACAGCGACGAGGTGGTGCCACCGGACGACGACCTTTTGCGTCTTGCCGGTGCGTTGGGAATTCAAGTTGGCCTTTATCTCGAGCGCGAGCGAACGGAAGAAGAGCTTCGCCGACAGAAGGAAGTAGCCGTGATGGCTAGCCAGGCAAAAGACCGTTTTTTGGCGGCGCTCAGCCATGAGCTTCGGACCCCGCTAAACCCAGTCCTGATGTGGGCTTGCTCGGCATCTGAAGACAAGAATGTCGATCCTGAAATGCAGCAGGGTTTGAAGATGATTTGCCGCAATATCGAAATGGAAGCACGACTGATCGACGACCTGCTTGATCTTACCCGAATCGCTCGCGGCAAACTTCAAATGAATCTTCAGCCGTGTCGTGCCGATGCATTGCTGAATCACGCTCTGGAAATTGTCCGTAGCCAGTTATTCGTAAAAAATTTGCGCCTCTCGGTTGATCTGACCGCCAGCAACCATCAGATCATGGCCGATCCTACGCGCATCGAGCAGGTTTTTTGGAACCTGTTGAAAAACGCCTACAAATTCACGCCTGAAAATGGTGAGGTCGTGGTCCGTTCGTACGATGCGGCTCCGGATCGTGTGATTTTTGAAGTTAGCGATAGCGGCCGCGGAATCGACGCGGAGGTGATGCCGAAATTGTTTACCGCTTTTGAGCAGGGGACCAGAAGCGGCGAAGGTCTCGGCCTGGGTCTGGCGATCTGCAAAGCAGTCTTGGAAATGCATCAGGGAAAAATCAAGGCCGCTAATAAAACGAGCGGACAGGGCGCGGTCTTTACGGTGGAATTGAAAACGGTTCCCGCGCTGAGCGTTATCGCTCCCATCGAGCGCAAACCTGCCGCGGTTTCGCCACGTAAATTGAATATTCTGATTGTCGAAGACCACGACAATACAGCAACGGTCATGAGCAAGTTGCTAAGGCATAATGGGCACGAGGTCGTTACTGCCTCCACTGTGCGCCAGGCTTTGGAAGTCTTACACACAACTCCGCTCGATCTTCTCGTTAGCGATCTTGGTCTTCCGGATGGCAATGGCTTTCAGGTGATGCGAGAACTGGCCAAAATTAGCGACGCCAAGGGCATAGCGATCAGCGGCTATGGGATGGAGGAGGACTTGGAGCGCAGCAGTCGGGCCGGTTTTTCCGCGCATCTGACCAAACCAATCGATGTGCAGAAACTGCAGGAAACGATCCAGCAAGTGACAGCGGCGGCGTAGTAAGACCAAATTCGTTTTCTTCCTAGCGGTCTGGCGCTAATCGATTCGCTCGACGCGCATTGTCCGTCATCCCGAACCCCGAACGCTTTCGGGGTGAGGGACCTCTCATCCGCGCGGGTGGCTTACACCGAGTAGCTTGCGTGATCAATGCATCTTGGCGAGGTCCCTCGCTTGCGCTCGGGATGACAGAGTGTTCGCTCGTGAGAATGTAGGGCGGCGATCTTCGCCGCCGTTTCATTCGTTGGTGGCCAAGATGGCCGCCCTACAATTCTTGTTTCGCGAGCGTGATGCCGAGGATGCCCCAGGCTTTAAATGAGAAGCGCATTGGCACAAAACACACAGAAGCCGCCCCTTCCAGCTAAATCTTACCGGTTCGCAGGAACAGGAATCAGACGCCGCGGGCGCTCACCCATTGAACGGCGTAACGCGCAACCTGCCGCGCGTTATCGAGCCTTAGCTTCTCTTTGATATGAGTGCGATGCGTTTCAACTGTCTTTGGGCTGAGGTGTAATGTTTTGGCGATGGCTTTCACTTCTTCGCCTTTGCCGATGCGTTCGAGAACTTCCAGTTCGCGATCGGTTAAGCCATCGGTTGGATCTGCCCCCGGTTCGCGTTTCGTTAGAACAACATTGGAAATCACTTCACTGGCCATTGAAGGGCTGAGATAAACGCGGCCGTCGAGTACTTCGCGCAGGGCAATGAGAACGCTGCCCAATGCATCCTGCTTGGTCACGTAGCCGTTAGCGCCTGCGCGAAGGGAACGCACCGCGTAAGTCGGTTCGTCGTGCATCGACAGGATAAGAATCGGCAGCTCGGTCCTTTTAGGCCCAGATCGACGATCGCCAGTTTGGGCCGCAATTTGCGCACCAGCGTCATCGCTTCGGGAGCACTGCTCGCCTCGCCACAAATGGAGTAGCCGTCATCAGAGTTGATCAACTGAGCAAGGCCGTGGCGAAAGAGCGGATGATCATCCACGATCAGGACAGGGATCGCTTGTGGTAGCTCCGATTTCGGATTATCAACAACACCGCTGGAAAACGAATCCGTGGCGATGGTTTCGGACGAGTGCGCGGCCGCGGGGACGGAGCCTTTGCGCGGTTTGCGTTTCCTTTGTCCATCGGCGCGTGCTGTCGATTTCATTTGCGCACATAACAAGTCACGCGCGTGCCGTGCGGCTTTATTGGCTTGATCTCCAGCCGCGCCCCAATTGAACGCGCGCGATATTGCATAATGTGAAAGCCCATGCCCGATCCAGCGGGGGAATTCCCCGGAATTCCGACGCCATCGTCGATTACACTCAGCTCGATTCCTTTGGCCGAACGTTTCATCCGTACAATAATTTCGCGCGCGCGGGCATGTTTGTTCGCATTGATTACGGCTTCGCGTGCGATCCGGTAGAGATGCAGAGCCACGGTCGAGTCCTGAACGGAAATTTCTTCGTCGGCCTCCAATCGGCACGACACCGGCCAATGCCGCTGCTTGACCAGCGCTGCGAGCGCTGTGACCAAACCGGGCGGTTCCATTTCCACCGGATGCAAGCCGCGGGCGATCGTGCGCGCTTCCGTCACTCCGTCATTGATTAGCTCTGCGATCTCTTCGATGTGCTCCACTTCGATGACTCGATGCTTTTTGAGCCGCAGCGCGACCGAGCGCGCCATAAACGCGATGGCAGTAAGATGTTGGCACAGACTGTCGTGCAAATCCTGGCCGATGCGGCGTTGTTCGCGGTCACTGATGGCGAGTATCTCGCCTTCCAGTCCGCGCGCACGATCTTCCAGAAAAGCCTGGGCTTTTTTTTGGTCGCTGATGTCGATAATAATCGCAACCGCCGATTGGGTTTTGCCTTCGGCGTCGCGCAATGGCGACGCACTAACACTCACCCATAGAGCGGAGCCATCTTTGCGAAGATAACGCTTTTCGAGCTGATACGGTTCGCCTTTCGTGACGATTCGACGAAAAAGTAGCCGGCTCTCTGTCGCGTCGCCGGGATGCGTGATCTCAAAAATGGTTTTGCCGACGAGTTCACGCTCTTTGTAGCCAAGCACTGAACAGAATTTTTCGTTCGCAAAAATGATGCGCCCCGTCAAATCAGTGCCTGTTATTCCAGCGGTGCTTTGGTGGATGACCGCGCGCGAGCGTTCCTCCGATTCGCGCAACGCATTTTCCGTGCGTTTGCGCACGGTGACGTCGTGCAGGCAATTGATCGCTCCGATTATTTTTCCCTGCCCGTTCCTCAAGGCCGTCGGACTAACGAGAACGTTTCGCCGAGCGCCGCTCGATTGCTCGACTACTATTTCCAAATCAGCCGCCGTTAATTTTTCGCCTCGCAGGGCTCGCGCCATTGGGCAGTTGTCGTGCCGCATCGGCCGGCCATCTGGATAAAAAATCTTGAGCGAACCGCAAAACTTTTCGCTTGGGTGATTCCTTTTGGGTTCACGTCCCCACAACTCCACGGCGTGCTGGTTGTACTCCTGAATCAGGCCTTTGGCGTCGCAGGTATAAAGCGCGACCGGCACTAAATCGAACAAGGTGCGATAACGCTTTTCCGACTGGCGGATCGCTTCTTCTGCCCGCTTCCGCTCGGTAAGATTGATAATTGCCGTTTGATAAAACAGCACCCCGTCTCGCATCGACGAAGTCATGGGGGAACTGGCCAAATGGGCGAGCATGATTTCGCCACTTCGTTTTTTCAGGTGCAGTTCTGTTTCGATCCGGCTTTCCGATGAGCGGCAGCGGAGGAGATGATTTAAAAAAAGTACGGAGTCTTCTTTCGTGACGTAGAGCGCAAACGGCTTGCCGATCAATCGGTCGCGCGAGCCGCCGAGGAGTTGCGCCGCAGCCAGGTTGATCTCTTCAATGTGACCGACGCGGTTAAGACTGACATAACCGATCGGCGCAAAATCGAAAAGATCGACATAACGTTGTATGGCGGCTTCCAGTGCCGTCGCGGGATGTTTGAAGACGGGGCCGTTGGCGGGATGCCTCGTCGCGCTATTTCTTCTTGCCGCTCCGTTCGCCGATTTTTTCGGCTCACGGAATCCTCGTTTTATTTCCTTCATGTCCGCCCGAATCACGTCGCGAGCGGCTCCGCCAGCCGATGTCTGCCGTTTGCGGAAAGCGAGCTTGCGTTTGCGTTTCAATGTCCTGGAGGCGTGCTTCATAGCGTGCAATTCCTTGTAGCGAGAGAATGTTACCACAAATGGTGAATCGCGCAGTCCGAAGGCAGTTTACCCGCCGTTCGACACGGTCTCTCCTTACCAATATGCACGCGAAGATCTTTACTCGGGAGCGCACCACTCACCTGCTGTCTCAGAGGGCCTCTTACGTGCAAATTCGTTTCCCGATGCGAAATGGCGGGGAGTACTGGGAAGCTGTTGGAGAAATTGAGACCGTTCGATTGGAAATCGGGAAAGCTGAATAGGGAACTGTTTTGTCTCAATCAATTTAGAATCCACGGTTTCGTCGAAGGATGCACTCACTTGCCGCCAAAGTGAAAAACGAATCACCGATTCTCGATGATCGGGGCGAATCGGAGAAGGTCACTTCCCGCGCGCGCCTGAGCATCGCCGAATTATTACGGAAACCACTCGATGTCCTTTCGATCGCCCTTAGCGGCTATTCGTGCTCGCGATTTTTTACACGATGTATTTTATGCGATCGGTGCTGCTGCCAATCGTCCTCGCAGTCCTTTTAAGCTACCTTTTTCGCCCGATCGTACGCGCGTTGGCGCGAATAAAAGTTCCTCCCCATCATTAGTGCTGCGGTCATTCTTGCGGCGCTACTCGCGCTCATTGGCTACGGCGTCTCCTCGCTCATGGCGCCCATCGCCAGCTGGCTGGAAAAAGCTCCCGCCAGATTCTCCGAACTCCAACACAAGCTGATGCCGTTGAAAAAATCGATGACGCAAGTGGCGCAGGCTAGCGGCGAGATCGAAAAGCTCGCAACCTCGGATTCACCGACCAAGACGGCCGTGGAAGTGAAGAGGCATCCCCTTACCGAGACGCTCTATATGCGCACTCCCGAATTTATTGCTGGCGCCGTTTTGTTCTTCATCCTCCTCTACTTCCTTCTTGCTTATGACGGAGTGTTTATGAGCAAGGTCATCAAGTTAATGCCCACGCTCTCGGACAAGAAAACCGCGGTCTCGATCGCGCATGACATTGAGTCGCACGGGTCGCGTTACCTGTTGACCATCACAATCATCAACACCTGTCTCGGCCTTGCGGTCGGGACTACGGTCGGGCTACTCGGGCTGCGCAACCCGATCATGTGGGGAGTGATGGTCGGCGTTTTGAATTTTGTTCCTTATCTCGGAGCGCTCACCGGAATGATCTGTATGACCATCGGCGCCGTCTTAAGCTTTGATAGCCTTAGTTACGCGCTCCTTTTCCCCGCGGTCTATCTCGCTTCCGGCGCGCTCGAGGGAAACTTCATCACCCCCTGGGTGATGGGGCGATCCCTCACTTTAAACCCGGTCATCATCCTGATTTCACTTACGTTCTGGGGCTGGATGTGGGGAATTGTCGGTGTAATTTTAGCCGTTCCGATCCTGGCTGCCCTTAAGATTTTCTGTGCTCATATCGAACGGATGGCGCCCATCGCGGAATTCCTCAGCTGAATTCTCGCATTAAGTGCCACACTTCTAGATGGTACAAAGAAAAACGCGCCTCCCGTTCCAGCCAACGGCCGAACGGATAAGCGCGTTTATACTTAGAAGATTACGATTTAATCTTCGTCGAGGATAACTCGATCAACCAGCATGCTGTCGCCTTCACCGGCGTAATGCACACGCACTGGCACCCCGACTTTTACTCTGGTGCGAACGGTTGCTTCATCCAGCTCTTTGCCACTCCTGGTCACGTAAACGACCTTTTTCCCAAAGCGGTAATGTTTCGGACCCGCTGTCTCTTTCAGCACAATGGTGCTGCCGGGAGTGAACTCAGTGATGGTTCCGCTTCCCTCCGTCGTGGTCGTGGTGGTCGTTGTTTCCGATACCTGGGCCCACGCCAACGGGGCCGCCAGCGCCAACGCCATGCTTAATATAACTTTCTTCATTTTCCCCTTTCTCTTTTCCTAATTTGCCTACACCCAACCGAGTGAATCTCCGGCACCTCCAATCGATTATCCCTTTTACGGGGTTAGTATGATCCGCGCTTGTCGGACAGACGCCTCGGTCTGAAAGACGCAGGCTTTAACAGTCTAAGACGAGGAAGAGCGCCAGGATATTCAACAGAATGTGGAAATTGCGACGTACGACACCAGTGATCGGTTCAAGGTCTCCTACGTCCAATTTCAACGCCGTTCGGTTGGGGTTCGAGTGCGCGCAGGTATTGCAGATCAAAAGCCCGGAGAGCGTTTTCGATCGTGTTGCCGATACCGACAATTCCATTTTCCAAACTGTGTCCAAGCAAGACGACGAATGTGCCTCGACGGCGGCTCAGTTGCGGTCGGCGCACAGCGCTCGGACTGCGCGGGTGAAGAGTGCAATAGCGTTCCATTCGATCTCGCATCCACGGATCGGAGTGTCGGATACCGCGCGCCAATGGCTGCCTGTTCATCCAATCAGGTAACGCGCATCGCGAAAATATTGGATGCACGCTCGCATTCCAAGCCCTAGAAAGGAAGAAAGTTATTCACTTTCCGGATCAGGATTTTCCTGACCTCGTAATCGTCATCCAGCCCGATTGCTGGCGGCGAGACTCTGTTCAAACATGAAGGCGAGATGAATTGGTCCCGGCAGCCGACAGATCGATTAGATATTCTGCGTGCTAACGATCATTTTCATGAATGGCGCTCACTTGATGACAATCGCGTTTGCGTCGTGTGCGGCCGAGTTTTTTCCGGTCACGAGGTCGAGATTTCGCAGGAGGGCAAGGAATTTAAGCTGAATTGCCCCACCAACCAGTGTCGCTCAGGAATTCATCAATGGGTCTATCCGGAGAACCAGCATCTTTCCGATACGAACTTCGAAAATTGGTGGCGAGCGCTGAGCTCAAACGATGGATCGGAACCATCCTCTCCCCAGTGCCAACAGATATGATTGAACCAAATCAGGACGTGAGAAGTTTTAGCGCGGCCACAGACGAGGCACTGATGGGCGCGATTACGGATCGGGACGAAAACGCGCTCGAGGCGTTGTATCAACGACACGGCGAGACGCTGCGCTCCATCATTGAGAGCGTCATCCACGAGCAGGCCGAGGCGGAGGACGTCCTGCAGGAGACGTTGTTGCAGATTTGGAAGCAGGCGCAAAATTACGCGCCGCGGGTGGGGAAGCCGCTTGGCTGGCTAACGACGATTACACGGCGGCGCGCGATTGATCGGCTGCGCCGGCGGCAAGCCTACATTCGAGTAAAAGATCGCTATCAGGAGCAAATAAACGAATTGCCCGGTGGTGCCAGTACGACGGTAGATGGCGACGAGGAAATGGAACGGGCCGATTTGCGCCGTTACCTGCGCGAACAGATGTCCGCCTTGCCGGAGTTTCAGCGTCAGGCATTGGAGCTATCGTTTTTTAGGGGAATGAGTCATCGCGAGATCGCAGCCAGCACCAAGAACCCGCTGGGAACGGTGAAGACGCGTCTCGAGCTTGGACTGCAAAAATTGCACGCCTGGCTGAAGCCAGTGCAACACAAGATCTGCTGATGGGAGTAGATCACGTGGTGGAGAAGGATGCGGCGGGGCCCTGACGGGCTATGCGGGAAAACGTTGGGCCCCCCGGCCCGGTTCAGTGAAATGTCATCCCGAGCGAAACGCCAGTCCGGCTCGGACTCGAGGGATTCCGTTCTGAAACCTTTAGGGTAAGGCACGGATCCCTCGACTTTGCTCGGGATGACGGTAAGTTCGCATCATGGAAAAACCTCAGATCACCGCCTACCTCAAAACGTATTGCGGCTGGAGCGCTGGCGTTCGTGCGGTGCTTAACAAATATAGTTTGCCCTATACCGAAAAGGACATCGTCGCGAATCCGGCTTTTCGCTGGGAAATGGAGACGAAAAGTGGCCAGCCACTTTCCCCCTGCGTCGAGATTAACGAGAAAATGCTGGCCGATGTCAGCGGCGAAGAAGTCGAGCAGTATTTGCTCGAAAACGGAATTGTGCAGCCGAGCGATGCAGTGACCGACGTGCCGCTCAACGCCCCGTGCGCAACCGAACAGCACGAGAGCAACGTGCAGATTAGTTTTTAGATCATCCGTCGCCGTTATTTTCGATATCGGGGTTCCGCGCGTGCCGCCACCTGGATGCCCTGCGATTTTTGCCGCTCGACGCAACTTGAGGTTTTATCTGCGAAATCTATCGCTAAATTGTCAAAGCTCTTGCGATGAAGATTTTTCAGAGATCGTCCGGCAACGGCAAAAAGAAATCGAGCCGGCTCTGGCGATGGGGCTGGAAGATTTCCCTCCTTGCGCTGCTCGGCGGCAGTGCGCTTGGCGTTTTGATCTTCTACTCTGCCTGGGCACAGACCTTCGACATGAAGAAGGTCGGGGAAATGCCGGAACGCAATACCGTTTTCGATGTTGACGGAAAAATTTATAGCCGACTGGCCGGAGCGAACCGGCTCATCGTTTCGCTGAATGAAGTGGCGCCAGCATTCATTGATGCGCTGCTGGCGCGTGAAGATACTCGTTTTTTTCAACATAACGGAATCGATTTCTATGGGGTCGGCCGCGCCTTGGTGCGCGATTTGTTGAGTGGTTCGGCCAGGGAAGGCGCCAGCAGCATCACTCAGCAGCTTGCACGCAATTCGCTTCCCCTCGGCGGGCGCACCATCAATCGCAAATTGCTGGAAGCGATGGTGGCGCTGCGGATTGAGCACGAGTTTACCAAGCAGCAAATTCTCGAGCTTTATATCAACCGCATTTACTTCGGCGCTGGCTGTTACGGAGTGGAAACGGCTTCGCAGGCTTACTTCGGAAAGAGTGCCTCGAAATTAAATTTGTCCGAAGCGGCTGTGCTGGCGGGTTTGATCCGTAGTCCGAATCGATTTTCGCCCTTACGTAATCCTGATGGCGCCGCGTTACAGCGTGACGCCGTGCTCAATCGAATGGTGGAACTGAAAAAGATTTCCATCGCTCAGGCGCAACAAGCGAAATCGTCGCACATCAATCCGCATCCGAAGAAGATGCCGATGATCCAGGAAAACTACGCGATGGATGCGGTGCAGCGCGACTTGAACGTGTTGCTGACGCCGGACCAGGTGGACCAGGGAGGCCTCTACATTTACACAACGCTCGACCCGGCCGTGCAAAACGTTGCTACCCAGGCATTGGAATCGACCCTAACGAGAATTGAACATCAATCGAATTTTCATCATCCGCTAAAAGCGAACTATCATCCGCCGGAAGAGGGCGAAGACAGTTCAATGCCGTATTTGGAGGGCGCGGTGGTGGTGATCGATAATGCCAGCGGCGGCATTCGTGCGCTCGTGGGCGGTCGCGATTATTCGCAGAGCAAATTCAATCGCGCACTTCCGCCCGCCAATCGCCAGATCGGCTCATCTTTCAAGCCGTTTGTCTATACGCTTGCCTTTACCAACGGCCTGCTCCCGGGCGCGGCGATCAACGACGGCCCCATCCAGCCGGGTGAAATCGAGGGGGCGGGAAACTGGGCGCCGGGAAACTCCGACGGCACCTACGGCGGGATTCAACCCGCATCCTACGGCCTGATTCATTCGCGCAACACTATGAGCGTGCGTATCGGGCAATTCGCCGGCCTCGACCAAGTGCAAAAGATCGCGACGACGTTAAACCTGAACGACAAAGCTCCGCACGGACCGGCTATTTACATCGGATCGTTTGAAACGAACTTAAAGGATCTGACTAGCGCCTACAGCGCTTTTCCAAACGTCGGGGTGCGTAAACAAAGTTATATCATTGAACGTATCGACGACCAGAATCATCAGCCGATTTATCGTGCAGCCCATCTTTCCGTCCCGGCGCTTGATCCGAGCGCGGCCTGGATGACTTCACAATTGATGGAGGAGGTGCTAACGCATGGCACGGCAGCCAGTGCGCGTTCACTCGGGTTTAAACTTCCGGCTGGGGGTAAAACCGGAACGACTAACGATTATAAGGACGCATGGTTTATTGGTTACACCAGCGCGTTAACTTGTGGAGTCTGGGTTGGGTTTGATCAACCCACCACGATCATTCCGCGCGGCTATGGCGCGGCGCTGGCCTTGCCGGTCTGGGTACAGGTGATGAACAAATCGGCGACCCGTTATCCGGCCACCGCGCTCGAGCCGACGATGCCGATGGCGCGTGTAACCGTTTGCGCGACTTCGAACGCACTGGCTACAACCGGTTGCCAAATGTCAGGTACCGCGTACGAAATCGTTTTGCCCGCTGATAAGGTTCCGACCCAAACCTGTCCCGTTCATGGCGGCGAACCGACCGAGTTCGCACAACGCATCGAATCGATTCCGAAAGCGATCCCCAAACTTTTTCAGTCCTTTCGAAAATTTTTCGGCGGGAAATAATATCGCAGCATCTTGTCGAGCTGAAACCAGAGCGTTTCGATGAAGCGCTGTCTGGATGGGCGGAAGAGTCAGTCTCCGCCAGCATTGCCCGATTTGCTGGCAGGTACATTGGGGGGACGAAATTTGGCGGGCCATTGCGTTTTTCGAACGAAGCGGGACGCTTTGACCTTTAACGACACATTTTTTTTCTGTCGTATCTGTATTGCCTTAATCGAGTTGTTGATAAAGTAGAGGCGCTGGCGCAGGCGACAGGTAGTTCGTTGCGCAAAGATGCGGTAGCGGACCGGCTGGTGGGAGAAACTAAGCTTGATTTTAAGCCGCCGAAGCGAATCGAACCCAACTATTAATGAACTCGTTATGGAAATTATCACGGGCTAATGCTATGCTCTTTCCAGTGCATCACTCGCCGTTTCGTCGCGTTCTGCTTCTTTTCGTTCTCCTCCTAGGCGGATTCGTTAGCGCCGTCCGCGCTGCAGCTCCCACGCCCACGCCTACACCCACACCCGGGCAGCTCGACACCACTTTCGTCCCCGCGCCTGGGACAAACGACGCAGTGAATGTCGTCATTCCGCAGCCCGACGGGAAAGTCGTTGCTGCTGGCCGGTTCACGTTCGCCAACACTGTTTTTCGCAATCGGATCGCACGCTTCAACTTCGATGGCTCGCTCGACACCAGCTTCGATCCCGGGACGGGCGCGGATGGCGAAATTACTGCCGCTGTTCTTCAATCCGATGGCCGCATCATCGTGGCCGGCCGTTTCACCAGCTTCAATGGGTTCACCCACAATGGCATTTGCCGGCTGAATGCGGATGGCAGTGTCGATCAGACATTCGGACTCGGTAACGGGATCAACAACGCGGCGCTCGCCCTCGCGTTGCAAAGCGATGGCCGCATCATTGTCGGCGGGCAATTTTCCCAGATCGATCTGACTCAGCGATTCAATCTCGCCCGGCTTAACAATGACGGCAGCGTTGACTTGAGTTTTGACCCCGGCAACGGACCGAACGGCGACGTCAACGCAATCATTATCCAACCGGATGGTCGCATTGTCATTGGCGGCACCTTTATCGGCTACAATGGTTTTGCCCGTGGCGGAGTGGCGCGGGTGCTGGGGAATGGCGTGCTTGATCCTTCATTCGACTCGGGTGTCGGCACTGGTGGAAATGTATTCGCCCTGGAATTGCAACATAATGGCCAGATCGTTCTCGGCGGTCGCTTCGTTCAGTACTCCGGTATCAATCGTACCTTTATCGCGCGAATCTTCGGGGACGGCTCGCTCGATTTCGGATTTAATCCTGCGCCCAACGACTGGGTTCAATCGCTTGCGGTCGAACCCGACGATCGCATTCTTGTTGGCGGCTTCTTCACCGACGTAAACGGGGTTGGGCGTCATGGCATCGCGCGCT
This sequence comes from Verrucomicrobiota bacterium, assembly GCA_003220155.1. Lineage (GTDB taxonomy): Bacteria > Verrucomicrobiota > Verrucomicrobiia > Chthoniobacterales > UBA10450 > AV69. The sequence goes on from QHRO01000249.1 coordinate 19,221, forward strand.
TGAATACAAATGGATCACTCGATCTGATTTTTGATCCGGGTGCCGGGTGCGTCGGATCATTAACAAATGATGCAACCCAGGTGCGCAGCATCGCCTTGCAACAATTCGGTCGCGTTTTGGCGGGAGGTGTCTTTACCAGTTATGACAATCAACTGCGGGACAACATCGTGCGCTTTTTCGATGGCGCAGCGTTCTTTCAAAATCTTTCGGCGCGGGCTCATGTTTTCACCGGTGAACGAATTCTGATCGCCGGGCTCATTATTGAAGGGACGGAAAACAAAGCGGTCCTGATTCGCGGGCTTGGGCCGACACTGGCTTCCTTTGGCGTTCCTGCTCCCTTGGCCAATCCGACCCTTTCCTTATACGATCACACCGGCGCGCTTATCGCAGCTAACGACAATTGGAAAGCCACGCAACAGACGCAGATTCAGGCGACGGGGTTAGCACCGCCGAACGACTTCGAGGCCGCCATTCTGATTAGCCTCCCCCCCGGGGCCTACACCGCGTTTCTCCAAGGCAAGGCGATGACCACCGGCATCGGACTGTCGGAAGTTTACGATGTTGGTCCGAATGTGAACGCGCAGCCGACGAACTTGAGCGCGCGCGCATTTGTTGGGACTGGGGGCGACGTCCTGATTGGAGGCACCATCATCGGTGGCAACGCCGCCAGTTTGCAGCGTGTCCTCGTGCGTGCGCTCGGTCCATCGCTTGCGAGCGCCGGAATAGCCACCCCACTGGCCAATCCGACGCTCTCATTGCGCGATGCCAACGGAAATGTCATCGCCAATAATGACAACTGGAAGGATTCGCAGCAGGCAGACATTGCGGCGACTGGCAAGGCACCTTCGAACGATCTTGAATCGGCCGTCCTTGCGCTGCTTGCGCCGGGAAACTACACCGCCATCGTTGCCGGGAAAAACGCAACCACGGGTGTTGCCTTGGTCGAGTTTTATAGTTTGCCTTGAGGGGTCATAAGCTTTCTGCTCGCCGTTTCCCTCGGACGTTCTAAGGAGCCGGTAACGACTTCGCAGCAGGGACAATAACAGGCGCCAAGAATGGCGCCAGAAGTTCTTCCTACTGTTCCCTCATCGGCATAAGTGTGGTAAGTGAGGGGGATGGTTGGTCCTCGGCAGCCTTGATGGTGCGGATCCGCTCTGCCTTTATCTTACGCTTGTTTCCATGCCGTAATTGACCTGGCGCCACGAATGGGGTCGGCGAAACGGTAGGTGTCGGACTCGCAACTGGTGTAGGCGTCGGAGTTGGCGTGGCTGTCGGGAGCGGCGTCGCGGTGGGAGTAGGAGTAGGCGTAGGCGTAGGCGAAGGCGGTGGCGTCACGATCGGCATCGGGGTAGGTGTCGGAGTCGGTGTCGGGGTAGGAGTAGGAGTAGGCGTAGGAGTAAGTGTTGGAGTTGGAGTTGGAGTCGGCGTCGGCGTTGGAGTTGGCGTCGGTGTAGGCGTTGGAGTAGGCGTGGGCGAAGCTGCCGGCGTGGATCTCATCACCTCGTTCGAGTCAGAACTTTCAAGACTTCCTTTGTACGCCACTACCGTATAGTAATACGTGCTACCAGTAGGAGGTGCTACGACGGTTACACTCGTTCCTGTTCCCAGGAAATCGGCATGCTGGCTGTAGTTCCCAGAGCTGGTTCCATAATAGACCCGATAGCCATCGATATTTGGGCTCGAAGGGCTTGCCTGCCACGACAACGCTAGGCCGGTAGCGGCGGCGGCGGCATGTAGAAAAAGTCCGCTATAGAGCAGCACCGCCATTGCAACAGCGGCACGGGCGACAATTCTTGTCGGACTATGGAAGTTATGGTTAATACAGTAGTGTTAAGCACGGACCGTGCCGGGACTCGCTTCGAGATTAATCCGGGCCCGCAACGCATCAAAAACTCACCATTTAAGGGCAAGCGGGTGAAGGGAATCGAACCCTCGTGTCCAGCTTGGGAAGCTGGCGTTCTGCCATTGAACTACACCCGCCTTTGAAGAATCTCAGACTTTAGATTTCGAATTGCCGATTAGCAACCGGCGCAATCATTACCAAGATAAAACATCGTCCGACGCCTGACATTTTCATCGCCATTTTTTTGCCTTGTTTGCCGTCTTTCCCTAACATTCCGCAAAACACGCCCGGGAATGGGTCGAGACATCTCTGACTTTATTCTCATCAATAGTTTGGGATTCCTCGGCTTTCGCTCGAAATGACAAAAAAGGGCTCCGTACCGACAAGGAAGGAGGATTGGAACGATGTTTTTACCATCTCCGCAATTGCTCCGGTAACGGACAGCTCGCGCAATCGGAGGCATCGCGCAGGCAAAAATCTTCGTAGATTTGGAGCAATCCCTGTTGTCCGACCAAGGAGCGCACGAAGTCGCGTTGCCGCGGATCGCCGGCAAAAAGTCGCGCCGCCGCGATGCGCGCCGCTTGATTGGAAAGGTGGGCACGCAAATTTTTGTAATCATTCCAGATTTCGCGGTCGTCATTGACTGCCAGTGGATAAACTAAATTGGCGAGAATCTCCGCGGCGCGGGAATTGCCGATGAGCGCGAGTGAAGAAGACGCGCTCGCGGCCGCGAGGCTATAGTGACGACTCCAAAAATCGTGCCTCAAATCGGTGAGAAATGATACCAGCGGTGTGGCCTTGCTCGCGCCAGCGAGTGCCGAAAATGTTTTCCACTCCGCTACCATCACGGCCAGAGCGCCGAGCCGGCGATGCGGATGATTGAGTGGACGCGCGCCGCTCGTTTTCCAAAGTTTCGCGGGTAGGACCAACCGCGAAAACTGTTCACGATATTTCCACCAGCGGTCCCATAACGAACGCAGATAGCTGCGGGTCGATTTTCGTTGCCGGTCCAAATCGGGCGCGTCGAGAAATCCTGCGAAACCGAAGAGCAACGCCTCGGCGTCTTCTCGCCGTTTTCGCAAAAAAGCCAACGGCAAACGCTGGGCCAGCAGAGTAAACGGCAGTCGGTTTTGTTTGTAACCGAGCGCCTCGGCGATCGCCTGGAATAACGCCTCATCGCGTCCATGCACTTCGATGCGCTGGCGGAGTCGATTGGCCTTTTGTCGTAACCGAAACTTCGCCGCTGCCTCCAAAACACTTGTGACGCGCTCTGCCTCCAGATTCCTCAACGGCGCAACACAACGACCGGCGTGAGCGAGCGGAACCATCACGGCGGCGCCATCTCGGAGCGCGGCCAGATCGAGTTGAATTTGGGGCACGTTTCGATGAGTGCTGGTGCGGGCAAAAAATTCAACGCCACTTCGTTCTAGAAAAACGTGCAGAATAGCGTCGTCGAACGCGGGATTAGTAGCATGGCCGTGCGATTCCCAATTGCGATCGAGCAAATCGATTTCGATCGGGCCGCGCAAGATTGGCCCGCCGGCGAGTCGAATGGCGGCATCCTGAAAATCGGGACCGGCCTCGCGATTCCAAAAACCAAACTGAACGATCTCAACCAATTCTCCAACAAGCGTTTGGAATTTTCGGCCAAATTCACCGGCGAACCAGCGCGCCTGCAGTTCGAGCTCGTTAGGAATCTTGGGTGCCGCGAGCAACGGTCGTTCGCGCACCCGAGCGGTTTGCTTCCGTATCTCTGCATAGCGATCCATTGAATGCATCCCCGAAGTCTCCTAGCGTAATCTTCAAGGAACGGCGATCTCGAAATCGCGGACTGTCCCTAAAATCGGCTCCAGCCCCTCTATCTTCTGTCATCCTGAGCGGCGCAGATGACGAAGGATCTCTCGAAGTTCATGTGATAATCGACCTGTCGTGTGGTCCCTCGGTCCGAGCCGGACTGGCGTGTCTCCGCGGCTCGGGATGACGGCGACGCCCTAGGCGGCGCTGGAAGTAGCAGTCGCTCCTTGAAGTGGCGTTTCGGTCGCCGGCGGAAAGCTAAGATTTTGGCGGAGATAATCGCCGATCCTCTCGACCTCCGCCGCGCGCGAACGCGGGAAGATGAAAGAATATTTCTGGCCGCGTCCCTCCGCTTGAAAGATGACGAGATTTTCGGAAAGAAACTTCGGCTCGCGCGCGATGGTCATACCATCGAGCTCGATCGTTTGTGCGACTGGTTTGGATCCTTTCCGCCCGACGAAAGTCAACTTGCGCGGTTCTTCGTTGGTGGCGACGAGGGCGCCGAAAAGATTGGGCGGGATGCGGCGGCCACGGCCGCTCACGCAGGGAACAGCCCAGGCGATGGTTTCGCCGAGCAAGTTTTGCTTACTGAAAACAGGCGCCAGTTTTGCCGGCAGGTTCAGCGGTAATGTCGCTTCGCGATGGAAAAAGGCTGGTTCGTTTAGCTTTCGCCAAACCAGCCAGAGTTTCACTTTGGTCGCACGCAAGATTTTTGGCGCAAAATAAAAGAAGGCAGCGAGAGCGATTAAAAAAATCGAGAACGCGATAATTGGGTGATAGTGCAGCAGCGCGAGCCCGCCGATGACTGCTGCATCCTCGCCGACGCTGAGCGCAATATTTGAGAAGGGCTCCGGCGATGTGTTTGAAAGGAGCCTGGTCGTAGCCTTGGCCGTGTGCGTCGCGAGCGCCGTGGTGCCGGCGAGCAGCACAACGATCACATCCAGCGTCGGGCTGGAATGTCCAAGCACCTGGGTGGCGAGAAGCGCGCCTCCGATCGGTCGAATGATGGTATGGACTGCGTCCCAGATGGAATCAATCCACGGAATTTTATCGGCGAAAAATTCGAGCAGGAAAAGAACACCGGAAATGGTGATAACGATTGGCTGGCCCAGGATAGCGAGCGATTGATATTGAGGCGCAAGAACGATCCAGTGGAAATGAATGGCAAGGCCGGTGGCGAAAACGGTTAGGTAAAGATTTAGTCCCGCCAGACAGGCAAGGCCGAGCGCGACACTGAGGAGATTCAACCTATCCACTTCCAACCATTACCGGTCATCCCGAGCGAAGTCGAGGGATCCCGTGGAAGTTACCGTAAAGCTATCGCAAGGGGATCCCTCGACTAGGCTCGGGATGACATGCATTGTCGAAGCGAAGGTCCCGGCCGTGCAACGGCAGGTACGGATTTGCACACCTGCCACGTCGCTGATATTCCAACGCCGTGCTCGATATTCGAATCGTTCGCGAACAACCAGATTTTGTGAAGACCCGTTTGGCGCTTCGTGGCGGCGGTGACGAAGCGAAGATCGATGAATTGCTGCGAGTCGATGCGGAACGGCGCAAAGCGGAGACTGCACTGCAGGCGCTCAACGCCGAGCGCAAGAAACTAAGCAAAGAGATCGGCGGAATGCGGAGTCGCGGGCAGGATTCTCCCGAGTTGGAGAATCGGGTTCGCAAAATTGGGGAAGAGATCGCGCGCTTAAACGAAGACGTAAACCTGGTAGACACGCAACAGAAAGAAATGCTTCTGGAGATTCCTAATCTGCCGCATTTCAAAGTGCCGGTCGGGAAGGACGCCAGCGCCAATCCGGTCGTGCGTTCGTGGGGATCGAAACCGAAACTCGACGATGCGTTGGATCACGTCAGCATTGGTACGAATCTCAAACTCTTTGATCTGGAACGCGCGTCAAAGTTGAGCGGGAGCGGTTTCATTTGTTTTACCGGCGCCGGCGCGCGGTTGGAGCGAAGCTTGATCCAGTTCATGCTCGATCTGCACACGCGCGAGCATGGTTACGAAGAAATGAGCCCGCCCTTTTTAGTGCGGCGCGAGTGCATGATCGGAACATCGCAGCTCCCAAAATTTGAAGCCGACATGTATGGGCTCGAAAATAATCAACTTTTTCTCGCCCCGACCGCAGAAGTGCCGGTAACAAATTTCCATCGCGAAGAAATTTTGAGTGCGAGTGAACTGCCGAAAAAGTATGTCGCTTATACGCCTTGTTTTCGACGAGAAGCGGGTTCAGCTGGCCGTGAAACGCGCGGGATCATTCGCGTTCATCAATTCGACAAGGTGGAATTGGTTAAAATTACAACCCCGGAGAGTTCCTACGAGGAGCATGAGACCCTGACAGCCGATGCCGAGAGAATTTTGCAATCGCTCGAGTTGCATTACCGCGTGATTGAACTTTGTGCGGGTGATCTCGGCTTTGGTGCGACCAAGACCTACGACATCGAGGTTTGGTCGCCGGGACAAAATACCTATCTGGAAGTTTCGAGTTGCTCGAACTTCTCGGATTTTCAGGCGCGGCGGATGAATCTGCGGTTCAAGGATGCGGAAGGCAAAAACCGTTTTTGTCATACCCTGAATTGTTCAGGTCTGGCCTTACCACGATTGTTTGCCGCATTGATCGAGAATGGTCAGCAGGAAGACGGTTCGGTGCGACTGCCGGAAAAATTGCTGCCCTATTTTGGCGCTGAGCAGATTCGGTAGGATTAGAAGGCGCGCCCACTCGCCGCTCCTTCGAATAAATTGTAGGGCAGGCGCTCCCGCCTGCCGACTAAAGAGAGCGGCAATCCAGCGCGGTCGCCTTATAATTGCAGATCGAGTTGCTTGCGATCTCCCTCGGAAGTTATCGCTTCACTGGAGGGCAACGGGAGCTCGTAGCCCAGACGCTCGGCCAGCCGTTGCGCACTCTCCGGAGCGAACCCTTCGAAATGATTGTTCACGTAGGCATAGACGGCGCGAATATCAGAAAGTTGTCGCTCGATCTTTAAGGCCCAGCTTTCCAGCGCGGCTTCGCGTTTCCAAAGCAGTTTTCCGTAGCGATGCCGGTGTTTGCCGTCCCGGTCGTATTTTGTGGTGTAATCACCGAGCAACCGGACATACAGAAAGTCGGTTGTACGCGGCTGAAATTCGAAAGGCGCAAGATTCCGCTCGTTCAGTGGCGAAGTATCCGCCCAAACCCAGCAGATCCGATGTTTTTCCAAAAGATGAATGAATTGCGGCCGATGCCAGCCGGGATGCCGAAATTCGATGGCAAAACGAAAATCCCGCGGCAATTGCTCGACGAATGTCCGAAGCGGCACTTTCCCATCTCTTGGGAGAAATGACGGCGGCAATTGGACGAGGATGATGTGTAACTTGGGTGCGAGCGGTTCAACCGCGCGCAGAAACCCGCTCAACTCTGCTGAGCAATCGCGCAGTTTGCATTGGTGCGTGATCTCGCGTGGCAGTTTGCATGAAAAACGAAAGTGCGAAGGAGTAAGATCGAGCCAACGGCGCACCGAATCAGACCCCGGAGCTGCGTAGAATGTCGAATCAATCTCAACCGTGGGAAAATAGCGCGCGTAAAATTCCAGCCAGTGCGATTGAGGCAGGTCGCGCGGATAAAAAATCTCGCGCCAATCCTCGAAGCTCCAGGCACAAGCCCCAATCCGGATTTTCTGTTGGTCATTAAGGTTCACCGCCTCCAAGTTACTTCAGACTTGGGCGAACGAAAAAGCACCAACGTTGTCTAAGAACCAGCCCTCCGGGAGTCTCGTTTTTTGGGCCGGGCTAGTTTGACTGGGTCACGGAGGCAAGTACCCTGCCACGTTTCATGCGAATGCGACTGCTTATTATTGTAATTGGAGGGCTCTGTCTCGCCGATGCCGGACAGGCATCGATCATTTTCCGGCCGGGAGAAAAAGTAAAATATGTCGCTCCCGGGGAAGAGGAAATCAGCGGAAACGCGCAACAGCTTTTCGACAAGGCACAAGAGGCGGAGAAACAAGGAAATATGGGCCGCGCAATCAAGGTTTATACTCACCTTTTGCGGAAGTATCCCAAGGATGCCCTGGCTCCAGGCGCCACTTATCGGGCGGCGCAATTGCTCGAGTTCGAGGGTGATTATATGAAAGGGGCAAACACTTATCGCTGGCTGGTGGAGAGATATCCCAGTAGCCCCAATTTCGACGAAGCGATCGAAGGCCAGTTTCGCATTGGCGAAATGTACCTTTCGGGAAAGAAGATAAAGCTGCTGGGAATTCCGATTGGGACCTCGATGGATCGTGCAGTTGAAATCTTCGCGGCGATCGTGCGGACCGCACCTTTTGGCAGATATACAGCTCGGGCACAGTTCGATATCGGCCTGGCCCGGCAGAAACAGTCTGCGAATGATGCCGCGATTCAGGCCTACCAAGCGGTGATCGACAAATTCCCGAACGATGCAATTGCGGCCGATGCGCAATATCAAATCGGGTATATTTGGTACGAAGCGGCGCGTCTCGGGACTAATGACCAGGCTGCGACCCAAAACGCCAGGACCGCATTCGAGGATTTCCTGTTTCGTTACCCGAGGAGCGAGAAGGCGCCCCAAGCGCGCGAAAATCTTCAGCGTCTGCAACAGAAATCGACTGGTGATGCCATGAAGGTTGCCAAATTTTATGATAAATCGAAAGCCTATCGCGCGGCCGTTATTTACTATAGCCAGGTAATTCGGGAACAGCCCGGGTCATCTGCGAGCGCGGAGGCCCAAAAACGGATCGATCAAATTCGCGCGAAGGTGGGCCCAACAGCTTTGACGCCCGCCCTTGCGGTGAATGAGCCGAAGAAAAAGCAAGTGGTTTCCCGAGCTCCTGCCGGCAATTCTCGACCTGCATTCCGCAACAGCGACGCCGAAGTTGCTCCACTCCCGCCGGCGGAACAAGATTCGAACTTGCCGCCGCCGGCTTCTCTTTTGCCGCCGACAACGACTGCGCCGGAGCCGTCTCCGAGCCCGGGGTCATCGCCCGCTCCAGAGGCCGCTGCTACGCCCGAGCCCACTGCCTCGCCTGATTCTGCCGCGTCGCCGGCACCGTGAAAAATCTTCTCGCCGCGGTCGGTTTGATTCTTACCGGTTGCCTCGGCTACCAGGTGGGGCCGGTGAAGCCTGGCGTTCTGCGCGATGTCCACCTTGTTGCGGTGCCAACATTTGAAAACAAAACCTTACTGCCGCGCATCGAAGTACTGGTCACCGACAGTGTTATCAAACAAATCCAACAAGATGGCACTTACAAGATCGCCGAAAAAGATAATGCCGATGCCGTCTTAAAGGCTGAGATCCTCGAAATCAGTCGCACCCCGGCGCGATCGGTGCGCGGAAACGTCCTTGCGACGACGGAGTTTAACCTCACCATGCACGTAAGGTATAAACTGGACACACGCAGCGGTACTTCGCTCTTGCCCTACGCCGAAGTGGTGGGCACCACCAGTTTTTTCGTTGGGACTGATGTTACGACCGACGAGCGACAGGCCTTGCCCTTGGCGGCCGAGGAGCTCGCGACCCATCTTGTGACCCAATTGAGTGAAGGTTGGTGATTCCCCATGAAAGGCGAGGAGCACCTTTGGGGAGTCCTCAATGACAAGCTTGATACTCTGCGCGCGACCAATCACATGGCCGAAGCGATCCGGGTAGGCCAAAGCGCGCTGGAAATCGCCAAACGCAGCTTCGGAGCAGGGGACGTTAGACTGGCGCTCAGTTACGAGAAACTTGGTTTGTTGCATGAGCAGAACGGCGATCGCGTGGGAGCAAAGGCTTATCTGGTCAATGCTCACCGGCTACTGGCCAGGATGCGACCCGCCGATGATGAAGCTGTTTTTCGGTCTTCCCGGCGACTGGGGCAGCTCTGCAACGAGCTTGGCCATACTGAGGAAGCGATCGACTTTTATGAGCAAGCAGTCGCAGCGACTCTTCAGCTGCCCAACCTACCGTTTTCTGATCTCGGCGCACTGCTGAACAATGTTGCTCTTATCTGCCGCAAAGCCGGCCGCGCCACGGCGGCTGAACCATACTACCTGCGCGCTCTCCAAATTTACGAAGCGCAACTCGGGCCGGAACATCCCGATGTCGCCTCGGTGCTGAACAATCTCGGCGTCTTTTACACAAACGAGAAGCGTTTTACCGAAGCAGAACAGGTTCATCTCCGCGCCCTCGCAATTCGCGAAAAAGCATTTTCCGCGAACCATCCCGACATCGCGCAATCGAAATGCAATCTCGCGGTCGTTTATCACTCGCGTGGCGATTACGAACGCGCTTCCGAACTTTATCGCGCATCACTTCAGGCCTGGGAGGAAGCGATGGCCAAACCGCCTGAAGAATACGAAATCGTGGCGGCGAACTACGCCGATCTTCTGCGGTCACTCGGCAAAGCCCGCAAGGCGCACGCGCTCGAAAGTCGGGTGCACAAGAAACGACACGGTTGATTGCGGTTGCGCCGCTCGCGCAGATAAGTCAGCTTGCCTCCGCCAATTTTTCGAGCTCACGTGGCGGAACTGGCAGACGCGTACGGCTCAGGACCGTATGGGGCAACCCGTGGAGGTTCGAGTCCTCTCGTGAGCATTCCCGGCCCTGGGAGCTGAGCACCTTTGGACACTGGATGGCCCGATCCACCTCAGCGGCAAAGGCGATCAGGGATTCATTTCGCCGCAGGCCAGCCCGCTCGGCGGGATTCTTGCTCTGTAAGACAGGGCTGATGAAAATCTCCGTCGTTATCCCCTGTTATAACGAGCGTGATACCGTTGCCGAAATCGTTTCGGCCGTCCGGACCGCGCCCCTACAAAACATCGAGATCATCGTCGTGGATGATGGTTCGACCGACGGCAGCCGCACGATCTTGAAACGCAATGTCGAACCGATTGCCGATCGCGTCATTTACCACGGCCTTAATCGCGGCAAAGGCGCGGCCCTGCGCAGTGGTTTCGCGGCCGCCACCGGTGACATCATTCTCATCCAGGATGCCGACCTCGAATACAATCCCGAGGAATACCCTCGCTTGCTTGAGCCAATCTTAAGCGGCAAAGCAGATGTCGTTTTCGGTTCGCGCTTCATGGGTGGAGGCCCGCACCGTGTCGTTTATTTCTGGCACATGATTGGGAACAAACTGCTCACTTTGCTCTCAAACATGTGCACAAACGTCAACCTCACCGACATGGAAACCTGCTACAAGGCATTCCGCGGTTCCGTTATCAGGAACCTTGACTTGCGCGAAAACCGCTTCGGATTCGAACCCGAAATTACCGCCAAAGTAGCCCGCGCCCGCTGCCGGATTTACGAAGTCGGTATCTCTTACGACGGCCGTACCTATGAAGAAGGAAAGAAAATTACCTGGCGCGATGGAATTCGCGCCTTCTACGCCATCATCAAATACAATTTTTTTGTTCGCGGTAGTGGCGCCATTTTTTCTAACGAGAATTTGTTGAACGAATCGGCTGATACTGTTGAGTTCGGACCGCGCCTGAAGCATTCCTGATGACGTGCCGCTTTTCTTACGGGCGCATTGCGCACGTAATGCTTTGGTGCGGGTTGGCAGTCGCGTCACTTTCGGTAAGCATTCCCAAAATTTATTCCGGCGTGACCGAATTCCCGCTTCGTCCCAGTGGCCCTCTCCATACGAGCGATAGCTACCTGAAATTTGCCACCGGCGTATCCGGTTTATCGAAGAATCTGATCTCAATCTTTCAATCCACGAATGCGTCCAAGCGCGTCATTATCTTCACTCGCAAGGATGACACGTTTAGTTGCGGCTTGGGAATGACCATCGCATATCTCGCCTCGCCGCATCTTGTCCGTGTATTCGAGATCAACGGAACGCATCCGGATAATGAACTCTCGAAAATGAATCCCCATGAGGTTGCCGCGGTGGTTTTTTGTCGTACTAACCGCCCTGCCTGGTTACCGGCCGGGAAAGTATTTGGCTCGGGACTTGAAGTAGTCTCGATGACGGAAAAAGTGCGACGATGAGTGCGCTCGCTTTACTCGGCGCGTTCGGGACACTTCTTGTCGCGGGCTATGGCGTCTTGGCTTTGCTGGTTCGCCAGAAGACGCGATTAACTCTCACGGAGCAAATCGCTTTCTCCTGGTTACTTGGAATCGGGGTGGTTTCACTGCTTCTCTGGATCTTTGGTCTTTTTGTTCAAGGGGTGTTACTACCCGGTCTCGTTAGCATCATTTGCCTTTCACTGGGATTTGTTGGTTGGAGACAAACGGTGCCGCTTTCACTCGGGCGGCGCGGACCGAAGCCTTTCGAAATTCTTCTCGGGATAATTGTCGTCATTGAAATTGCGAGCGTCTTCTATCTTTCATTTGTTCATACTCTTGGTTGGGACGGATTGCTCAACTGGGAAATCAAAGCTCGCTACGCCTTTGCCAATGGCGGCATTATTCCCGCAACCTATTTTAGCGACAGCGGCCGCGCCTTCAGTCACCCGGAATATCCGCTTGCCATTCCTTTCACCGAGCTGTGGCTATACTTTTGGCTCGGTCAAGCTGACCAATTTTGCGCAAAGACAATCTTTCCGGCTTTCTATGTCGTGGGAATATTTTTGCTGGTCGCACTTGGACGACGTCTTGCCGGAAGAACATGGATTGGACTGCTCGTGGCGGCATTTTTGTTTTTTGTGCCACAGATCACGGTTGAAGTCGGCAGTGCAATCGCTGGTTACACAGACTTTCCTCTAAGCGTCTTTTATCTTGCAACAATCGGATACCTTTTCTGCGCCGCTAAACCAAAAAACGACGCCCTTTTTCGCCTCTACGCCGCGTGCCTCGCGCTGCTTCCATGGGTAAAACGCGATGGCGTAATCCTGTGGACGGTCGCGGCGGCTTGCGGAGTATTTGTTATTTTAGCGACGAGAAAATCATATCGGTCGTTATTGGCCTTCTTCCCGGGACTCCTGATCATTTGCGGCTGGCGCTTTTATTTAAACGCCATGCACGCGCCGCAGGGGAGTGACTTTCTACCGGTGAATTTGCAGACCTTTGGAAGTCATCTTTACCGTATCTTTCCACTTCTTTCTGCACTTCTGGAAGAATTCCATGATCTTCGTATCTGGAGTCTATTTTGGTTTGTTATCGCCGTTGGAATCAGCTATTTGCTGCGCCGGATGCGCGATCCACGCGTTCTGGTACTGCTCACCGCTCTGATTGTTCCGATCGCGCTGTATCTATCGATTTATGTCTTCAGCAGTTGGCCCAATTATCTCGACCATGTAGGTCTCTCGATTAGCAGGCTGTTAATGCACGTTACCCCGGTTGGATTTCTGATCACCATGCTTGCCGTTTCCCGCCGAAGTGTGAAAAACCGCGCGCGCGTCCATGAGTGCGGCGTAGTCACTTGCGTAATCGCAGGTTCTGAGCGAACGCCGGGGGTTGAGCTCGCCTGAGGAAACTGCGCTTTCGCGTGATCCCGAGGTTGTTCGGGAAATGTTTGATCGTGTCGCACGACGATACGATCTCGCCAACCACCTTTTAAGCTTTGGCCGGGACTTCTTCTGGCGCAGACGAGCGGCCGAAATTGTCGCGGCGTGGAATCCAGCTTGTGTGCTTGACCTGGCCACCGGGAGTGGCGATCTCGCTCTCGCCCTCCAAGACAAGATATCTCAGGCCCAAATCGTCGGCCTCGATTTTTCCAGCGCAATGCTTGCGGTTGCCCGTCGCAAGGGCGTTCGTCACCTTATTGCTGCCGACGCGGCCCAATTACCGTTAGCAGAACAATCGTTCGATGCCGTAACCATCGCATTCGGTCTCAGGAACGTGCGCGATTGGGCTGCCGCACTGCGCGAAATGCGTCGTGTCCTGACTTCTGCTGGCCATCTGCTCGTGCTCGATTTTTCTTTGCCGCCAAAGCCGATCCTTCACTTCCTTTATCGATTTTACCTGCGCCAAATTCTACCTTTCGCTTCTGCAATCATTACGCGTGAAAAAGAAGCCTACCAGTATCTCGGCACTTCTATCGAGAAATTCCCCAGCGGCCGTGCGATGTGCGATTTGATCGAGGCCAGCGGATTTCAAAATGCCGCAGCTGAGCCACTCACCGGCGGAATCGTCACGATTTACACCGCTGAAAACGCCCTTCACCCCGAGAGAACTCGAGGGATCCCGCAGCGCTACCCTTAAGCTTTCGCGGTTCGATTCCTCGCGCTGCCTAGAACGACTTCACGGCGTTGGCGGAGCCACCGGAGACGCCGCCACCGAGGGCGACGCGCTTGCCGCGGGCGATGGTGATGGCGCCTGTCCCAGCGCTCCCCGTAAGGCGCTCAAGTCTGAACTGCTAATCACAAACGTGCCTTCATGTTCGTCGGTCCGCGCCATGGACGTTCCATCAGCTGACGGTCCGCTGATGGTGACCTTGTGCTGCGCCTTGTCGTCCGTCGAAGTAGTAAAGGTCGCGACAAGTTGCGGCTTATCGAACGCTGCCGGCGGAATATTTGCAATCCAGCGAACGGCATGCAAGGAGGCGAGCGTGTTCACCAGGGATTGCACAGTGACCGTGTTGATCGGCCCGTCTCCCGTGACCCATTCCCATTGATTGTTGGGCCCGCGGATCAAGCTTTGTTCGTGATCGGTAAAGAGAGCTAAACGGTGAATTTGCTCCGGCTTGAATTTAAAAATTGTCAGATCCTGCCACTGCAGCGGATCGGCAAAAATATTGTCGAGCGTTGAACGGTGAACCGCGACCACGAATGGCTCCTCTCCCACACGCGCGAAAATATTTTCACCATCGATTTTTCCGAAGGCGATCGTCGCCAGGGGATGCTCGCCCGCCTTGGTTTCGGCTGTATTCTCTGACGCAAATGAGCTGAGCGTGACCGTTAATTGCGGCTTATCGAGACCATATTTCGGCAAATCGGACGCAACGTCTGCGACGAAATTTGTTACTTGCTCGCCAGCAAGCAGATCAATTAAACGGCGGGCTTCTGCCGCATTGGCCAGGCGATTGTTCCGGTTGACGATCGTCCAGTTTTGGTCTTTGCGGGACAGCACCGTTTTTGTTTTTCCCGGAACGTCAATGGTGATGCGATCCAGCTGATTTTGATCGAAACGCACCAAATGGCGGTCACGTAAATCGTTTGGTCTGGTGCTCAAAATTGTTTCGATCTTGTTCGGCAAGGTGTAAATGAATTTGCGTGGTGCGAATCGGACGTAGATCTGGTCCTTTTCTTTTTCGGGCACGCCGCCTATCTGTAAAATCTGGCCTTGTTTGTCGTCGGCGGTAAAAATCGTCACCGTCCCCCGCGGCTCGGTCAGGCCGTAGGGATGCAAATCGCCGGCGTCGTCAGCCACAAATTGGGCAATCCGGCTGGTCGTAATCTGCGCAATCAAATCGTTGACTTTTTGATCGTCGGCTCGTGCCCGTAATGGTTTCACGATTTGCCAGTGATCACCTTGTTTTTGCAGTTCCATTTCGCCAGCCGCGGTCTTGAGTGAAAGCCGTATGACCTGCGTCGCAACCGTGTCGGTTAACTTGCGGTCCCGAAATTCCTCCGGCTTTTTCGAAATCTGGTTCTTGATCGATTGCGCGGCGAGAAAGACATCTTTCGAATTCTCCAGTCGGACATAGGTCTTGCCTTCCAGGGCGGCGTTGTTGCCGAATAAAATCCCCGGCGGTGCGTCCGCGCCTTGGAGCTTGAGTCGAAGCTTCGCTTTGGCTACACCGTATTCCGCCATCCGGCTCTTGTCCGCCTCGATTTCTTTTCCGCTGATGGTTGCGTCTTTTTTCCAATCTTCCAGATCGAACAATAAGCTGTCTACGGTACTACCATCGGCCAGATCTTTGACCGGCGATTCCAGCCGCCATTTTTTGTCTGCGCGTTTCAATTCGATCCGCTCCTCGCCATTCTGAATGACAACACCGTCGATTTTATCGCGCTCGAAATTGATCACGTTCTGGGCGCGGCGATTCGCTTCTTCCGTGTTCGGGCGCTTGGTTTCGTAAAATTTAATGAAAACGACTAACGCCGCGGTGAGGGCAAAGAGAACGAGGGTAGTTCGGAATCTCATGGCGCGATCAGGCTCGCCGTTTCCACCACACCGCGGAACCGATCAACGCCGGCACCAGCGGCAGCAATACCAGAACAATCCAGCGCAAATTACGCAGCGCTGTTTGATCGAGGCTAAAGGTAAGCGTTTTCGGCACTTTCGGCGCGATGCCGATCATTTGCTCGCGACTCATCAGCCAGTTAATGCTCCCGGAAATGAAGTCGAGCGCCTGCTGATCCTGGGTTAGAGCATTGTCCTGAACAAAGAGCGCGTTGCTCACCAGCACCATGCGGGATGAGTTCACCCGCACCCGCTCGTCGCCGCTGCCGCCTTTTTCGACTGAGGCCGCGATCGTCAGCGGCGCAGCATGATCGCGATTTTGCTCAAACTGTAGTTTAGCCGGATCATCCGAATTATAATCGACCTCCCCCCAGTAACCTTTTTCCGCCTGTACCAGTGGCTGCAGTTGGACGCCCCCGGCTTGCGCCTGCTGCGACTCGAGCGTAAGCGAACACGTTCCACCCACAAATGGCGCGCGCACATCGGCCAGTCGTTTGGTGATCGGGGAATCAGGTAGAAAACGCCCAATCACATCGCGCACGCGGGCCATTTCTTCAATGCCGGTGCGCACCATTGCCATTAAGCGATCGTCGTTCACTCGCACGCCAAACTCGGCTAGGAACGCGTCGAGCTTCGGCGTTTTGGCAGACGGATCGAGCAACAGCAAAATGCGACCCTGTTT
>QHRO01000250.1 GCA_003220155.1 Verrucomicrobiota bacterium
CGGCGAGCTCGGCGGGATGACGTGCGCATCTTAATTTGCGAAGTGCTGGCGGCTTAGATTTGTCTCGTTAGATACTTGCCCGCAGCGCCAGAAATGCATATGCAGCTGAAGGCATCTCTCGTATCGTACGGCGCGATTATTGTTGGGGATGACACTTCTTGGATCTGGTCTGGCCTAGTGCATTTCCTTCGCCGGTATGCTGATGTTCGGTTGGCTCTTCATTTGGATTCGCTCGTGGCTCACAACAAGGAGCTTTGAGCCCTTTGGAATTACGATCTTCATAGCGCCATGTTTAACCTCCACGCCACGCGTGAGGGTGACGTACTCCGATGAAGGTGGGGGCGGACTCTCGTTGGGCAAAGGAGGACTGCGTCAATCTTCTCAAAGACTGCCTGCTCGCTTGTCGATTGCAAAGAGGCAATTCTCGGATCGGAACCCAAATCCGCTTAATGATTAACCGATGAAACGTATTCCTGAATCGACCTGGGCGGAAATCCGCACCGCCTACGCGAGCGGCATCAGTTTGCGCGAAATTGCGCGGAACATGAACATTCCAGAGGGAACTGTTTTGGCGCGGGCAAAACGCGAAGGATGGTCACGGCAACGCGACAATGCCAAAGCCCTCGTTAAACGCGAAGAGGCGGCGAAGGTAGTTACTCCGTTTGAAGCCGCCAGCGCGACAATGCAACAACGGGGCGAGCGTCACTTAGGGCGCATGGCGAACATTGTCGAAAAGACGATGCCGCACGTTGAAGCAATGGAGCCAGGCGCAATCCTCGACCGCGTCGATGATGTCGAAAAGCTAGACAAAGTTGCTCGGCGCACCTTCGGTATTTCTGATCACGATTCGCCTGATCAAATGCTGGTCAATATCGCGATCTTAGGACAATAGAGTCAACATCACGGGCAATCGGTTGCAATCAGTCGATGCAATCAGCGCACGCCCCGTCTCGCGCGTACGGGAATTAGTAACGCGACGAAACGTAGTGTCGAGCTTTTCACGGTCGTTTTCTACGGTCTGAACAATTTCGCGTGAAAAAATGCGCAACTGTACGCAACGCGCTGCACACCGGCTTGATTGGCCACACGAGGCGTCCGCCACTGTGTGCAATGAAGTGAAAACACGCGCAAAAAGTCTTTCTTCAATTAGAAATCCGTTGCTCTATCCGGCTGAGCTACGGGCGCAGTGGCGCAGCGAAGTTGCCGCCAGCGAGTGTGACGTGCAAGTTTTCCCAAGTAAGCTGCGATGAAATCGATCATGCTTGTCATCGGACTCGTGGTGATCGGACTACTCGTGGCCTTTGGCTTGTTGCGGACGGAAAATCGAAAAGAGAGCGACGCGATGAATGCTTTGATGGTGATCGTGCCTTACAAGTACGAAGGCTTGTGGGTATTCGACGACGCAGCGGTTGGACTGAGCAAGGAGCCTTTCATTGCGGGAATTGACACGCTTATTGATAAGGCAACCGCGAACATTCCGGACGCGCAGCACGGCTTTCGCGCGATCTTTAGCGGCACGCAATTTCCAGGCGCGAATTTTAAACTGGAATGGCGTCGCGCGGAATCCGGCGGGAACTGGTATTACAGTCCCGAATTTAACCAGGAAGGCTGGCTGTGTCCGGCGTTGTTCAAATATTTCAAAAGTGCGCCGCGAGAGATTTACGTGAAGGTCGAGCCGCGAAGTCGGGATTAATCGCCAACGCGGTGTTTTAGCTCCCACACCCGGAGAGCAGCGAGAAGTAAAGCTTTGGTGCGGGCGAGCGTGCCGGCAGCTGGAAGATCGGAGCAACTGGGTTTTGTCGAGCCGTTGCGCGAACGTCCTTTGGGCTTGCCGGTGCTCGCTTTGGTTTTGCGCATCCGTTTAGCCGCTGTATCGCTCACAGTTAAATGTCCGCTGCTATTCATGCCTCGTTTTCTAAGCAGCTTCCAAGCCAGTACCCGGCGGCGGTCAAAACCGCTCCAAACGCAACTGGCTCATCTGAAGTCGTTTAACTACCGCAATGGCTCCGATTATAGGCTTCTAATAAACTCTAGCATTCCATAACAAATCCACTAATTATAATGAATCTGAACTGGCGTCTCGAGGCACATCGTCATTCCAGCCGTACAAATCCGCGTTTGCCGAAGTCTTTGAGCTCAAAACGACAAGTGGAGAGCCCTGGCAAGAATAGGGATTCCTTTGCTCGCCGAACGGGCCAAGCGACCCCAGAAAAAGCGAGTCTCTTAATGGGCGACT
This sequence comes from Verrucomicrobiota bacterium, assembly GCA_003220155.1. Lineage (GTDB taxonomy): Bacteria > Verrucomicrobiota > Verrucomicrobiia > Chthoniobacterales > UBA10450 > AV69. The sequence continues at coordinate 2,237 of QHRO01000250.1, forward strand.
TGGCACGGCCCTGGGCACGGCCTTCTCCTTAGCCTGACGGGCAAGAAACGCATTGATCCCATTGGGCGGTGGCTCTGCCAAGCCGTCGACTTACCAAGAGGCGATTTGCGAAACTCCGAATGATTCGCGATCAGGTCGCCGCGCTTTATTCATTTTTTGCGTTTTTTGGCGTGTTTAGCGGCAAAAGAGTCTTTTGCCCTGCGTGGATTACCGGCTCGTTTCGCCTCGGGATCCCTCGACTTTGCTCGTGATGACCGTCGCTGTGGCCGCTGGATTTGTCGGTTTTGATGCCGAAGACGAAAAGCGCTTGTTCGGAACGCACTTTTCCTCCAGCTTCACGGCAGGTCATGGCAAATCGTAAGCTCGGTTGTCTCACGCTCTTTTTGTTCCTGGCGCTTTGCGCGAGTGTGATCATTAATGTTTTCCTCGCCATTGCTGTCCTCGGGCGCGTCGGTACCGGCGTGGTCCGGGAAGAGCCGCTGACAAAATTCCGCGAGATAGTAGTGCAACGGGGCGGACGCGGCGTTTCCGATCGCGTAGCGGTCATCGTCATGCGCGGTTTGATCAGTAGTTCCGTTCCCGGGGCCGCCGGCGACAACATGGTTGACGATCTGCGCATGGCTTTGCAGCAGGCGCGCGATGACGATCGGGTCAAGGGTGTTGTTCTGGAAGTCGACTCGCCCGGTGGTGAAGTAACGGCCTCGGATATGATTTACAACGCCGTGGTCAAAACGCGGGCGCGGAAACCAGTGGTGGTATACATGGATTCGCTGGCCGCGTCTGGTGGCTACTATGTCTCGTGCGGCGGCAAATATCTCATGGCTAACGAGACGACGATCACCGGCAGCATTGGTGTGATCATTCAAACCCTCAATTATGAACAGCTTTTCAACAAAGTGGGACTCGCCGCCGTCGTTTTCAAAAGTGGAAAGTTTAAAGACCTGCTCAACGGCGCCCGCCCGATGACGCCGGAGGAGCGCGAATTTGTGCAGAATTTTGTCATGAAAACGTACGATAAATTTCTCGGCATCGTGGCAAAAGAGCGCAACCTGCCAGCCGACGGCTTGCGCAATTCCATCGCGGATGGGCGGATTTTTTCCGGAAAAGAAGCGCTGGAAAATAAATTGATTGATGGCGTGGGCCAGATCGAAGACGCCTATGCTAAGGCGAAACAATTGGGTGGCGCGCCCGAAGCGACGGTGGTGAAGTATGCGGCGCCGTTCAGTCTTTTTCGTTTCTTTCGGGCGCTGGGCGAAACAAACCAATCGAAGCTGCAAATCGAATTACCCAAACAACTCCTCCCGCAGCTCGAGAGCGGTCGCGCATATTTCCTGCCGAGCTACTACGCTCCTTGAGGAGCCTGTTGAAAAACTCAGCCATGTCGCGTTGCTTCCAATTTTTTACTCCTTCAAGGCGCGTCGCGGGCGCGTACCCGTCGCGCCGTCGCGGAATAAGTGACGACCGACATCGAAGCGACAAAAAGCCAGCGCAACCCGGAGGGCGAGCGCGCGCTGGACTGTCTGGCGGCGTTGCTCCCTCGTTACAGGTCGCTGCGGACATGCTCCTCGCTCGCGCCTTGCCATCCAGCCCACCGCGCGCTCGCGCGACATGGTTGGGTTTTTCAAAAGGCTCCTAGCCCGGCATGGGCGGCGAAGATTTTCTCAGCGCACTCGGTTCAATCGCGAATGCGCTTTTCCTGATCGCGAGCATTTACATTTATATTGCACTGCTGCGCCAGATTAACCGTCGCGATCGCGACCTAGTTGCAACCGATCGCGGATTTGGTGCCGCTGAAGTAGCGTTGGCGATTTTTCTTATCGCCGTGTTCGCATTCAGCAGCCTGGGCGCGAGCTCCGCCCAAATCGTTCGGCTGCGTACGCCGGATCTTATACTCAATGCCATTGTTGCTATCGGAATGGTTCTGTTTGTAGCCGCGTTCTTGAAGCTACGCCGCTTTAACATCAGCGACTTGACCGGGCTGGCCCGGCTCAGTTTCGCCAGAGCGTTTGTCACTGGACTTGTCCTCCTGATTTTTGCCTACCCCCTCATTATCTTTGCTGACTGGCTGACGGCGCGCTTGCTCGGCTCCGGCTCGAGCCGCCAGGGAATCATCGAGTTATTCAGCGGCTCGCAATCAATGGAACAACGCGTCATCATCATTTTACTGGCCACGGTGATCGCCCCCGTGGCCGAGGAATTCATCTTCCGTTTCTTTCTTTACGGGGTCATACGACGTTATCTCGGTCGTAGCATTGGACTCATCGTTTCCGCGCTTCTTTTTGCTGCGGTTCACGTGCACCTGCCGTCGTTCGCCCCCCTCTTTGCTCTCGGGATTTGTTTTACTCTTGCCTACGAATGGAGCGGATCCTTGTTGGTCTCGATGACGATGCACGCCGTTTTCAATGCCATCACTCTCCTTGCGCTCGCTTTTCCCGACACATTACCACCATGACGCGGGTGTTGCGCGAATTCGGCGAAGACAAACTGCTGGCACAGGTTTTTCCCAGGCTTAATCGTAATTCACGGGTCGTGATTGGGGCCGGGGACGATTGCGCGGTGGTGAAATTTCGCGACGCGAAGGATTGGTTGCTGCTGAAAACCGATTGTGTCGTTGAAAGGGTTCACTTTACCAAGGAAACAAGCGCCCACGCGGTCGGCTGGAAAGCGATGATGCGTACGCTCAGCGATTTCGCCGCCATGTCAGGAATTCCGGAGTTTGCGCTTATCACACTGGCGATCGCTGGTAAAAAAAAGGCATCATCGGTGGGCGAGCTCTATCGCGGTCTCAATCGCGCCGCGGCGCGTTTTGATGTCGCTATCGTTGGGGGAGAAACCGGCGAGACTGCTGGTCCGACAGTGATCGTTGTTAGTGTGGCGGGATTTGTCGAACGCGACCGCTGCATTTTGCGCAGCGGTGGCAAAGCGAACGACGATCTTTTCGTTACCGGAGAATTGGGTGGTTCGATTCGTGGCCGGCATTTGAGGTTTGTCGCGCGAGTCGACGAAGCGCGCTGGTTGACGGCAAATTTCAAAGTGCACGCCATGATGGACCTGAGCGATGGCCTTGGCACGGACTTGCCCCGGCTGGCGCGCGCGAGCAAACTTGGTTTCTCCATTGACCAGCGCGCTCTGCCTCTTTCTCCCGGTTGCAGCATTCAACAGGCAATTTCCGACGGCGAAGATTACGAACTCCTCTTCGCCATTTCGCCGCGTGATCGAATGCGCTTGGAAAAATTGTGGCGCAAGAAATTTCCAAAACTCCCGCTCACTCGCATCGGAAAACTCAATCGGCAATCAGCAATCAGCGATCAGCAATTGCCCCGCGGCTATGTTCATTTCCGCCAGCGCCGCTGAAACGGAAGCAGCCGGAGCGCGCCTCGCCGGAACAATCCAGCCCGGAGACGTGCTTGCATTGGTCGGAGATCTTGGCGCGGGCAAAACGCAATTCGTCAAGGGATTGGCGAAGGGTTTGGGTTCCACGGAAGTCGTGACAAGCCCGACATTTACCCTCGTGCATGAATATCAGGGAAGCCGACTGCCGATCTATCATTTCGATTTTTATCGAATTGAAAGTCTGGCAGCGCTGCGGGCGATTGGTTTCGACGAAATTGTTTTTGGCAACGGGGTAAGCGTGATCGAGTGGGCCGATCGATTTGCCGAGGCGATTCCGCCGCAAGCGCGCTGGATCACGTTTGAGATGGCGTCAAAAGATCAACGTCGCATCGATCTCTCCACTTTTGGATGAAACTGCTCGCCTTCGATTTGTCCACCCGCCGCGGCACGATCGCGCTGGCCAACGAAAAAGAAATTTTAGGCGCGCGCGATTGGCCGAACGATCGCCGAAGTTCCGCTCCATTTTTTGAAGCGCTTGATGAAATCATTCGCGAACATGGCAGGCCGGAAACAATCGTGGTTGGTCTCGGCCCCGGTTCCTACACTGGAACGCGCATCGCCATTTCCGCCGCCATCGGCTTGGAGGCGACGACCGGCGGAGCGCTGGCTGGAATTTCGTCGCTCTGCGCCATCTCGGATGAAAACGACTTTTGTGTGATTGGCGACGCCAAGCGCGCGTCGTTTTTCTTCGCGAAAATCAGCGATGGTTTGTTGAAGAGCGACCCTGAGTTGCTCTCCGCAGACGAAATGAACAAGCGCATTTCGTCGATCACAACAATTCCGATTTACACGTCTGACGAATTGCCTCAGTTCGCATCGGTGAAGGCGCGGTTTCCTTCGGCGAAATTGCTTTGTCTGCGGGCACAAACTGCCCCGCAGAATCTTGCTCGCGCGCCGCTCGCGCCGATTTACCTTCGCGAACCACACATCACGACATCGCGAAGTGGGCAAAAATAATGGAAGCACATTACCGCTGTTGGGCTGAGATCGATCGCAGCGCATTGCGTCACAATGTGGCGTTTGTGCGCGAGAAATTCGGACCTAGGATCGAACTTCTCGCGGTCGTCAAAGCAAACGCCTATGGCCATGGCATGATTGAAGTTGCCCAAACCATCGCGGATCAGGTCGACATTTTCGGCGTCGCCAACCTGCCAGAGGCAGTCGCGTTGCGAGCGGCGGTGCGCCATCCGATCACGATTCTCGGGCCGGCCCTGCCGAAAGAACGGGCGGCAATCGCGGAAGGCGGATTCATTCCATCGATCTCAACTTTGGAAGAAGCGCGGGATTTCGATCGCGTCGGACGCGGGCAAAAGGTCGCGATCAATTTCAAAATCGATACCGGCATGGGACGAATGGGCGTCCTGGAAGAGGAAGCGCTTGCGGTTTTCAAGGAGGTAAGCGCGTTGCCGAACATCAAAGTTCACAGTGTTTCAACGCATCTCCCGGTTTCAAATGAGGATGAAAAATTCACTCGCGAGGAACTGCGCAACTTCGGAAAATTAATCAAACAATTGCGCAGTGAAGTCCCGGGCGATTACAAAACGCACGTATTGCAAACAGCCGGCGTGCTAGCCTTTGCGGAGGAGCCCTTCGAAATCGTGCGTCCCGGAATGTTGATCTACGGCATATCGCCATTACCGGAATTCCAGACCGTTCTTCGTCCTGCGATGACTTGGAAAACGCGCATCGCACTCATTCGCGCGATGCCGGGCGGACACGGAATCAGCTATGGTCGCACTTTCATAACCCCCAGAAAAATGCGTGTGGCCACCCTTTCCTGTGGGTACGCCGATGGTTATCCACGCCATCTTTCCAATCGGGGAATTTCCGTGCTGGTCCGTGGTCAACGCTGCGCGCTGCTTGGGCGAGTAACAATGGATTTGATAATGATCGACATTTCGCATCTGGCCGACGCAAAGGTGGGCGATGAAGTTGTGCTGATGGGCCGGCAGGGAGACGAGGAAATGTGTTGCGCAGAATTGGCGGAACGCGCGGAGACCATTACCTGGGAAATCACAACGCGAATTGGCGCTCGGGTGCGGCGGGTCTATGTGTGAGGAAGGTTAAAAAAGGTAAAGGGTTAAAAGGCTTAAATGGTGAAGCGTTGATGATGGACGAGCAGATTAGTTTGTCCGATTTAACTTTTTAAAACTTTAACTTTTCAACGCACTTCAATGTTCCAGATCATCTTCAACGAACTGAGCGCGGCGGAGATGTCCGCTTTACCAAAAACTTTGCAGCTCGATCTGCTCGCTGAATTTCAGATTTTGCCCGAAGACCTCGATCGTCTCGATAGCAGCCGGTTTGGTTTGCTGGAGCGAGATGGAAAGAGACTGTATCGTTATCGTGCCCGGGATTACCGGATTTATTTCGAAAAGACGCCGGAAGGCATCACCGTTCATCGGGTGCTGCATAAGAACACGCTGCGCGATTTTCTTTTCCGCACCAAACTGCCCACGGGCGAGGATGAGCAACTGAAGGCGAGGCGCGAGTTTTGGAAATTGATCGAGCAAGGCGAGCGGACGCGCAAGAAGAAGTGATCGCCGAGCTGGAGGCGAATGAGGAATTTCGCCAGCACGAATTTCCGATTTGTGCGCGCAAGATTTATTGCGCGCATGCCGCGGACGCGCCGTTGCCCCGTCGCGTGGCCGAAGCGATGCGCGAGGCGATTGAGGACGCGTCGACTAACGAGAAACAATTCGACAAAGCGCTCAACTTCATCGCCGATACTCGGCAGTTGGTGGCGAGGTTTCTAGGAACGGAGACCGAAGAAATTTCGCTGACCGGTCCGACTTCGAGCGGTCTCAATGCAGTTGCCAATGGTCTCGATTGGAGAGCCGGGGACGATGTCGTGTGTTACTTGGACGATTACCCGGCTGACGTTTATCCGTGGCTCGGCCTGGAGCGACACGGCGTCAAGCCGGTGTTGCTTCAAACCGATCGAATCGGTGAGATTACTTCGGAAATTGTTGACCGCGCGCTGACGAAACGGACCCGTCTGGTTGCGCTAGCGAGCGCGAATTACATCAGTGGTTTTCGAATTGATGTAGAAGCGGTTGGCGCGCTCTGCGCAGAGCGCGGCGTCTTGTTTTCACTCGACGCGATCCAGACGCTCGGCGCCTTTCCGATTCCGCTAGAACACGTCGATTTTCTCAGCGCCGGCGCACAAAAATGGATGCTCGGTCCATCGGGTGCGGGAATTCTTTTTGTCAAAAACAGCCGGCGCGAGTTGCTGCGACCCCTGATCATCGGCGGATGGAATGTGGAATCGCCAAATTTTATTGCGCAGCGCGAGATTAAATACGCGAAGGGCGGTCGAAAGTTTGAACCGGGTGGTTACAATAATGTCCCGATTGCCGGAATGCAGGCGGCGATCGCGCTTCTTGGTGAGGTCGGGTTGGCGAAAATCTCTGAGCGAATTTTATCGCTCGTGGCCACATTGAAAAACAAACTTGCGCCGGTCGACTTTGAATTCCTCAGTCCTAAGGAAGAGTTGGGGCGGTCCAGTTTTATAACTTTTCGCTCTCGTCGTATTGCCGCCGAGAAATTAGCTAACACGCTGGCTGAGAATGATGTCGTTGTTTCACTTCGCGTTGATCGCGCGAGCCGCAGTTGGTTGCGGGTAAGCCCGCATTTCTACAACACCTTGGCGGAAATGGAACAAGTAGCGGAGTTGTTGAACCACGCACAACCGTAGAGCGTTTGGGCCGAGTGCCGCCTCCTCGCTAGCTGGCATCCTTGCCTTAACCGTCAGTGGGACAGTTCGATGAGGCGGCGGAACACAGGCCGGTGGCCTGTGCGCCCAGCGGGGATTCTCCCCGCTGTTGTTCACGCGGGCGTCAGCAGAGTAAAACTCCGCTGGGCGCACAGACTGGAAAGTCTGTGTTCCGTCAAATGGTCGGTTGCGGCGGGCGGCTAAAGCAACGCAGGGGGCGCCGGCTCAATTCTGCCGCCGGAGACGGCGGCGGCTACGTCATTTCATCAGCAGCACGGAACGGCTGCGTTTGATTTCGCGCGTGATTTTCCGGTGCATATGTGCCGGCATGCCGGTGATTCGCCGCGGCAAAATTTTGCCGCTTTCGGTCACGAACTTTTTCAACAAATCGGGATTCTTGTAATCGATTGCTTCGGCCGCGATATCAATGCGGCGGCGCGGCATGGTGCGATTGGCGCGTCGAAAAGCGGAGCGGCGCTTGGCGGTCTTGGGTTGCATGAGATCAGCGGGTCTCGCGGTGAAGCGTATGTTTTTTCAAAAACGGGTTGTATTTTTTCTTTTCCAACCGGTTCGGCGTGCGCGGGCTCTTCTTGTTTCGCGTCGACATGTAACGCGAAACGGGTTTACCCAAAGCTTTAGCCTCGGTGCATTCCAATGTGATAATTTCCTGCGCCATAAGATCAACAATACTCGCGAATCATTTCGGAGTTAGTTACTCCTTCTCCGCCGCCGGCGCCGGTTGTTCTTCCTCGGTCTCGGGCGCTTCTTCCTCTTCGGTTAAACCGAAAAGCGAGGTGACGGATTGCCGCACGCGCGAGGCCTTATTTTGTTTCTCCAGCTGCGATTGGCATTTGACCGTGAAACGCGCAAATGGAATCGCTTCCAGGCGCGCCCGCGGAATTTGTTTGCCCGACATTTCGCAAATGCCGTAGGTGCCGAGCTCAATTCGTTTGAGCGCCTGATCGATCTCGTAAAGCGCGTCCTGTTCCTGCGAAAGCAGACTGAGCGCGAAATCGCGATCGTAGGCGTCCGAACCAGCGTCGGCCTGGTGCATCCCGAAGGCGGAGGCTTCGCTTCCTTCCGCGCGCGAACGCAAGGTGTCCTGGGCGACCCCGGCCATGGAATCGACCATGGCATCGCGCAATTGCAGCAGCTTTTCCTTTTGCGCCTTGGTGAAGGCATCAAGCCGTCGCGGTTTGTTATTGTCCCGGAAAATTTCGGCGGGCGAGTCGGACGTACGCGCACGACTTGCCTTTGGGCGCGCTGATCTACCGTGTTTCGGTTTGGCCTTGCTCGCGGACGGACGCTTAGCTGCCTTCTTCGCCGCCTTGGCAAGCTTAGGCGTAGCAGGCTTCTTCGCCTTGTGAGTGGAGGCTTTTTTCTTCGACTTCGCCATAAAAATCAAATCTCGCGACGCGTTGGCGGCGCGAGGGGAGCGCATAATTAAGAACAAATCTCCAGTGGCGCAAGCGGAGATTTACTCCCCGGCAAAGCCGTTTTCGCTTAGGAACTTGCGCTGGAATAGCGCTTCAAAGCAAACCGCCAAAACAGACGTGAAGACCAGAAGATGATCAACGATGCGGCGATCATTTGCAGCATCAACGGAAGTGGCTGGCCCAGCGATTTGATCAAAACCCGCGCCGGAATATTCGCAACAATCACCACCGGGATGACCCAGCTAAAAATCAAACGGAACAGCCGCGGATAAATGACATCGGGATAACGCGCGATATTGAGGAAATTGAAGTAACCGTAAACGAGTCCCTGGGCGCGCACGATCCAGAAGCTTACTGCCGCCAGATTCAACATGATGGAGTAATGAATGGCGATGCCGAAACCGATCGCCACCAAATAGAGAAGAATGTGCAATGGCTGCGGCATCACTCCGAGACGGGTCAGCGAAACGACCACCACCACTCCCCCGAGCGCGGCGTTAACCACGCTGTCGAGCCCGAATTGTTTCGAAGAAACGGCGAATTGGCTGTCGATCGGAAGCACGAGGAGTGAATCGAGTCTTCCGGTGCGGACCAATTCAGGAATGTTGGCGACATTGACGAAAAAGAAGGCCTGGAAAAGTTGGGCAATGATCTGGTGAGTCCCTACGAGCAGGACGACTTCCCATTTTGACCAGTCACCGATCTGATTGATCGAGCCAAAGATGATGCTGAAAAAGACAATTTGGCCGAGGAACCAAAGCACTTCCACCAGCATCCAAAGAATGAAATTGGCCTTGAAACTCATCTCGCGAATGAGCGAGTTGCGCAGCATGATCGAGTAGATTTCGATGTAACGCCGCAGGCCTTTCACTTGTCATAATAAAGATGTGCCCACGCCTCGAAGCAAAATGACGAATCGCCGCAATCTTATTATCGCGGCAGCCGTCCTTTTGATCGCCGCGTTTTTCCTTTTTAGCCGATTGGGAAGGTCGAACGCTGCTCAGTTTCAGACCGCGACGGTGACGCGCGGTCCGATCACGCAAACGGTTACCGCCACGGGCACATTGAACCCGGTCGTAAACGTGCAGGTGGGCAGTCAGGTTTCGGGGAATATCCAAAAACTTTTCGCCGATTTTAATTCCAAAGTGAAGGCAGGTGACATTGTCGCACAGATCGATCCGGTGTTGTTTCAGGCGACGGTGACGCAGGCCGAGGGCGATTTGGCGAGCGCGCAAGCAGCCTTGGAACTGACGAAAGTGAATGCGACACGTACCCAGGAATTGTTCGCCAAGAAAAATTCATCGCAGGCCGACGTCGATCAAGCGATGGCAAATCTGCATCAGGCGGAAGCGAATGTGAAAATCAAACAAGGCGCGCTCGATAAAGCGAAAGCCGATCTCGATCATTGCACGATTACATCGCCGGTAGATGGAGAGGTGATCTCCCGCAGCGTCGATGTCGGGCAAACCGTTGCCGCCAGTTTGCAGGCTCCGGTGATTTTCACGATCGCCAATGACCTTACGAAAATGCAAATCGACGCCAACGTCGCCGAAGCTGACGTCGGTGTGGTAACAGTTGATCAGAATGTTGACTTCAGCGTTGATGCGTTCCCGAACCGCACCTTTCACGGCAAGGTCGTGCAAGTGCGTAACGCCCCGATCACGGTTCAGAACGTAGTCACTTACGACACGGTCATCGGCGTGAATAATGCCGATCTCAAACTCAAACCGGGGATGACAGCGAACGTCTCGATCGTCATCGCGCACAGGAATGATGTGCTGAAAATTTCCAATGCGGCGCTGCGTTACCGTCCCGCGAACGCGCCGACTCCGGAGCGTTCGCCGTCCGGTCAAAATCGCGGCGGAGCTGGCGGTGCCGGATCGGCCGGTCCGCGGGCGACGAGTCGCACGGTTTATGTTTTACGCGGGGACGAGGCCCAGCCAGTCCAAATCAAAACTGGCATCAGCGATGGAACGACCACCGAGGTGTTGGAGGGATTAGCAGACAAAGATCGGGTGATCACCGGGCAACTCAACGCGCCCAATGCCGCCAGCCCACCGCAGCAGGGAAATCCGTTCGGCGGACCACGGCGCTTCCCATGAGCATGAAAGCACGAGGTGGATCGAGTCCCGCTCTTGCGAGACTCGATGTTAAATCGCGCGGCGAAGCCAGACATTCATGAATAACGGCACCGTTGTTAAATTAATCGACGTTCACAAAACATATCGCTCCGGCGAAGTAGAAGTGCAGGCCGTGCGCGGAGTGTCGCTCGAGATTCAGCGCGGCGAATTCGTTGCCCTGATGGGCGCGAGCGGTTCGGGAAAATCGACCCTTATGAATCTCCTTGGCTGTCTTGATCGGCCGACCCGCGGACAATATCTCCTCGATAATACCGATGTCTCGCGTTTGAATCGCGATCAACTGGCCGATATCCGCAACGGTAAACTCGGATTTGTTTTCCAAAGCTTTAATCTCCTGCCCCGTACTTCCGCGCGCGAAAATGTCGAGCTGCCGTTGCTCTACGGACGACATCAGCTTAGCAATCAGCAATTGCGTGAGCGTGCCGACCGCGTCCTTGCTTCGGTCGGTTTGCAAGGCCGCGAGGAACATCATCCGAGCCAGCTTTCCGGCGGACAGCAGCAACGCGTCGCCATTGCGCGGGCGCTGATCAATGACCCCGAGGTCTTGCTTGCGGATGAGCCGACCGGCAACCTCGACAGCCGAACCAGCATTGAGATCATGGGAATCTTCCAGCAACTGAACGAGCGAGGCATTACGATCGTCATGGTCACCCACGAGTCGGACATCGCCGCTTATGCACGACGCAATGTCGTCCTGCGCGATGGTCTCGTCTTAAATGATGGTGCCGTGGGAGAACGTCGTAGCGCGGTAGTCGAAATGGAACGAGTTGCAACATCGGCAAGGGATGAGCGCGAACGAACCAAACTTTGTAGCGGCGGTCTATGACCGCCGATTTCGGATACTTTCGGCGGTGATAGACCGCCGCTACAGCAAAAGATGAGAATTGGATCGACAATCAACGTCGCGTTTCGCGCCCTGCGGCGAAACAAGCTTCGTTCCGCGCTCACCGCGCTCGGCATTATCATCGGCGTCGGCGCGGTCATCGCCATGGTTGGGATTGGCGCGGGCGCGAAAGCCCAGGTGCAAGTGCAGATTGCCAGCCTGGGGCAGAACGTCATCGTCATTTCGACCGGAAGCACGACTTCCAGCGGCATTCGCACCGGTTGGGGCGGGGCCGGAACTTTGAAAATCGAAGATGCCGAAGCCATCCGGCGTGAATTACCGAGCGTGACCGCGGTCAGTGAAGAAGTTCCGTCCACCGCGCAGGTCGCCGCTGGCAACCAGAACTGGTTCACCCGCGTGATGGGCGAATCACCGGATTATTTCGACATTCGGCAGTGGCCGCTGGCCGAGGGCGCTCCGTTCACCGCGCAGGATGTGCGCAGCGCCAATAAGGTGTGTGTTATCGGACAAACAACCGCCACGCAAGTCTTCGGCAACGATGATCCCGTTGGCCAAACCCTGCGGATTAAGAACGTACCATTTATCGTTAGCGGCGTGCTCACTCCGAAAGGCCTCAGCATTCAAGGGACCGACCAGGACGATGTCGTCGTCATGCCTTACACCAGCGCGATGAAGCGCGTCGCGGGCGGCACGACGTTGCGGAACATTAATGTGCAGGTGGCAAATGCGAGCGACCTTGTGCCGGCGCAGCAGCAAATCACCTCCTTGTTACGGCAGCGACACAACATCCGGGCCGGTCGCGATGACGACTTTAGTGTGCGCAATCAGCAGGAAATCGCGGAGGCGGCAACGGCGACCGCGGACGTCATGGCTGGATTGCTGGGCGCGATTGCGGGCGTGTCGCTCGTGGTTGGCGGCATCGGCATCATGAACATCATGTTGGTAAGCGTAACGGAACGAACCCGAGAAATCGGGACGCGGATGGCAGTGGGCGCGCACGGCCGCGATATTCTCACCCAGTTCTTGATCGAAGCGGTTTCGCTCAGTTCCGTTGGCGGATTGCTCGGCATTATTCTCGGCATTCTGGCCTCGAAGATTCTTTCGGCGATCAAGCATTGGCCTTCGCTGATTTCGCCCGGGTCGATCGTGTTGGCGTTCCTTTTCAGTGCCGCCGTGGGAATTTTCTTCGGCTTTTATCCAGCGCGAAAGGCCGCCGCGCTCGATCCGATTGAAGCATTGCGCTACGAATGATGAACGTTGGAAAAAATGACGAAGGACGAATGACGAAGGAAGCCCTAATGCTCAAATGACCGAAGTCGCTAACGCATCCGCCTTTCCTTTGGGGAGAGGATTGAGGTGAGGGCATGTAAGTTTCACGAAAAACGGACGGAAACCTGGGATTAGATCAAAATCCAACTGTCGTGGGCGTCTCGTCATTCGTGCTTCGTCGTTTATTTCGCGTGTCGCAGCTAAATAATCTGTAGCGGTCTTGTTGCTGCGGGACAAACTTAGGTTATGGCCGAGCACGCTCGATTCGAAATACTGGTCTTTGACGCGAAGAAGAGCATTCAGGAGATTTCCCCGCAAGAAACCGCAGCGGCGCTGAAACGTGGCGACACTTTGCTCATCGATGTCCGCGACGCCGATGAATGGAGGGAAGGTCACATTCCTGGCGCGAAAAATTTCAGTCGCGGAACAGTCGAGTTGGAGATCGAAGAAGCCGTGCCCGATCTTTCAACGCCGATCATTACCCACTGTGGCGGCGGTGGCCGCTCCGCCCTGGCCGCCGAAAGTTTGCAGCGAATGGGCTACAAGAACGTGCAATCAATGGCCGGCGGCTTCAAAGCTTGGAAGGCCGCAGGCTTACCTGTGACAAAATAACCAGAGCATGCTGGCACGTCGAATTAACCGCTGAAGCCAATAGCGAATCCACGCTATCCACCAACGGCCTGGTAATGGCCGAGGCCCCGCTTCCACATGAGTTGGGCGACGGCCCAGGTGAGAATTAGCCAACAGGACTGGATAGCCAGTGCCTGAACCAACTCGGCGCCTTGCAGGCGGCCGAGAAAAATCGCGATCGGGCAAAATAGCTCGTAGTAGAACGGCAGCCATTTCATGACTGCTTGCACGCCAATTGGCATAATATCGACCGGAAACATCTGGCCGCCTAGAAAGTATTCGAATGAGTAGACAATGAAAACAATCGTTGAAATTTCGAGTACCCAGAACGCCATCATCGCCAGTGAGTAGGTAATGAAAAACTGAATGAACGCGGCCATGATGAGCGAAGTAATCGACAGCAAGTAGGTAGCTGCGCTTGGTGGCAGTTGAAGGTAGTCTCGGAAGTAGAAGAAGATCAGCGCGATTGGGATAATGGTGACGGCCGTATAGACCAGCCGGCCAGCGAGGAAGATACCGGTCCGATAGCCGAGATAGCTTAGGGGTTTGGTCAGGAAGGAATTGATCTGGCCTTCGCGAATGTCGGCTGCGATCTGCCAGTCGTCCTCCGTTGGGGTGACCAGGTTAGAGACCAGAATCGTTAATAAATAATAGTAAATCATCGAGCCGTAATCGTAGCCTCCGAAACCTTTGCCGCCCGGCTCTCGAAAGATGGCGCGCCAGAGAAAGACCGTGCCGGCAAGTGGGATCAAACCGAAAAGTGCGCGCAGAAAGTAGTTCCAGCGATAGACGAAGGTATTCTGCAAACCGATGTTAAAAACGCTACCGTACTTGGCAAGGTTCATGATCAACTGCGAGCGGCCAAGCGGCTAATCGCGCGGTCCTGAACTCGCGACAAGAGAATGATGGCGGCAATAGCGCTGAGCAGGGCGCAAAACATATCTTCCTGGGTATCCCATGGGTCGCCCTGGGTGCCGAGAAAGCTAATGGCGGCGTCGCCGCTGGTCAGCGCTGTCCACCATTCGATGAGCTCGTAAAAGGCACTGATGGCAAGGCAAACGCAGACAATAAGAAACGGTTGCCAGCGTGTTTGCTTCAACACCTGGAGGCGAATGAAAACTTCGCGCGTGACGATGGCGGGGACAAAGCCTTGCATGATATGACCGAGCCGATCGTAGTGGTTGCGATGCCAGCCGAAAATTGGTCGAAGCCAATCGAATAACGGGACGCGGGCATAGGTATAGTGACCGCCGACAAAAAGCACGCACATGTGCAGGGCAATGAGGGTGTAGGTCAAAGTCGTGAATTCAAAGCGCCGGTAAGTCGCGAATAGAACCACCAAGGCGGCGAGTGCCGGGAAAACTTCCAGCCACCAGGTCAAGCGATCGTACGGCTGCCATGCCGACCACCCCAGGACGATAGCGACAGCGCCGAGCAAGATGAAATGCGAGGGGGGAATTTTCTTCATTTATCGCTTGTTCCGTTTTTCGTTTGGTTCGTGTGTTTCGCGGCAAACATGACTAGGTGTTTTTCTGCGCGAGCTCCGCCGCCAGATTGATCGCCGCGATCATGCTATCTGGTCGCGCGACATTTTTGCCGGCGATATCGAAAGCGGTGCCGTGATCGGGGCTGGTTCGCGGAAATGGCAAACCCAGGGTGACGTTCACCCCGGAATGAAAGGCATGTAACTTTAATGGAATCAGACCTTGGTCATGGTACATGCAGAGGGCGGCATCCCATTCCTCGTTAGCGAGATGGAAAAAGAGCGTGTCGGGGGGGTGGGGGCCGGTAAAACGAGAAGGTGATTGCTGAGAAGTGAGAAGAGATTGGTTTAATTCGGCGATGGCAGGAGCGATGATTTCGATTTCTTCGCGGCCGATTTTTCCGGATTCGCCCGCGTGCGGATTCAAACCGGCGACCGCAATGCCGGAAGCGGCTTTGCCGCGACGGCGCAAGAAATTGTCGAGTAGTCGGCCGACCCGGACGATTTCAGAGGTCTTGAGCGAGGCGGGAACGTCGCGCAGCGGTACGTGAGTTGTGACGAGCGCGACGGTGATGGTGCCTCCAGTCAGGAGCATTGCGTAGTTGCTTGTGCCAGAGCGCGCCGCGAAAAATTCGGTCTGCCCCGGAAATTCAAATCCAATTTCGGCTATCCGCGCTTTGTGGATCGGGCCGGTAACGATGGCGTCGATTTCACCGGAATTGGCGAGGCCAGCCGCTTCTTCCATGGCGGCGAATGCGGCGCGGGCGGAATCGGGCGATGGGCTTCCCGCACCTAAAGTCCCGACCTGGCCGATTACTTTATAGTCGATATCAGTCGTTAGCTTGCCCGACTCGAGCGCCGACCGAATAATCTCGGGTCCGATTCCGGCGGGATCACCGAGTGTAATTCCGATACGAAGAGGCATCGGGCATTGTCTCGGAAGTTCCCGCTCTGTGCAATGGAGCAGTGATTATGGGATCGCGATCCGAGAATCGAGAATCGTGAACATCCAACATCGAACACTCAACATCCAACGCCGAAGTGCTAACGCGCGACGCTTACATCAAACCTCAACGCCAAACATCAAACTTCAGTACATCTTGATGTAGGCTTTCTGGCGCAGACTAGTCAGCCAGCGTTCCTGCTTGGCCTGCGCTTCTTCCGTGACCAATTTTTTCTCAATCTCTTCGCGTACTTCGGCGAAGGAGCGCGTGACGCCGCCGCGTTTATCTTCGACTTTGAGAATGTAATAATTGCCGCCGAGCTGGATGATGTTGCTGACTTTTCCGAGTCGCAAGTTGAACGCGACTTTCTCGAGCGGCGCCGTCAAGGTGCCGCGGTCGACCCAGCCCCAATCGCCGCCAAGATCACGGGTGCTGTCTTCGGAATAAATTTGTGCCATGCGCTCGAATTCGGCGCCGTTAACCAGCTTGCCGAGAATCTCCTCCGCCATTGCCTTCTGTCCCGCCGGATCGGAAGTGCCGGCTGGGATCATGATCATGCGCAATTTAACCTGCTCCTTGCTGGTGAACTCGGAGGCATGCTTGCGATAGTAATCCTGAATCCGGTTAGGTGAGATGATGGTATTGAGTTCCACATTCTTGTGCCGCATCGCCTGCACCATCATCCTGTCGCTCTCCATTTTTTTGAATTCTCCGATAGTGTAGTTTTGCGCCTGGAGGGTCTTGATGAAGGTGTTGCGATCGCCATTGAAGTTCTCCCGGATGATGTCCTGAACGCGTTGATCGAGGTAGTGATCAGGAATCTGGTAGCCCTCTTTTTTGAATGCCTGAATGATGAGCTGGCGATCGACTAGATCCTTGAGAGCAGCGGCGCGGGCCTCTTTCATTTTCGTAAGCAACTCCTCGCCCTGGAATTGCTGGCGTAATAGCTTTTCTTTGGGGGCGGACAACACCCGCACTTCCGAATAGGTAATGACATCGGTGGTGTCATTGCTTTTGACGACGGCAGCGATGCCATTAATCACTTCGGGTTCAGCTGCCAATGCTCCGCGACAGAGCGATGACAGCGACAGCAGTGCTGCCGTGAACAATATAACAAGGAGGGGACGAACCATAGTTTCAGAGTTTGCCAAGCAGCCCGAGAATTTCCTGCAGCCGCTTTTTGATTTCCGGGGCAACTAAACGAGGGAATTTGCCCGCGACAAGTATAAAATCCCCGCGCCTCGTCAACATCAATTTGTCCTCCCGCGTTTCGATCCTGGTGATTTCCTGTTTGGCGGCGGCGAGTTTGATTCGGGCCAGGGTAATAAGATTTTCCACGGCCTCAGGGAACGCGCCAAAGCGATCGCGCCATTCATTGATCAGCCGATCCAAGTGTTCCGCAGTGGTGATTTCCGCGATCCGCCGATAAGCCTGAATGCGCAGGGTGGTATCGTTGATATAGCTGCGGGGGAGAAAAGCGGAGACGACAGCGTCGCCGTGAACAAACTCGGCTTCGTTAGTGGCGACGAAATCGAGCCGCACCTCTACTTCGAGGCGCCAGCGCGGTTTTTGGCCTTTAATTTGGGCGACGGCTTGCTTGAGCAATTGGCAATATAGATCGAAACCCACTGCCATGATGTGTCCACTTTGAGCGGTTCCGAGAATACTGCCGGCGCCGCGAATCTCGAGATCGCGCATGGCAACCCGAAAACCGGCGCCGAGCGAGCTGTATTGTTTGATGGCGTCGATTCGTTTGCGCGCGGCGCCGACCATCATGAGCTCGCGCGGCAGCAAAAGGTAAGCGTACGCTTTGTGCTCGGCACGCCCGACCCGCCCGCGCAGTTGATACAAATCGGCCAGGCCGAAACGATCGGCGCGATCAATGATAATGGTGTTGGCATTTGGAATGTCCAGGCCGCTTTCGATGATGGTGGTGCAGACCAGCACATCGATTTTGCCCATGACAAAGCGATGCATCACCGCTTCCAATTCCTCGGAGCCCATCTGGCCGTGACCAAACTCAACTCGCGCGTCCGGGCAAAGTTCAGCAACGCGATCGCGCACTTTCTCGATCGATTGCACGCGATTATGCAGAAAAAAAACCTGCCCCTGGCGCTCCAGCTCGCGATTAATGGCATCGCGAATAATTCGCTCGTCATAACCACAGACCGCCGTTTCGACCGGAAGCCGATTTTGCGGCGGCGTTTCGATGGTCGACATGTCTTTGACGCCGACTAACGAGAGATAGAGAGTGCGCGGAATCGGTGTGGCCGAAAGAGTGAGGAGATCGACAAGCTTGAACAGTTCTTTGAATTTTTCCTTATGCAGAACTCCGAAGCGCTGTTCTTCGTCGATCACGACCAGACCGAGGTCTCTGAAACTCACATCGTCGGAAATGAGGCGGTGCGTCCCAATGACAATGTCGACCCCGCCTTCGCGCAATAGTTGTAGGACTTTCTTCTGCTCGGCCGGCGACCGGAACCGGCTCAGCATCTCGATCCGGATCGGGTAATCCAACATTCGTTGCCGAAAAGTTTCGAAATGCTGTTGTGCGAGCACGGTGGTAGGCGCGAGGACGGCGACTTGTTTGCCGTCCATCATGGCCTTGAAGGCGGCCCGGATCGCGACCTCGGTTTTGCCGAAACCGACGTCGCCGCAAATCAGGCGATCCATGGGCTGGGCCTGTTCCATGTCGGTCTTGGTATCGATGATCGCGGTTAGTTGATCGGGGGTTTCGCGGTACGGAAAGGAGTGTTCGAACTCCGCCTGCCATTTGGTGTCGGCGCCAAAGGCGTGGCCGGGGTTGGTCTGGCGCTCGGCCTGAAGTGCGAGCATTTTTCCGGCGTAATCAAAAATAGAGGCGGTCGCGTTTTTCTTCGCCCGCGCCCATTTCGCGTCCGCCAGCGAGCTGAGCGGCGGCGACTTTTTCCCGACGCCAACGTAACGGGAAACCAAATAGGCTTGTTCCAGCGGAACATAGAGTTTTGCTTCATCGGCGAACTCCAGAACGAGGACTTCCTGTCTCGCCCCCGACGCTCGTTTTGGAGGGCGGAGCTCCAGCGACGCCGGGCTCGCCGGAGCTCGCTCCTCTATTGCCGGCATTTCGATTAGCCCGAGAAATCTTCCGATGCCGTGCTCGAGGTGGACGACAAGGTCGCCTTCGTTGAGCTCGCTGAAATCAATTTGCGCGCGATTGCGTCGTTCTGCGCGGCGCAAACGTCGACGGCCATGGATGGGAAAACGCCCGAGCAGTTCGTTGGCCGAGAGAATGACCAGATTGGCTGCGGGAAAACAAAACCCGCGGCTCAATGTTCCTTCGAGCAGATTTATGCCGGCCAGTGCGTCGACCGAAATGATCTCGCGAAAACGCTCGATCTCGCCCTCGGTTTGAAAATAGGTCGCAACGGTTGCGTGTTCGTCGCGCCATCGCTTCAGCCGCGCGATGAATTGCGCGCGTTTCGTTTCCGCGAGCATGAAATCGCCAACGGCGAATTCGCCGATGTCGCATTCGACAAATGCAGCGGAAAAATCCTCCGGCCCTGCCTCAACATTTTCGATCCAGCTTTCGCTAATTTGAATGTGGCTTGGAGGGGCGAGCTCCAGCGAGCCCTGCGTCGCAGGAGCTCCGCCCTCCAATGCGGGTTCGAGCTCGATCACGAGGGTGTTCTGAGTGATGTAATCCCGGACGCGACCGCTGGTATCGTCGGCCGCGCTCAGAAGCACACTCGCCTGCTCGCGAGTGCGGACGGACGTTTGAGTATCAAGGTCAAATTCACGCAGCGATTCAATTTCGTCGCCGTAGAATTCAATCCGCAGCGGCAGGGCGGTATGCCATGAAAAAATATCGACAATACCGCCGCGGACCGCGAACTGACCCCGGGTCGTAACCTGGGCGACGCGTTCGTAGCCGGCACCGGACAATGCGCTCAACAACGCAGGCATTGCCATGTTCGGCCCGCGCTGAATTTCAAGCGAAGCCGAGCGCAATGTGCCACGGTTGGGGGCGGGCTGATCCAGTGCCGCTCGGGTCGTGACGACTACTTTGGCGGCGTTCTCCTTTTCGATTTGGGACAGCAGCGCCAGCCGCTCCGCTGCAATTTCGGGATCCGGCAAAATGTTCTCGACCGCCGCGAACTCCGCTTCCGGTAAGAACGAGGCATTCGAATTCCAATTCGACAGGCTTTCGAAAAAAAGCTCCTGCGCGCGCACCGTCGGGCAGATAACCCAAATACTGCGGCGATCATGTTCCGCAATGGTTGCGACAAGAAACGGCTGTGCGTTCTCGATCACATGGGAGAAGGAAACTGGAAAATCGCCCGTTGCGATCCGGCGCAGCTTGCGTTGGATCGGTTCAGCTGCCGCAGCCAGCCGCAGGAATTCCGCGCTGTTTTTTTCCACTAGAAGTTGTCGCCGAAAAGTGCGTGAACTTCAATGAGCTGGCTCGTAGCACAGCCGTCCTGGCTGTGGGCAGGCCGGGCATCTTGCCTGGCTCCTTATCGTTGTGATCAACGGGCAAGATGCCCATTGGCCCCACAGGCTCGCCACCGCGAGTCCGTCCCGCGGCAGACAAGATGCCTGTGCTACGACTAATTTGTGATCGCGATTGGCGTGCCGACGCTGACCGACTTGAAGAAATTCTCCGCCATGAACTCCGGCATCCGGATGCAACCGTGGGAGGCGGGATAGCCAGGGAGATAGCCAGCATGCATTCCAACTCCTCCATGAATGCGCATAAAATAAGGCATGGGTGCGCCTTTGAAATGAGTCCCGGGCGGCTTCGGATCGACCCCCAGCTCTACATTTGGCTTTACCACGTTATCAGCGGCATCTACGTAATCACCATATTTGGTCGAAACATGGTTCACATCCTTTTGCTGAATCGCGAAATGCCCGATTGGAGTGTTTAATCCTTCGCGCCCGGTCGACAGCTGGGAGAGGCCTGCCAGCTTTCCACCTTTATAAAAATAGGCGCGTTGCTCCCCCAGGCTGATTTTCACGCTCGGTTTTCCGTCCATATCGTCACCGTCCCAATAGGAAACGTTGTCCAGTGGGGCGCTGGATGAAACCGGACCCGGGCCATAAACCCCACCGAGATATTGGGTTTGGGTGGAAAAACGGGGGTCCTCTCCGCAGCCGACCATAAAGATCGTGCAAACCGTCCCTATAAGCCCCGCAATTGCCGCTCTTCTCCCCCGTTTCATCAATCGCAGAGGACGTTCCGTAGCGGACGTTTAAAGTCAAGCAATGCCCCGGCTCGGGGAGTCGGCAAATGTCGATGCCAACAATAAGCTGGTGGGCTTGAATTTTGCTTTTGAACGCATCTACTTTGCAACTTCGCGATCTTCCCATG
>QHRO01000160.1 GCA_003220155.1 Verrucomicrobiota bacterium
GAAACCAACGGAGGCTGCCGCCGAAACATCGACGACATCGGCATCTTCGACATCTGCGGCGACGGCCGTGCCATCCGCAAGAGCCACTTCAACTTCGACTCCGGCGAGCTCTGCAACCATTGCGGCGACCGCCACACCAGGCCGTCGCGCGACGCCAGAGACGACCGCGACTGCGACTCCGTCAGCAACAGCACGCGTGACGGCGACGCCGGGTGAAACAGTAACAGCCACTCCGCGTCCGACATTGATGCCCCGACCAAACGCAAGATCGACATCGTCGCAATCAGCATCACCCAGCGCAACCGCTAGTCCCGCGCCATCGGCGGCAGCGAGTCCAACTTCCGCACGATCGCCGGTGGAAAGATCGCGTTCGAGGCTGAAGCCAAGTTCGACAGCTATAGAATCCGCATCGCCGAATCCGAGTGCAACGCCGATACCACGGGCAGAGCGGCCGCGGCCGACCGTCGAGCCATCCGCATCGCCTTCGCCAAATTCGTCGGCGTCCCCGGCTCGAAATTCGTCAATTGCACCGACTGACCTTTCTCGAAGAGAGCGCCGCGAGATGAAGAAAGAGGAGCGCCAAACGAGCAAGGAGGACCGACGAAAAGAAAAGCGGCGCGGCGACGAAACAGTTGCTGACGAAAGCAACAGCACGCCGACAATTACTCCGACGCCAGGGGAGCGATAGCTTTTAACTGCGCACTGCGGCGGCATTTTGCTCGGCCAGTTCGCGCGCGTAGGTCAGTGTGTCGATCGCATCGAGATAAGCGGCTAGCAAGCATTCATTCGACAAAATACGGGTCAGCTCACTATTTGCGCTTTCTATTGACGGAAGCTTGGTTTGGCGAGGCGGAGTTCAAGCGGCGGCGCAAGCGCGACCTGGAGGAAGTGCGCCTAGTGGAGCGTTCTTCATTTTCCTGGTGGCATCGAAAAGCGTCGGCACAAAATTGTTACATCTCCAGACTGGACGGGAACTACGTTTGCGGGACGTGGGGAAATGCTGACGCCAGGCAGCGTGGGAACCCCAGGGCAGCGCGCAATGATTTCGAGTGTTGGCGTTGATCCAGTAGGCACCGTGAGGCGCAACAGCGCGCCGGCGTCTGATGGTGCCCAGTACCGCAGAGCCCACTCCTGCGTACGCAACCTGTAGCGCGTCGTGTCGACCGCACGACCATCGATGGCTGCACTGATCACCGGGGCAGCGGTCACCCGTATCCCTAGCATAGTCGCGTCGGCCGCCGCTTGCACACGCAGCGAGAGTTGCCGCCCATCGCTTGTCGTCGAATCCGACAAGATATCGATGGTCGGCTGCGGCAGCGGAAGAAACGGCACGCGCCTCGCGACAATAGCTGTGGGATACAGGAACATATGTGCAATCCACTCTGGTCCCTGCGTAAACAGACCTAAGGAAGTCCGAGTCCACGCGTCAGCGCGGGCTGTGGACGCTCGACTTGCCAGCCAAGCATCCAAGCTGTCCGCATCGATGGCGTAGATCAGCATGGAGGGCACCGGGTGCACATCGCTTGCGCGCACGGTCAGCGCACCGATCCCAACGAGGACCAGCGCAGCCGCGGTGCAAATGAGCGGCGTGGACCAGCGCGCGCCATCGCATACGATCTCGAGTAACGGCATAAGTAGCCACGCGATTAGCGCGATGATCGCTGCTGTTATGATTCCGCCTGCCGCAGTAACTCCAAGGAAAACAGCGCCGATCAAATATGCAATTGGAATAAGCAGCCCGGCTGTCACGAGCGCCGCGATACACATCGCTATACCTTTCGTTGTCAGAAGCCCGCGGCCGTCTGGGAATAATGCTGCGAGCGCGACGACCAGCGTAGGCCAGGTAAAGAGATAGCTCGAACCCGGTACAATCGCCGCAGTTGCTAATGAGAGCAGCGTCCAAGCTAACAACGCTCCAGCATGGAGTCCATTCACGCTGCCTCGGCGGCGTAGGACGACATACGAGGCTGTAGAAATCACCAGGGACAACAGCGCGACGGCTGCCCAGTAGAGCGGACTCCATGCGGGAGCGCCGCCCCAGGGAAGCGTGGCGTGTAGAAGTGAAAGGATTAACCCTGCGAGATACGCGGCCGCGGCGGACAAAACGACTGCTCCAACCGTAGCCGTAGCGCTTAATAGGGCGTCACGGCCAAATCGTGTGGTTTCACGGCGAGAGCGGACGATTACTACAAGTGTGAGCGCAGCCGCCAGCAGGGCCAAGGGGATCGCCCACTTTTCAGAGTAAACGACGAGTCCAACCCCAGGGAAGTCGAAGAAGACTGCGTCTCCTGTTCGCCGGCGCGGCAACGGTCCGTTGGCGAAAGCGCGCGCTAGCGCCAGCGCTTGCTGGCCGTGATGCTGCAAGCTTCCCACATTAAGATGAGCCACATCATCATGCGACGTGTGATAACGATCGGCGCCATCACCAAAAGCAAAGTTTAAAGCAGGCGTGCCAAGTAGCGCTAGCTCCGACAGATCCGTGTCGTTCGGCATCGTGCGGTAGATCGTAGTGAACAAGGAACCTGCTGTAACACCGGGGACGGTTCGCAATACGCGTGTGGTGTCGAGATTGCTCGGGCCAGTCTCGAACATTAAGGAGCGACCACTCGTCCCTCGCGCCTCAAAGTTGAGCACCATTGCAGTGTCTTTCGCCCATGGATGTTCGCGCACAAAGGCCGCTGCGCCGAGCATGTCCGATTCCTCACCGTCGGTGAACAGCACGATTACATCGTGCATAAGCGGCGCTCCGGCGCGCAATGCCCGAATGGTCTCGAGAATGGCGGCGATGCCGGCGCTGTCATCTGCGGCACCCGGTCCGGCTTCGACGCTGTCGTAATGAGCCACAAGAAGGACCGCTGGGCCGCCCTTCTGGCTGCCGGCCATTCGCGCGAGAATGTTCTGCACTCTTCCGGCGTCGGCATAGCGTGTGCCAACGCCCGTTGCATTCTGGATTTGCGGGCCGAGCCCCAAGTTGCTGAGCTGCGCGACCAAGTAGTCGCGCACGCGATCATGCTCCGCACTCCCAATTGGATGTGGCCGCTGGGCGATCGCGAGCACATGCTTCATTGCTCGCTCTGCTGAAAACGAAGTCAGTTGAGCGTTCGCCGCAAGAGCGACGGGTGGACAACTCACACGTTCTATAAGCACGAAGCACAGCGCGACAAACAAAAGCGCAATCACTACCCGATCAATCATTCGACGTTTCACAGAAAATTTCTCGGAGGGAACTCTAAGGAGTGCTTCCGATCAGCTTCCGACCTAACCGTGCTCATTAAAGCTTAGTGAAACCGGCGACGCCTTTCGACGCAAATTGTGCGGCGTGATCGCCAGCCTGGGGAATCCGATCGGGCAACTAGGGGTCAGTCCCCCACTTTTTTGCACTTTTTCATTGACCCCGCTGCGTTGGTCTCAACGAGGATTCTGGGCGTGCCACGGCAGTTCAGAATCGAAGACGGACTGGGCTTGCCCTAATTTGACCCCATCCCTTCCTCGGATACTTGCTTTTGATCCGAAGCTATTTTGGACGCACATAACTGGGTCGTAGGCTCGGCTGGAATGTTCTGATTGAAAGCTGTGATCAATATCGAAGCAAACCTCAACCGCGTGAGAGATGAGATTGCTCAAGCGGCGAAAGTGTCCGGAAGAAACGTGACCGACGTTGAGCTCGTTGCTGTGACCAAGACCCACCCCGCGGAGGTTGTCCGCGAAGCAATCGGTGCCGGTCAGCTTCTTTTCGGCGAAAGCAAAGTGCAGGAAGCTCGTGCTAAAATCCCGTTGTTACCGTCACACCTTCGCTGGCATTTCATCGGTCACCTTCAGAAGAACAAGATCCGTCATGCTCTCCCTTTGTTTGAAATGATTCATAGCGTCGATAGTCTCGGTCTCGCCCAGGCGATTGACCGCATCGCCCAGGAGGATGGATTACATCTGCGCATCTTGTTGGAAGTGAATGTCGCGGGCGAAGGAAGCAAATTTGGATTCAAAACCACAACACTGCGAGCCGAGCTGGAATCGCTTCTGATGCTCTCGCGACTGTCCATCGAAGGTTTGATGTGTATTCCGCCCCTTGCTGAAGAGCCGGAGGCTTCGCGGAGGTATTTCGTGGAACTTCGTGAGCTGCGTGATGCGATCGAAAAAGAATTCCAAGTAAAGTTGCCGCAACTTTCGATGGGAATGACAAATGATTACAGCGTTGCAGTGGAAGAAGGCGCGACGCTTGTCCGGGTCGGCACCGCCATTTTCGGTGAACGAAAGCATCGGAACATGGACTTGTAGTCTGTGCGCCCAGCGGACATTCTGTCCGCCGAAGTTCGGAACAGCGGGTTACAAACCCGCTGGACGCACAGGCTAAAAAGCCTGTGTTCCCGTGACATCCTGCTAAGATTGCAGTCGCATGCCTTTGGCACCGGCAAACATTCAGCAAATCGGTAATGAGTTGGCGATTCAATGGAACGACGGCAGCGAGTCGTATCTCAATCTTGAGCTACTCCGCCGCGCGTGTCCTTGCGCAGCTTGCGGCGGCGAGCCGGATGTGCTCGGAAATGTTTTGCGGCCAGAGGTCAGTTATACGGACGCGAGCTTCCAGCTCGACGGTTTCGGGGTCATTGGCGGGTATGCCCTGCAACCGCACTGGCATGATGGCCACAACACCGGGATTTACAGTTTCCAATATCTGCGGCGGCTGTCTTCGAGCACGACACCGACATGAATCTCATGCGAAAATTCCAAGGATTCACAGCAATTCACCGTCATCCTGAGCGAAGCGTAGCGAAACCGAAGGATCTCGTCGCGAAAGCTTCAAAGAAACATGGCGGGATAGCCTGAAAGCAGAAGGTCGCGGGTCGCGCCATAGCCCGCTTACCTATAACTCCGACGTGCAGCCTTCACGTTGAGCCGCGCTCAAGCGAAGGCTGGAATCGTCACGCGCAGGAGCGATGTGCCTTTTTCCCGCGGATAGATCGATCGATGTTTTACCGAAGCCGGCACGAGAAAGAAATCACCCGGTGTGAACTCAATACCGCCGTACTGCAGCTCGCCGGTTAAGCACAAAACAATCGCAAATTGTCCAAGCGGGGCAATGTCGCGAGGAGACACGAGGTTCCATTTCTGCACTTCGAAAAAACGTTGATGCCGCGCCAGTAATTCACCCCTTGGTGTAATCGGCTTCGGCCCCACGTCATTGAAATCGATGCATTGCAATGCCTGATCGAGATGAAGTTTTCGCGGCTTACCCTGCTCGTCGACTCGATCCCAATCGAAAACGCGATAGGTGGTGTCGCTATTTTGCTGGACCTCGACCAAGACGTTTCCGGCGCCAATGGCGTGAAACCGTCCCGAAGGCACAAACATGGCAGCACCGCTCTTCATTCGGATCGCGTGAACACAATCGGCGACGGTTCCGGAATGAATGGCCTCCTCGAATTGATCGCGCGTCATCGATTTCCGGAGACCGACGAAAACTTTGGCATTCGGTTCCGCCGCCACGACGTACCAAAATTCGCTCTTGGCTTCGCCGCCTAACGATTCTGCGATTTCTTGCGGCGGGTGGACTTGCAGTGACAACTTCTCCTGCGCATCAAGCAGTTTGATCAAAAGCGGAAAACGGGGCGTATCGGGAACCTTGCCAAACAGCTCTTCGCGAAAGGTGACCCAAAGGTCGTGAAGCGATCGACCCGAGAGCGGACCATCACGCACGATACTCTGGGCCTCCGGTCGATCGACGATCTCCCACGATTCACCGATTCGTTTGTTCGCAGGCAATCTCTTGCCAAACAAGGCGGCAAGCTTTTGACCACCCCAAATCATTTCCTGGAAAATCGGTTCGAACACGACCGGTGAATCCGAGTCCGCCATCACCCCTACATCAAACAGCAAACGCCAAACATCAACCATCCGTTCCAACCCGGACTCGCTTTTGGGAAAATCGGCTCAACGAGCAAAGGCGAATTGGGGCCAAACATTCGCCTTACCTTAAACCTCAAGCATCTTAGATTATTGAACCTATAATAGAGTAAATTGTCGAACACGACTGCGCACTCAACATTCCTCATTGAAAGCATTTCTTCGATACTGGCTGCCGATTATAATCTGGTTGGCCCTCATTTTCGTTGGCTCGACTGATTTGCTGTCGGCCGAGCATACGTCACGTATTATCGGGCCTCTGTTACACTGGCTTTTTCCGACAATTTCGCCCTTCACGATTTTGCGGGTACAATTTTTTATGCGCAAGCTGGCGCATGTATCGGAATATGCGGTCCTGGCCGTGCTGCTGTATCGCGCGGTTGTCCACACCGCGTTGAAAGGACGCAGGGCGCTTTCCGCCGGCCTGGTGCTTCTGCTCTGCGCGGCCTACGCAGCAACCGATGAATTTCATCAGGCTTTCGTTCCATCTCGAACGGCCTCGCTGCGCGATGTAATGATCGACATCTGCGGGGCAACACTGGCGGTAATCGTGTATTGGTCGATCGCCACCCGTCGCATAATGCCAAGCCGCTCCTGATTTCGGCATCAGGGGAAGAATCACTCTCATGCAGTCCCAGGTAGTGCATTCCAGAAATATTGGCACGTGCCGGTTTGTGGGTAAAGGAACGAGCAGAATGAACGAGGAGATTAAGCGACCAGAGGCGACCGAGCCGCGTTGGCCGCGCTGGGATTATAAAACGGTCTGGACCAATCTTTCCGATACTCCAACCCAGGCCAAGATGGTCATCGCAGGCTCCGAAGATGAAGAGATGGTCAACACCGGCCGAGCTAGAGGAATATCTGAAGCGGGCCGGCTTTGGACAGATCGAGACGAGTGAGAACAAGGAGTTCGTCTGGGTGTGGGGGATAAAACCCGCTTAATTTCAGATTGCAGATTGCAGATTTAAGACTTAAAGAATGCGCACTTGCGCGCGACGACTTCAAACCGCCAATTT
>QHRO01000161.1 GCA_003220155.1 Verrucomicrobiota bacterium
TGCCGCGCCGCCTGCTCGCCAACGTACCGCGGCTACAGCTTCCGCTGAACGCCTTTGTGCAGGGACGCGGATTTGTTATTCTGTGTTTTCGCTTCTCCCGGCAGACCCCAACAATTTTACTGGTTGGCAAGCTCGGTCTTAAAGAAGTCGAGGATCGCTTGGTAATTATCGGGGCAATTCTCCGAAGCGGTGTTGAAGCCAACCCATTGCTTCGTTAGTTCTTCAATCTCGCTCGGCCGCAGATGCCAGGAGAGCGGTTCTTTCCCGGGATCTAGTCCAATATAGAATCGACCAGCCGGCTTTTTACCAACCAGAGCCTGCGTTTTCTGATTAGTCTGGACGTGCTCTTCCCGATTAGCTGGATCTTCCACTTCGAAAAAAATTTTAACGTCGCGAATATTGACCCCTTGCCACGCCCAACGCGCTTGGAACATTCGCAGCAAACGTCGGGCAAACGATTTTTGCCCGGTGCCCCGCACGTTCATCACTGCGTGAAGCGGAGATGCAAGATTATAGATCACGCCGTGAGCTACTTCAGCGGACTTATCTGTCGGCGCGGTCTGTGTCGGCTGACACGGATCCTCCGGATCGGTTGGCCGTTCGAAGGCATCAATTGCTAACAACAAAATATCCCTTGGTAACGGATACTGTTTGGGATTCTTTGCCGGATTGGTGAGATCGGTTAGAGCGTCGTCGATCCACTCAATCGCTCCGACGAGGCCGCTGTTCTCATAGTATCCGCCATCGACCAGGTGTTGATCGCCTCCGCCGCATGGTGGTGGTGACTCGGTCGAGCAAGCCGAGGGATTCGTGCTTAGCATTGTGGGCCGGCCGGTCGGGGTGACGAAAGGAAAAGTGGCCGAAAGCCGGGCCGCAGTACTTATCGAAATCTCGGCGCAGTAACGTTGGGTGAACTCAGTTTCGCCAATCAGTCCGTGCGTGATCGGCACAGTGGAGATGGCCAATCGCTGCCCCGTCTCTACAATGGTTGAATTAAATATTAGCGCCGGTCGTTTCAACAAAAGCGCGTCCGCACCCCACGCCGATAGAGTCGCCTCGGCCAGTTTTGCGGTCGGTTTAAATTTGTTGTCGAAACTTTTGCACCATTGTCGTTCCAAGACGCGTCCGCGATCGTTGCAAATATCAGTAACGAGAAATGGCATGAGGGCGCGCCAAAGGTCCTGTCGCAAAAGACCGCGAATGGTGGGCCCGAGAGCACTGGAACACGCAGCCTGGAAACTGTGACTGAAATCAGGTTGGGCCTCGTTGAAGTTTTCGGCGTAAAACATTCCGCCGACACTGCCGCCGGAAACGCCGCTGATCAGCCGTATGCTGCGCGGCAAATCATATGCGCCGCCGGAATCGGCCTTCAGACGTCTGCCTAATTGATCGAGGACCGAAGTAGTCCAGGCGGCCGATTGAATACCTCCGCCAGCCGCTGCTACCACCACGACGGGTCGATGTTCCTTCGCTGCTCGACCGACGATTTCGCCCGGCGTCAGTTCGGGATCGAACCTGATTCTGGTCCAGACGTGATAATAATGATCGGCCTTTAGAGAAAACCCGGCGAGCCAGAAATAAACGACCAGGATAAGAAGCACCGGTAACCGGTAACGGTCCCAAAAGAAAGTAACACCGGCCAGAACAAGGACCCACAGGGACACCAACAGCATCAACGCCACCAGCGGCGCGACCTGTTTTCCGGTGATGACGCAGTAGGCGACGATAACAATAAAGGTGTAGCAGACCGCACGGATCTGACCGTCCTCATACTCCCACTTTGCCGGATTATCGGTCTCTACATCTGCGGAAACCGGGCGCAAATATCCTTTCTGCTTTCGGAGCCCGATCTTGATCCCAAGCCAAACTAAACCTCGGTAGGTGGGATTCTTTGCCAGGCGGAAAGAGATTTCTCTGGCGGCCAACGCGCCGGCGAACGCGATGAGCATTCCTAGGACCATCGCCCCCGCGATTTGGCCGCTATAAGAATGGATCGGTTTTGAAGCGGCAGCAGCTACCAGGATGTTTACGAAAAAAGCGACGATGATCGCGCCCGCCCACCCTTTATCGATTCGGCTTTGAACTATTGGATCGATGACGAGCCGAAACCGCTTGGAGCAGAGATTGGTAATAACGTGAGCGGTGAAATAGATGCTGCCACCGGCTAATCCATAGGCGATTCCAACGAAAAAAGCCTCGCCACCGGACGCCAAATCGTACGCTGCAAGAACGAGAGGCCGCCCGACCCATCGCGCAAATAACGGGAGGACGAATAAGGTGAGCCAACCAAGAAAAGGAATCCGCGCCAAGTATAAATAATGGATGGTGGAGGCAGCGGCTCGAGGACCTTCCGCAAGAGCATTCTTGATCCGTTCCATCATTCCTGCGGCCGGCCTTGTCTTGCCGGCTGGTAAACTTTATCTCGAATGCGCGAAGTGGGCGACAAAATTTCAGTGCTTCATTTAGTGCTGAGCTTGACCAAATACGCTGTCGCCCGACAAATTTGTCGCAGTAGTCACATGAGCTATTGCGCTCGGGTTTCGCAGTGATGGAAGTTTTGCCATCCTTCGGCCGAAGAGCAGACCTTTTTACTACCTCTGAATCGTTAAATCGTGGCAGTTCGGCGTTCGATGTTCGGCGTTGGGCGTTCGGCGTTTTCTGACCTCTGATCTCCGATCTCGATTAAAATCATGAGCAGGAGCAAGAGCAGGAGTGCGCCATTGGTCCTTCGCCGTTATAAAGCCACCTTAAACCGGATGGAAACTTCCATCTTTACACGGCTTCGTCATTCGTTCGTTATTCAACGTTAGTCCGGCTCGGACCTTCCGATAATCCCCAGACTGAAGGCGGATTTCCTTCTGCCGTTGCGTGCAGAATCATTTGCGTCGTTGGATCAATCGCTGCCGATCGTGCATAGGCCAGGATCATTTGCGCGAAGACTGGCAAGCCCATCAGCATTACAGAAACGCGAACCACCGTGCCCGACTGCGTTTCCAGCCGGAACCATTTCATACTCGAACTGAATCGGACGCTGCTAAGTTCGTCCCAGCAAAGAAATCCGCCGTCACCGAGTAACCGGCCGTAGAGCAGACCCTCCCGCGAGACTTCATGCCGGGCAGCGAAGTAATCGCCCACCACGGGCAGCGCGAGCAGCGCGAATCCTAAAAAAATTGCCGTCGTCCACCACGAAGTTGTCTTGTTAGAAAAGACATTTGAGATCACGGCGATAGCGGCAAACAACAGAAAACCCGCGAGCCCGATGATGAGCGTGCTGACCGGATGTCGCAGTTGCTGATCGCAACAGGCCGGCCGTGGCCGCATCCGGCTCCGCGCTACCCAGCCCATGACCAGACTCATAACTACTGCCCAAAGCGTCCATTGCGGCCAGGAATTGCTTTGGGAAGCCATCGCTGTCAGGACAGAAAAATGCATACCATCGAACGTAGCAATTTCCCGACCACTGGCTGCGCTTCGCGTCGCCGCGTTGAAACATTGAATCGTTACATCCTTAAATCGTGGCAGTTCGGCGTTCGATGTTCGGCGTTGGGCGTTCGCCGTTTTCTGACCCCAACGTCTGACTTTTCCACCATTCACCGATCACTTTCCCTCCCCGCCCCGGTCCTCTGGACTCTTTGACTTCCGATAGCCGAATACGCAGAATGAGAGCCGATTTTATTTAGGATCTATGAACGAAGAAAAAGATCGGGACAACTCGGCGCCGAGTGAACCAATGGTTGCTCGGATCGAGATCGAGGAAATCGGTGTCGCAGCCAATGAAAAGGAAATGACCGACTCCGTGACGGCCCTACCCGGAGTCCGCGAGGTCAAGATCGCGAAGGGGGCGATGCATGTGACCTACGATCCGCTGGCCACGACCGAGAAGAAGATCGAAGCAGCGGTGCGATCGAGTGGAAACACAATCAAAGCTGCAACCGCCGACACCGAAACTCCACATCCCTGAAAAGCCTCTGGCTACGCTTCGCTTCGCCGCGTTCCGCCTTCGCGCGAGGCTACGGCGCGACTGGTGAAACGTTGCCGTTCGACAGGCTCAGGCTCTGAGCGAAAGCCGAAGGGAATCGTTAAACCGTTAAATCGGTCCGATCACCTCTGGCCTGTCCCTCTTCCTCTTAGCTCTTTACTCCGTGCTAATTCAGATTTCCTGCCCCTGTCACCTTCTTCTTCCACTATTCACCTCTCACCAGTCATACCCCCCCTGCTCCCGGCTCCGTGCTCCCTCCTCGCAGCTCCCCGCGTCTGAATCCGGCTCGCGCGCGACCATTGTTCCGTGTAACAAACGCTAATCGTGCCGTGATCCGTTAAGTTCGCGCCGTTTTCGCTACCACTCACGACATTCCTTTGAAAGGAGGCGGCTTTGAATGTCATGTTTGATATAATCTGAGGGAGTCGTCATGGGTAACCTCAAGATCAACTGGCGCAGGGCGGCACTCCTTTTCGGCGGTTGGACCCTGGTCAGCGTTATCTTCGCCGCGATTTCTTATGCTGCTGCGATTGGTGAAAACAACAAAGAATTCGGGTTCGTCTCCGCACTCAGGCTGAATCTGGTTCAATTCTATCTTTGGGCGATTCTGGCACCGCTTCTTTTTCGCTTCAGCCGCCGCTTCCCAATTGAGTTCCGTCCTCTCAATCTTCGTAATCTGTTGCCTTATTTCCCGGCGCTAATTTCATTCGCCGGCATTCATCAGGCTATTCATCTGACCGTGCTCTGGTCCATCACCCCGCGGCTGAGGCGACAGTTCCCCGCTCTCATCGACTGTTACCGTGCTTATTTCGGGTTCGGATTCTATATCGATTTGATTATCGCCTCGCTGATCGTGATCGCGGTGCATGCGCTGCTCTATTATCAAAACTTTCGGGCGAGCGAGTTGGCGCAATCATCTCTGAAAGCCCAACTCGCCCAGGCGCAGCTCAGAGCCCTGAAAATGCAGCTTCATCCGCATTTCCTTTTTAACACGCTGCACTCGATCTCATCACTCGTTTTGGAAGACCCACCAAAAGCGAACAGCATGATCGCGCGCCTCGGCGACTTCCTCAGATTAACTCTCGAAAATTCTGACCAGCAGCTGGTCAGCCTCAAGGAAGAAACCGAATTCCTTCGCTGCTATCTTGACATCGAACAGGTTCGCTTCGGAGATCGGCTCACGCTGGCGTTTGAATTGGAACCGCAGACGCTGCCTGCCCAGGTGCCCCATCTTATTCTGCAGCCGGTGGTGGAGAACGCCATCCAACATGCAATCGCACCGCGCGCGACGCGAGGTCATATCAAGATTGAAGCAAAGCGTCTTAACAGCTTGCTTCGACTCGAGGTCAGAGATAACGGGCCGGGGATAATTTCAAACAGCGATTTGTTTGGAGCAGAGGGAGTAGGTTTGAGTAATGTCCGCGCGCGGCTCCATCAAATCTACGGTTCTGAGTTCCGTTTTGAACTTATGAACGCCCGAGACGGAGGACTGGCCGTCGTGATGGAAATTCCCTTCCAGCGAGAGGCGGATTTTTGAATAGGCGACAGGAAACATGAAGAATACGCCGATTAGAGCTTTGATCGCTGACGACGAAGCTCTCGCGCGCAAATTTGTCCGTCGAATGTTAAAGGACGATCACGATGTCGAAATTGTCGGTGAATGCAGTAACGGCAAAGAGGCCGTCGCGATGATCAGGAAACAGAAGCCCGATGTTGTATTTCTCGATGTGCAAATGCCGGAGATAGACGGGTTCGCTGTCCTTGAATCGATCGGGATTGAGCGGTTGCCGGAAATTATCTTTGCGACAGCCTACGAACAATATGCCATTCGAGCGTTCGAGCTTCACGCGCTCGACTATCTCCTAAAGCCTTTCGATCAGGCGCGATTCAAGGAGGCTATCAAACATGCAAAAGAGCGGTTCCGTTCCGAGCGGCAGAACGTGGGGCGTATGCAGATAAGCGCCCTGTTGGAGAGTATCAAGAACAAGCCGCAATACCTCGATCGCCTTGTGATCAAGGCGGGCGGGCGCATCACTTTCCTGAACATTGACGAAATTAATTGGATAGAAGCCGACGATAAATATGTGCATCTCCATACGGGCAAAATTAGTCCGATGGTGCGGCAAACCCTGAGCGCGATGGAGACACAACTCGATCCGAGAAAATTCAGGCGAATCCATCGTTCGGCTATTGTCAACGCCGAACGGATTAAAGAGCTGCAACCGCTGTTTAGCGGAGAGCACTCAATAGTCTTGGAAGACGGGACAAAGCTTACTCTCAGCCGAAACTACAAGGACAAATTGTTCGAGCTTCTGGGCAAACCACTTTAGACAGCCCTAATCACGTCTTGATTTAGCGTGTTCGCGACTTTTTCGCGATCACTCACGACATTGTTGTCGGTAAATCACGCCGCGTCCGTATTCTTCGTCCACAACAACAGAAAGCTAGCTATGCGCACGGCATTAACTCTGAAAAACATCAATGTAATCTGCACGCGTAAGCAATTCCTTATTGGCAGTGTCGGGGCCGCTGTTGGCCTTTTTTGCGGTCGAGGTCTGTTGCAGGCCCAGCCCGGAAGCAGACTGTCCGGTGCGGCGCCGTCAGCAACTCCGGAATCAGCTGACAAAGTACCTGATTTTCCCGAACACCATCCGCAGTTCGATCGAGCACGCGTCAAGCGTTTCGTTATTGCCGGTCACGCGAATTTGGCGGCGGTGAAAGCAATGCTCGCCGAAGAACCGAATCTAATCAACGGGGCAATCGATTGGGGCAACGGGGATTTCGAAACGGCACTAGGCGGTGCCTCTCACATGGGTCGGCGCGACATCGCCGAATACTTGCTCGAGCATAATGCGCGCATGGACATATTCGCAGCGACAATGCTCGGCAGACTCGACATCGTGAGCGCGGCAGTCGCCGCCTTCCCTAACATTGTGCACGTGCCCGGACCGCATGGGATTCCATTGCTCGTGCACGCCGAGAAAGGCGGATCAGCGGCCAAAGCCGTGTTGGAATTTCTGCAGCCACTTGCCGGTCAACCGTTGCCTCGACGATGATCAAAATCTGTCCCAATAAAAATCGAGCGGTCGCCGTCGCGTTGGTCGCTACTTTGGTTTCGCTTTTGGTTATCCAGACAACTCGCGCTAACGATATTGGTGAACAAGCCGTCCGGATCGTTGCGCAGATTCAACGAGCCGACTACGAGGGGGACCGGACCGCAATGCAACGTGGTTACGATGACTTAAAGCCGTTTTCAGAAGAAAAGGATATCGCCTCGCGCATCCGATACTGGCGCGGCTTTGCTC
Organism: Verrucomicrobiota bacterium; assembly: GCA_003220155.1. Lineage (GTDB taxonomy): Bacteria > Verrucomicrobiota > Verrucomicrobiia > Chthoniobacterales > UBA10450 > AV69. The sequence continues at coordinate 7,285 of QHRO01000161.1, forward strand.
AGTGGAGGCGGGCCATCAACGGCTTCAACGATTCCGTCGATCCAAAGGAGTTGGAGCACGACCTCAAGACCGCGCTCGACGAATTCAAGATCGCGCTGGAGAAGGATCCCACATTCGTCGATGCCAAAGTCGGGACAATTTCATGTTTGGGTTACCAGATCATGCCGCTGGTGAAGGAAGCGACTGATATGGCGCCCGATAATCCGCGCCTGATCTGGGTGCGCGGCCCGATTCTTTGGAATACTCCGCCTGAGCGCGGCGGTGGCCAGAATAAGGCGATCGAAAATTATCAGCGAGGATTAGAAGTTTGTTCGAAAATCAAAGCAAGCGATGACGTGCTTGAACCATCATGGGGCAAACCGGAATTAATGATGAGTCTGGCCTATTCCTACCTGAACACGACCCGCAGCGACGTAAATGCGGCTGAACGCTGTGCGCGGGACGCGCTAGAAATTGTTCCGTACTGGCATTACGTGCGTGACATTTTGCTCCCGCAAATCCTCGCCGCTAAAGCGAAGGTGCAATAATTCGCCGAACCAGGATGAAAACACCGAATCCCGTTGACCTCCTTTTCGCAGATATGGACAAGCTGAGTCCAGGAGACGACAGCCTTAGTCTTTATGTTTTGCGATCTTTACCGCAACACCATTTTGAAGTCGTTGTTGATGCGGGTTGCGGCGCAGGACGTCAAACCATTGTGCTCGCGAATGAGCTAGGGACACCAATTCAAGCGGTTGATTCCTATCAGCCATTCCTGAATCGCCTGAAACGGCGCGCCAAAGAAAACGGCCTCGATCATCTGGTACGGATGCATTGTATGGATATGAAAGACATTCCGAGTGTCTTTCCAACAATCGATCTGCTTTGGGCAGAAGGAGCAGCCTACAACATCGGTTTTGCAAACGCACTGACCACTTGGGCAAAGGCGATCAAACCGGATGGTTTCGCGGTTGTAAGCGAACTCTGCTGGCTTCGCGAACAAATTCCGGACGCAGTGAGAAAATTCTTCCGATCGGGGTATCCGGACATGCAATCTGTTCCGCAAAACATCGCGGTAGCAGAAGAAGCGGGTTACAAAATATTCAACACCTACACGCTGCCCAAAGAAGCGTGGATGAAAGATTATTATGACGTTCTCGAGCCGCGCGCGAAATCGCTTGTGAATCATTCGGATGTCGCCGTCAGAGATTTTGCCATCGAGACGCTCGAAGAAATCGAGACATTCAATGTTTCGGAAGACAGCTACGGATATGTTTTCTATCTCCTCCAACGGTCAACCTGAAACCAAACGAAACCGTCGACCGACAATCCGAACTTCCGCTTCTTAATTCTATCTTCCTACTTTCCTTTGGCGCCGGAATGCCGCTTAACTACTGCTGAAAGCTAATCGCCGACGGAGTCGGGCAACGATGGGTCTCGGTAGTGGTGCTGGGTGTCAACCCACCAGCCCGCAAGGAGCAGTAGCAGATCTCGATCGTCACGCGGAAACGGTCCTTATTCAGCTTCACCCAGAGCGAGGTTCGATTTGTCGAAATTAAGCGGATTATTTTTGTTGGAATACCCCGACTCAACTGCTGGGAAGGCGACCGTAGCCTTCCTAGTTCTTACTTCTTCACTATTACCCGCGTTCTCGCGAAACGGCGTTATTTCACCTGTGTGATGAGCGTGTGAATGGAGAACACGATGTGCAGCATGTGCACGGTAACAAAGGCAAATAGCGTGCCCGATGCGACGAGCGTCGTTCGTCTTAGGATTTTATTTTTTTCCAAGAGCATCGCGCCCAGTGCAATGAAAATCATAAATGCGGGCATTGCGTTAAGGAGATAAGAAGGCTTGATGGAGTTATACACCGGCAGCCGCACAGTGAGCGCGATGACTCCCGCTATGTTGAAGCCAAGTAACACAGGAAAGAGACTCAGGCTAGCCCGCTGCTCACGCAGAGAAAGCCGCCAACCAAGGCGAGAGCCAGAGGAACAAGCCCCAGCAAAATGAGTCCGGCCGCAGAAAACATAGTCACACGGGAAAGCGAAGGGTTCTTGCCGGGAAAAGGTTCTTCTCCGCGATACCACGAATAGTAGTGTTGCCACCAGTCTCCGTTGGCATCGAGGAAGGAAAGGAAATAGGGCTCAGTATCAAACCACATCCCGCTGTAAAGCATCGTCCAAAAAGAATGCAGTTTACCGGGGGCGAGCACCGGCATGACGACGTCTTCCCACGGCTTGAAAGAAACAAAGCTGATCGGCTGCGAATCACGCGGTCGATGCACGCTCGGGTCATAGAGCGAGACGTTCCACGGCAGCGGAGTATGGTAATGCTTTACGTTGGCCGCCATGTAGCCTCCCAAAACCGACAAAGGCAGGACGAGCACTGCGAGGAGTGACAACCAGAGTTGTTTTCGCGAGACAACAAGCCGGACGTAATAGGCCCACAACACTCCTGCCAGCACCGCCGGTAGAACCGCGAACGCGGTGTACTTCGTGAACACCGTCACCGTCAAAAAAATGCTGAGGAGCGCAAGACGCAACGGAGCAAGTTTGCGTTCAA
>QHRO01000162.1 GCA_003220155.1 Verrucomicrobiota bacterium
CTAAGCACAAATTCCAGCACTAAGCCAGCTCAGGGCAAGAAAATTGACTTCAAGAGCGATAAGGTGAAGTCATATCGCGCCCAGCTCTCTGCGCAACGCAACGATTTCAAACAGTGGCTCCACACCTACGCGCCCAAGGCGAAAGTAACTAGTCAGTACGATATTTCGCTCAACGCGGTCGCTGTCCAACTTAACGGAGAATCCCGCGATACCATTGCTCGCGCGCCGATGGTCCAGAGTGTCCAGTACAACGCACTCTACCATCCTGTGCTGAGCGAGAGCCATAAGATCATCAATGCGGCCAATGCCTGGAATGCCGCTGGCGGCAGGTCGCACGCGGGAGCTGGTATCAAAATCGGCGACATCGATTCGGGCATCGACGAAACTCATCCCTTCTTCGACCCATCTGGGTTCAGCTATCCGTCTGGCTTCCCCAAGTGCGACGCGGCGGATAGTTCGACCCATAAGGTGGACCAGAACTGCGAACACGTTTCCCCCAAGGTCATCGTCGCAAAAGTCTTCTACAACAAGGCCAACCAGCAGGGCCTCGATGCCCTAGCGATTGACGATCACGGAACGCATACGGCCGGGATCGCCGCCGGCGTTACCGGCAAAACCGCGGTGGTGAACGGCGTGGCCATCGACGATATGTCCGGGATAGCACCGGGCGCATGGCTGGGAAACTACAACGTCTTCCCCGACCACGTGAATGACACCCCTCACGGCGCGCGCAGCGAGGACATTCTCAACGCGGTTGACGCCGCGGTGGAGGACGGCATGGACGTCCTCAACCTATCGCTCGGCGGTGGATACCACGGTAACAACGACCTCCTGGCGATCGGTCTCGACAATGCAGTCGAGGCAGGTGTTGTCGTCGCAGTCGCTGCGGGCAACAGCGGGCCCGGGGGCGGCACCCTTGAGTCACCCGGGCGCGCGCGCGATGTGATCACAGTTGGCGCGAGCACAAACCAGCACTTCGTCGGCCAGCCTTTCACGTATCCCGCGGGTGGCGGCACGACTGTAGGTGTCGCGGTGGGTGACTTCGACGCCTTGCCAGGCGCTTCCTTCAACTTGTTCGATACACATTCCGACGGGTGCGCTAGCGTCCCAGCCGGAGCGTCTGGTAATCTTGCGATCATCGATCGTGGCGGGTGCACGTTCAGCCAGAAGGTTGCAAACGCCAAGCAGGCTGGTGCCATAGCCGTACTGATCGTTAACAATGTCGCCGGGGACCCTATCGCTATGGCCCGCACCGCCGGCTTTGATGACGATCTCCCGGCGGTCATGATCGGCCTGAACGATGGCACCGCGTTGCGGGCATCCGGAGCGACCACCGCATCGGCAGACGCCACGTTCCAAGAGTTCATTACTCCAGAGAATAAGGACATCCTCGCCGGCTTCAGCGGCCAAGGCCCAACTTTGGTCAATCTTGCAGTCAAGCCCGATCTCTCCTCGGTCGGCGTGAACGTTCTGAGCTCGATCACATGTGTGGGCAAACCCGACACCTGCCCGGGCGACGGTTCCGGCTGGGCCTTCTTCAGCGGCACGTCCATGTCGACGCCACACATTGCCGGCTCAGCAGCCGTGCTGCTGGATCTCCACCCAGGCTGGTCGCCTGCGCAAATCAAGTCGGCCCTCGTCAATCGAGCTGATCTGGTTGTAAAAGACGCCAAGACCGGCCTCCATGACATCGGACCCACAGCGCAAGGTGCCGGGCGCGAGAATCTCTCCCATGCGGCGAGCGGAACGACCTGGTTAAGCCCCGTTTCAGCGAGTTTCGGGAAGGTGCCCGCGGCCTCCGCTCATTCCGTCGTCATTACGGTGTTTAATCCAACCGGGAACGCTCAGAGCTTTACGGTCAGCAAGTCGAAGTTCACGCCAGACACCTTCGGAGACACCGTGTCCAGCGTCTACGACGCCGGCACCATCACGAGTGGTGATCCCCGAATCTCGGTCGTCAACACCTTCTCAGTTCCGGCGGGGGGCTCATACAACCTCACCGTCACGATCAACCCCGGCTCTACGGGGATCGTGCAAGGTTGGATCAACCTTAACGGCCCGGGCTCGAACGATCTCCACTTCGCCTACTACGCGCATGTGGGCCCGTGAGGCGCGAACAGGAATAATCGGGACATAAGTTCTACAAGACAGGGACGCGGCAAGCCGCGTCCCTGTTTTTTTGTACGCGAACGCACTGCGCGAATTGCACACAAGGAAGATGGGCCTCCGGCCTGTCCTGCAAACAGGCTTCCACCCTTGTATGTCTTTAGCGCTAACAGCGCTTCCTTGTTGATGCGATGACACGGTGAGAGCAATTTGGGCTGGCGAGTCATTAGGCCACCATTTTGGACTGCGCCGGCAAAGCGAAGCGGCCACGGCGCTTTTTTCGCGCTAGTATGATCCTCGGGCGCAAGAGCGTGAAGTGATTCGCGATTCCCGCGAAGCTGAGCTAAGCAAAGCGGTGTGGCGCTGCGCTTCCCACCGCACTCCAAAATGCCGCCCAGTCAGGCGACCGCGAATTCGTGAGTCCACCGACTGAAACAAACTCCTGGGGCGTTGCCCAGGCTAAAATGAAGACCGCGCCTTTGGCGCTAAACACAAACCCAGCCTGTAGAGATTTCTGTAGCGGCGGTCTATGACCGCCGGACAAGCCAGCGGCCTTGCCTTCCGCCGGTATTAATTGCGAAGCCTGTGCGGTGCATTGGAGATGCGTGTTCGTGAAAATTGGGACAGCGCCTACCTCCTTCGCGTGTTGACAAATCGATTCCGTTGCGGTTGAATTAAATTAGTTAGTCCGCCTCCTCGGTAGATTTCTCTTCGAGGCGCGCCCGTCTCCGAATCAGCGGTTTTCTGGCCAGGCGACTTTCACAGAAATTATTCGCCCGAAGTTATGGCGGGACACAGCAAGTGGTCGAAGGTAAAACGCTTCAAAGGCGCCATTGACGCCAGGCGCGGCGAGATTTTCAGCAAGCTATCGAAGGAGATTTCGATTGCGGCGAAAAGCGGTGGCGGGGATCCCGATGGAAATCCGAGATTGCGCAGCGCCATCCTGGCGGCGCGTTCGGCCAGCATGCCAAACGACAACGTCGAACGCGCGATCAAACGTGGCACCGGCGAAGGAACGGATGCGCAACACTTCGACGAGATTACTTACGAGGGTTACGCACCCGGAGGCGTTGCGGTGATCGTAGAAGCGGCTACCGACAATAAGAACCGCACCGCAGCCGAAATCCGCAGCATCTTCACAAAGAACCACGGCCACCTTGGATCGAATGGAAGCGTTTCCTACATGTTCCATCGCAAGGGTCAGATTATCGTGCCGCGCTCTTCCATTGACGAAGAGCGAATTTTTGAGTTGGCGCTGGAGGCGGGGGCGGAGGAGTTGACAAACCAAGAGGATGAGTATCTTATTATCACCGCTCCCGATCAGCTCTATGCTGTAGCTGAGGCGCTCAGAAAAGCGGGCGTCACTACCGAGAGCCAAAAGTTTACTTTCATCCCCGATACCACAATTACGGTCGCCGACGAGTCCGTGGCGCAACAGGTTTTGCGCTTGTGCGACGCGCTCGAAGACGATGATGACGTGCAAAACGTCTATTCAAACCTGGAGATCCCTGACGAAATGCTGGCGAAATTGCCGGCCTGAAACTGAGTAAAGAAACGGAGACTGCGCTGACCCGCGCGCACGCGTGAATTCTATATGAGCGAAGAGAACGAAAGCCGCCCAATTGAGGCACGTACCGAAACCGAGCCTCGGCCCCAAACTGAACCGCGCCCGGACCGCGAACGGCACCGACGCCCTCGCCGGCGTTATCCACGGCGCCGGAACTACAACTCCGATTACGTGAACTCCGATCGTGAGAGTGGTTTCAATAACGATGCACCGATCGAGTCGTCGTCCGATGTCCAAACCGAAGCGGTGAGCGCTGGTGAAGGTGAAACCGGCGAGCCGCGTGAACCCGAGTTTGGAGAAGGCATCGTCGAAATTTCGGGAAAAGGGTTCGGATTTCTCCGCGATCCGAAGCGCAATTTCATCCAGGCGCCGCAGGATATTTTTGTGACGCCGGAAATCGTGCGCCGTTTCGGACTACGGGATGGAATGTGGATTTACGGCGAGACCCGGCGGGGAAATCGCGGACCGCAATTGATCAAGCTGCTGAAGATCAACGACGAGGAGCCGACGAAATATCAGGGACTCCGTCCGTTTGAAGAATTAACGACGATTAATCCCAACAAAAAAATTAAACTCGAAACGGTGCCGGACCGTTACACCACGCGGATCATGGATTTGATGACGCCGCTGGGGATGGGACAGCGCGGTCTCATCGTCGCTCCACCGCGAACCGGGAAAACGACGCTGTTGCATCACATCGCAGATGCGGTGGTGAAAAATCACCCGGAAATGAAGTTGATCATTTTGCTAGTGGACGAACGACCGGAAGAGGTCACCGATTTCAAGCGGTCGCATCCGAAATCTGAAATCATCGCCAGCTCAAACGACAGCGATATCAAAAGCCATACTCGCATCGCGCAGTTGGCGATCGAGCGGGCCAAGCGTTTGGTGGAAGCAGGCCAACATGTTTTCATCTTGCTCGACTCAATTACGCGCACCGCTCGCGCCTTCAACAATGCGATGGGCGGTGGGGGACGCACCATGAGTGGCGGCATCGATGCACGGGCCATGGAAATCCCGCGCAAAATTTTCGCGGCCGCACGTAATACTGAAGAAGCCGGTTCGCTTACCATCGTCGCGACCGCGCTTATTGAAACCGGCAGTCGTATGGACGAACTGATCTTTCAGGAATTTAAAGGCACTGGAAACATGGAAATGGTGCTCGATCGTAAGATTAGCGATCAACGCATTTATCCGGCGATCGATATTTTCCTTTCCGGAACCCGCCGTGAAGAATTGCTTTTGCAACCGTGGGAGCTGGAAAAGATCAATTTGATACGCCGCGGTCTCGCCGGTCACAAACCAGGCGAAGCGATTGAGCGTCTGTTAATGTTCGTGAAAAAATTCCCGACTAACACCGAAATGCTCAAGGGCATTCCGGGGTAGTGCGCCGGCCACTCTAACCAGATTCCGTTGCGCATTCGCAAGGTCATACGGCGGGTGCGACGCACGAAGAAAGGGAAGTCGGCGCCGACTTCGAAATTAAGCACTCCGGGAATCCAGGATGCGGTGATGGCCGCAATCGCGTCGGCGAATATCCAGTCTCCCCTGCCCGGCGAAGCGCTCGACATTGGTAGCCGCAAAGGCGAACTCATTGGCGCCATTCGCACGCGTTTCGGGCTGCGGACCACTGCCTGTGATTATACCGATACGCTGATGAAGGATTCCACCCAGCGGGTGGACATCGTCGATCTCAATGCTGGCAAGTTGCCCTATCTCGACGGTCGCTTTTGTCTGGTCACCTGCGTCGAAACCATCGAACACCTCGAACAAATGCGTTCCCTCTTCCGCGAAATCCTTCGCGTACTCGAGCCCGGTGGACTCGCCGTTATTACCACGCCCAATACCCTGAATCTGCGTTCGCGCTTGCGCTATCTCATGACCGGGTTTTTCAATCTTTTTGGCCCGCTCCCGATCGGCGATCGGGGTGTCTACAATCCCGGCGGGCACATCAATCCCATCGGCTATTTTTATCTCGGCCATGCTTTGCGCGAAACCGGCTTCGTCGATATCCAGCCGAGTGTTGACCATTACCAGCGCCGTTCCTGGGTGCCGTTTGTTCTGCTCTTTCTGCCAATGAAAATCGCAGTCCTCTTCTTTTGGCAACGCGAGAGAAATAAATTCCGCACCATCACTCCGGAAAATCGCGACCTGGTCGCCGCTATCAATTCACGCGATCTTCTGCTCGGTCGTACTTTGATCGTATGCGCACGCAAATCGATGTGATCGAGCCGGAGTGGGAAGTCCTTCCGCCCGAAGAAAACGAGAAGCGCGCGCGCCTAGAGCCGCTTTTTCGCTGGGTCGCGATCGTGATGGACGAGCTGATCGCATTTCCAAACACGAAGTTTAAGTTTGGGCTCGATCCGCTCATCGGTTTGGTTCCGGGTATTGGCGATACTGCGTCGGCGATTGTTTCCGCGCTGGTCTTGATACAGGCGGCCCGCCGTGGTCTTCCGAAAATTTTGTTGGCTCGGATGTCGCTTAATATTTTGATCAACGAAATCATTGGGATCGTTCCGGGTCTGGGCGACGCATTTTCCTTTTGGTTCAAATCGAACAAGCGCAATTATCAATTACTGCTGGCGCACACCGCGACACCGAGACGCGCCCGCGCATCAGACTGGGTTTTTGTTATCGCGTTGCTCGCGATTCTGTTCGTCGTCGTCGCAACGGGAATTTTTGTCAGCCTTCTCGTCTTGCGCGCGATTGCGCAATTACTTGGGTTGCATTGATGGGACGCCGTCTGCGACAGACGGTTTTGCCTCTCCCTTTCCAGGAAAGGGTACGTGTAGCATTACCGTGCTATATCCCCATTTCATTAACACCTCGCTTCAGCGAGGTGCATGGCCGAATCTACTACCTCGAGTGTCGTTAACACCCAGCTAAAGCAGGGTGTTAATGAGAGAGTAAGTCGACGCTAAACACATACAGGAAAACGGGGAGGAGAACAGGAGACACTCGCTGCGAGGACGCTAAACATACACATCGAGCCCTGCTGGAGGGCGGAGCTCTGCGACGCCGGGCTCGCGGAGCTCGACCCTCCATCAGTTGCCTCAGCCGCCGAAATGCTTGCCGTAGATCGCGTGAATATCCGCGCGAGCGCGTTCATAGCCCTGCTGCCAACTTTCGCGATCTTTGAATCCCGTACGAATAGCAAGCTTGCGCTGTTCGACCGGGTCGGGCGGCAACGATGATGCGCTCGTATTTCGGCAGCGGCGCAGAACAGTTTCGAGGCGACGCAAAAATTCATAACGGCGGCCAAGCAAATCTGCATC
>QHRO01000163.1 GCA_003220155.1 Verrucomicrobiota bacterium
TTTCCGCCCGATCTCCTTCCGCTGGCATTGATGCGGCCTTTGAGTGGAAGCGGGACGCTGGCGTTATTAACTGAAATCGTGCATCGCCTTGGCCCGGACAACATCGTGAGCCTTACCGCCGCGACCATTTACGGAAGCACGGAGACAACATTTTATGTCGCTGCGGTTTATTTTGGATCGGTTGGCGTGAAACAGACCCGGCATGCCATCCCGGCGGGACTGCTGGCGGATCTCGTGGGTGTGATCGCGTCAGTCGCGATTTGCCGTGCGGTGCTTTGATGATCCTGGAGGGCCAAGCTCTGCGACGCCGTGTTTCACTTCGACCGGGATCGCAAAGCTCGCCCCTCCGGTTCGCCCGTTGTAACGATGCAACCGTTTTAACTTTTTTACACCAGGCCGCGAAAGGCGGTTTCATTTTTCCCTAGCCAGCCACGCGGTGGTTTCTCTATCGTCACATTTCTAAAATGATTCAGCGGGATTATCTCATTATCGGCGCAGGTATCGCAGGAGCGTGCGCATGCGAAACAATTCGGAAACACGATAAGCGCGGGACTGTGACGTTGGTCGGCTTCGAGGCTTACACGCCCTACAAACGCTGGCTGCTTTCGAAAAGTTTCCTGCGCGAAAAAACGATCGTCCCCAGGAAATATGCCGAAGTCGATGAACGCTGGTACGCCGCACATAAGATCGACGCACGTTTCAATACGGCGGTAACACAATTAAACATCGATCGCCGGGTGGCGGTGCTGGGCAACGGTGAGAGCATCGAGTTTAACAAAGCCTGCCTTGCCATGGGCAGCCGTCCGGGGCGGCCGCCGGTAGCAGGTGTCGGTTTGGGTAATGTCATTTACCTGCGCACCATGCGTGACGCCTTCGCTCTACGGGAAATGGCCGAGCACGAAAAAAATCTGATGGTGGTGGGCGGCGGATTGCTCGCCTGCGAGGTAGCGGCGAGCCTGCGACAAATGAAAATGAAAGTAAGCGTGATGCATCGGCATGGCACGCTGTTGAATCGCTACCTCGATCCCGAGACAGCCGCCTGGGTGACCGGCTATTTTGCCAAGAACGGGGTGACGTTACTTTTAGGCGAAAGTTTGAATGGCTTTGAAGGCAAAACGGTCTTGCGAAATATCCAAACGAAGAGTGGGAACCGTGTCGCGGCGGGATTGGCGGTGGTGGCGTGCGGGACGGAGCCAAATCTCGATTTGGTGCGCAACACCCCACTAGCCGGGCCGCATGGGTCGCCAGTCAACGATTATCTGGAGACCGAAGAAAAAGGAATTTACGCAGTTGGTGACCTGGCGTTCTATCCGGACCGTCTGATGGGTGGAATGCGACGGCAAACCCACTGGGAAAATGCGCGCGAGCAAGGTCTGGTGGCAGGAGCGAACATGACCGGTAAAAAGCGAATCCGTTACGAACAGGTCCCCTATTTCTGGACGGAGATGTTCGATTTGCGACTCGATTTTGTCGGCGATTTCACTATCCAACCGACCCGGGTGGACCTTACCGGGACGCACGCCAAGAAAAAATTTACCGCGCGTTATTATCAAGGGGACAGATTACGAGGCATTTTGATCTCATCGGGCACACCGAAGCAGATCGATTCTGCCAAAAGCGAACTGAAACGGGCTCTGGGCAAATAAATTGCTAGTAATTATAAACAGGGCTCGGGTTCGGCGCGCGATCTCGAAAGTTCGAGAAAATCGCGGCCACCTCCGAAAGGGTGTGGGCATGAAGCGGGCTAACTTTGAAAAAAATCCGCTCTATGCTGACTCTTGGTTCATTCGCTTTCGCTTGCATTACGATTTTTGGTTGCGTTTTGTGGGCATGTGCGAAGGACACAGACCAGGACATAGACGCCTATGCTGCATCAGAACGACCTAAAGTGGATCGCCAAGACCTCCACTGAGCTCAATACAGTTTTGCAGCAAATTGCTCGCTATGCCGACTTGATGAAACGGCACAAGGGCGACGACTACATCGATCAGCTTAACCAGCAGGTAGAGATAGCGACGCAATCAGCGCAAGCGCTGTTTAATCGCGTAACGTCCAAGATTCTGGAGAATACCAGATCCGGGAGCCCCAATGGACCCGCGGCCACGTCGGCGGCACCCGCGCCAGAGCTGGCTGGTGAAGCGCAGGAATCGACTGGAGAGAGAGCCCCAGGAATTCCATCGCAAATCGCCGTCCTAAACCCTAACGGACCGCGCGAATTGATTCTGATCATCGACGATGAACCGGAAATTGCGGAGTTTGCCTCCACAATTCTTTCGGAAGAAGGGTATAAAGTGATCGTCGCCAGGGACGGTTTCGAGGCGCTTAAAATCTTTCAACAAATCCATCGTCAGATCGGCCTAATCATCCTGGATTTCTTCCTGCCGGTGATGGATGGGGACGCTGTATTCGAGGAATTGAAGGCGCTCAACCCAGGCGTTAACGTCGTGCTGAGCAGCGGATTTGCCGAGCAAAACAAGATCGGCGCTATGCTGGCCCAGGGGCTTCGCGGGTTCATTCCCAAGCCCTACACGCGTGAGAAGCTGCTCGAACAGGTCCGCTCGACCCTCGACGCGTCGGGGCGCCCAATCCGCTAGGCTTTGGAATTGTAGCCACTGCGCCCTATCGCCTTGTGGGCAGATGCTTTGACCACCCCGGAGGGCGGAGCTCTGCGACGCCGGGCTCGCGCAGCTCGCCCCTCCAATTCCCCAGTTGTAGCGCCCGGCAGTGTAGACGGCTACAACGACCGGCCCATGGCATCAATTTAGCTGTGCAAACCTTGGAACCGCATGGCTCGCATCGACGCTTTTTTTAAATTGATGTCGGAACAAAAGGCGTCCGACCTGCACCTTTCTACCAATAATCCGCCGATGCTGCGCATCAATGGCGACCTCATCCGGGTGGATTACCCGGCGCTCAAGGATGAGGAACTTAAAACCATGGTTTACGAGATCGCGTCGGAAACAAAGATCAAACATTTCGAGGAGAATCTCGATGTTGACTTTGGCTACGAAGTGCCGGGCGTTGCTCGTTATCGCGTCAATTTCTTTCAGCAGAAATACGGGATTTCTGCGGTTTTTCGTTTAATTCCATCGAAGGTGTTGACGGTTGACGATCTGGGATTGCCGCCGGTGCTGAAAAAATTCCCGCTTCTCAAGAAGGGTCTTATTCTGGTTACCGGTCCCACCGGCTCGGGAAAATCCACCACCCTTGCCGCTATGATGGACTTCGCCAATCTCCAGCGGCACGACCACATCATTACAGTGGAGGATCCGATTGAATTTGTGCATCGCAGTCAAAACTGTCTCGTGCAACACCGCGAGGTCGGCGTCCATACCCGCTCGTTTGCTAACGCCCTCCGCGGAGCGTTGCGCGAAGATCCTGACATTTTGCTCGTCGGTGAAATGCGCGATTTGGAAACGATTGAACTGGCCCTGACCGCGGCCGCAACCGGTCACCTCGTTTTCGGAACCCTCCACACCTCAAGCGCCTCCAAAGCCGTCGATCGTATCATTGACGTTTTTCCGACAAATCAGCAGAACCAAATTCGGGCCACCCTCGCGGAATCGCTCAAAGGGGTAATTGCCCAAAATCTTTTCAAGCGGATCGACAAACCTGGCCGAGTCGCGGCCTTGGAAATTCTGGTGGTCGACATGGCAATTGCCAACCTCGTCCGCGAGGCTAAGACGCACCAGATCCCGGGCATGATTCAAGTCGGGAAGAAGAAGGGCAATCAACCGCTGGACGACGCCATCATCGATCATCTTCGTCATGCCCGCATTTCGCCGGAGGAAGCGTACGACAAGGCGATTGATAAGAAAAAATTCCGCCAATTCCTCAAGAACCCGCCGGAAGACTGGACGGAGGAATAATGCGACTACCCGACCTTGATAAGATCCTTTCTGCGATGCTGCATACACACCCCGGCATTTCGGATTTGAACTTTTCGGTCGGGCATCCGCTGCAAGTAGAAACGTTTGGCGAGCTAAAGACAGCCTTGATCGATCCCCCTATCGAAAACCTCACTCCGTATCAGACGGAACAAATCGCACTCGCCTTAATGCAGGGCGATCGGCGATTGATGTATGATTATTTAAGCGGCGGTTCTTGCGACCTTAGCTATTCGTTGAGCGACGAGGCGCGCTTTCGCGTTAATATTTTCCGGCAGCGCGGAAATTTTGCGATCGTTTTGCGTCGGCTTGAAGCCACCGTTCCCACCTTGGAAACACTTCATCTCCCCATCATTTTCAGGGAGATCGCGAAGGAAAAAACCGGGCTCGTGCTCGTCACCGGTGCGACCGGCAGCGGTAAAACCACCACTTTGGCGGCGATGCTCAATGAAATTAACGAGACGCAACCGGTCCACGTCGTGACGCTGGAAGATCCGATTGAGTTCGTTCATCCATGTCTTAAGGCGACATTCAACCAGCGCGAGTTGGGCCAGGATTTTAACAACTATCCCAACGGCCTGCGGGCGGCGTTGCGGCAAGCGCCGAAAGTCATTCTCGTGGGCGAAATGCGCGATCGTGCCACGGTCGAAATCGCATTGATGGCATCGGAGACAGGTCACCTGGTTCTGAGCACGCTCCACACGGTCGACGCCGGCCAGTCGATCAATCGTATTCTCGGCATGTTCACGCTCGGCGAAGAGCAACAACTGCGTGTTCGGCTGTCCGATGTCCTACGTTACGTCGTCAGCCAGCGTTTGGCGCCAAAAAAAGCGGGCGGTGGTCGTCAGTTGCTTATGGAAATCATGGGAAACAATTTGCGAACCAAGGAAGCAGTCGCCCTCGGCGAGGGTGAGCACCGCAATTTCTATGAAATCATCGAAGCCAGTGCACAATTGGGCTGGATGACCTTCGATCAATGCATTCTGAACGCCTACCAAAACGATTTGATCAGCGAAGAAACCGCGCGTCTTTATGCCACCCGCAAAGGTACCGTCACCCGCGGGATCGATCTCATTCAAAAAGCGCGCGGCGTAGGCAGCGAACTCCAATCCGGCCTGCGCATGGACGTCCCAACCAACGCTTTCGTCTAAGCCATGGAACAAGAAAACGATTTACAGTTATTCGATGCCGGCGACAGCACCGCGCTCGTCTGCCTTGATCACGAGCAATATCAGAAGGTGGTAGTGCCGCAGTTGGCCGATCTGAAGTACAAAGTGCACGTGGGCCTTTATGAAGACGATGTCCTGCTCAAGCTCCGCACTTATTCGTACGACGTCGTTGTCGTTTACGAAAACTTCAAGGGCTCAACCCTGGCGACCAATCCAGTTCTTCAAAGACTCGTCAGCGAATCCGCTGGCCAACGACGCCAGCATTTCGTTGTCTTGCTCAGCCATCTCTTTCCGACCAACGATTCGCTGTCTGCGTTTATTCACAGCGTCGATCGCATTGTTAATATCGCCGATCTGGCGAACTTCAGTGCCGTTCTCCGCCGAGGGATGACTGAACATCGCGAGAAGTATCATTTTTTCCACTCGACGTTGAAGACGATCCAGACGATGTAATCTTGTCGCGGGATTTTTGCCGGGCGCCCAAGGTGCGCCGGTTGTCTAAGCGCTACACCTCACCATGAAAAAGACAAGATGGGTTAACTTTGTCTGGGACTTGGCCGAAACGAAATTGCCGGCAAACAGGCGCATCGTTTCCAAATCAACACGCCTTCGTTTTTTCTTCTGCTAAATCTCGGTTTTCGGGCGTGCGGCAATAATGGAGTGACGATGCTGCTGCCTTTAACTCCATTATTCCATTACTCCAGGACTCCACTACTCCATCGCCCTAATATTCCGGCGGCGAATAGGTATTGAAGGTAACCGCGTCGGCTGAGCTTCGATTACTGAATTTGTGTCGCGTACCGGCAGGAATCACAATCACGTCGCCTTTTCGCAAAGTGAGTGTTTCATCCGCAATCTCACCTTCCACTTCCCCCTTCACGACTAGCAAAACCTGATCGCTGTTCTTGTGACCTTCCGGTTCGCTGCCGGATGATTTGCCCGGTTTCAATGTCATCATAGCCGTCTGCGTTCGCTTTGTTGTTTGCAGCACTTCAAACCAATCGCTCGCTTCGCGAATATTTTTTACGTTCATCGATCATTGCTGCGGTTCGAATCCGCCACGGGGCGTAATCCCTTCGGCCAGATCTACGTGAAAAGTTTGCTTCATCTTGTTCGGTCCGAAGGAAAGTTCGGCGGTGTAATCTCCGCTCGACATTAATTTTTTCGGATCATCTCCACCATACTTCGTCAGCACATCTTCGGTCGGACGCAGATCCCAATTCAAACGTGTGAATCCCGCGACGCCGGGCGCTTTCAAATTCGCCACCGGCACGCCGGTTGCATTCGTGATTGCGATTTTAATTTCGTCCCCAGTGAAATCTTTCACCCACACCGTGAACAGCGTGCCTTCTGCGGGATTGGCGCCGCGATAAATGCCTTTGCCATTCCACTCCGAAAATCCAGAGGGTGCGTAAGCGCCATTCGTTGGACGCACGCTAAATAAATGCGCCGGTTTGCTCGCGATTTCCGGCGTCAGTTCACGGAATGGGCGCGCGTCGTCGAGCACATAAATGCTCCGGCCATGTGTCGCGATCACCAGATCGAACATGCGCGGGTGAATTTGCAGGTCATCCACCCGGACTGGCGGCAAATCGCCAACCCGCACCCAGTGCCCACCCTGATCGAAGGATGCGAACAGGCCGAAATGCGTGCCGGCATAAAGCAGTTTCGGATTTATCGGATCTTCACGAATTGCTTCCACCGGATCGTTCGCCGGAAGGTCGCCGGCAATATTCGTCCACGTTTTTCCGCCATCGGAAGTGCGCGCGATCATCGGCCGATCGTCCCCTACCCGATAGGCACTTGCGGCAACGCAGGCGACATTCGCATCTTGCGCGCCGGGTTCGATTCGCACGATCCATTGGTTGCGAAGCGGCTCTGGTAAGTTCGCCGTCAGCTCCGTCCATTTCGCGCCATCGTCTTGCGTAACCCAGAGGCGGCCGTCATCAGTTCCCGCCCACAAAGTTCCAGCACGCACCGGCGATTCCGCTAATGAATAGACGACTCCATAGACTTCCGCGCCGCTCCCGATCACGCGTGTCTTCTCCGGCTCGTTGTGCGATAGGTCCGCACTGATAACCGCGTAATGCTCCGCCCGATCGGTCAGGCGAAAAACGTGATTGCCGCCGAGGTAAAGCATGCCCGGTTTGTGCCGGCTCATGATAAGGGGCGAGTTCCAATGAAAACGCGTCGGCTCGCTTCCTTCGGGCGATTGCGGTTTCAAGATCCGCAGCTCGCCCGTGCGCATGTTAAATCGATGCACCACGCCTTCCTGGTTATCGCCGTAAAGGGTGTCGCGATCAGCCGGATCGAAGAGCACATAAAATCCATCGGCGCCCGTGAACGGCGTCCAATCACAGTTGCGGATGCCTTCCTTGCTGCTGACAGCGCTCGGTCCAACCCAGTTGCAATTATCCTGCAATCCACCCGCGATTCGATAAATTGGGCGCGAATCGTCTAACGAGATGCGATAAAATTCGCCGGCTGGGATCTGATTCAAATGTTCCCAGCCTTTTCCGCCGGCGTAGCTCTGGTAAACGCCACCGTCGTTTCCGACGATCAAACGCAACGAAACCGGCGGCTTCGGTGGCTTGTTCTTGTCCTCCGGTTTCGGCGGTTTTGGCGGCGGGGCACTTCCATTTTGGATGGCAAGCGCGTGCATATCCGGATGCAATTTGTCCGAAAGATCTTCGCGAAAAGTTTTCCCACCGTCATCAGAAGCGAGGAGCGCGAAGCCGAGTAGATAAACGCGCTGATCGTTCGCGGGATCGATCCGAATCTGGCTGAAATAAAATGGGCGAGGATCCAGATCGCTGGTGCGTTTCCATGTCTCGCCGCCATCCTCCGACCGAAAGACGCCGCCGCGTTTACTGTGAATATTGGTAAAATCGTTCGTGCCGCCTTCGTCGCTCTGCACTGCTGCCATCACAATTTTGGGATTCGCCGCTGTGACTGCGAGCCCGATCTTTCCCATCAGCATCGGCAAACCATTGCTGCATTTTTTCCATGTTCCACCGCCGTTGGTACTCTTGAAAATACCGCCAACATCTTCGCCGTTGGTCGCGGAAATACCGTATGCGAAACTCCATGGCGCACGGCGCCGCCCATAAAGCGCCGCGTAAACTATTTCCGGATTATCGGGCGCCATCGCAACATCGACGCAACCCACGCGTGCGCTTTGCGACGCGGGTGCAGTCAGGACGGATTTCCACGATTTTCCCGCGTCCGTTGTTTTGAACAGACCGCGGTCACCCCCGTCCGCCCAAAGATTCCCGAGAGCGGCAACATACGCCGTTTCGGGACTTTTCGGGTGAACAAGCACGCGTCCTATGGCGCGACTGTTCTCCAGCCCAACGTGTTGCCACGTGCTCCCGCCATCGCTCGAACGATAAACGCCATTCCCCCACTCCGCCGAATTACGGTCGGTTGGTTCGCCCGTCCCAACCCACACAATATCGGTATCGCTCGGGGCGATCGCGACCGCGCCGATCGATTGCACCGGCTGCTTGTCGAAGACCGAATCGAAGGTTACACCGTTGTCGCCCGTCTTGAACAAACCGCCGGTTGAAAGCCCGACGAAAAACACAGCCGGATTTCGTGGATCAATCGCAATATCCGACACCCGGCCGCCCATCGCCGCCGGCCCGATCGACCGCGCTTTGAAATTCTTAAAGAGAATGTCGGTCAACCTTGGCGGGGTTGCTTCCGGCGCCGGCGAAAAAGGAGCGGACGAGCTCGTAGGACTCGGCGAAGGCGACGCGGCAGCTTCGGGCGTGGGCGAGGTAGAAGGGCGTGTGCCGGCGAGCGTGGCAGATGGTTGCTGGGCCAGGGCAATGCCGTGGCAAATAAGAAAAACGAGGGCTGAGGCGATTGTTTTCACAACCTCATAGTGGGCAGGACTGCTTTTTTGTCGATTCGGCCGCGATGGAAAAAACGGTTTGACGCTGGTTTTTACGGGCGAACAACTGCCGGTCAGACAAGACTCCGTCGCGTTTGCCCAAAGAGGGGCGGATTCCAAACCGCCGACGGCGATATGAAGATCGCGGTTCCTTGAGAGCGGCAGGCGGAAACGCCTGCCCTACAATTTGTTAGCGCAGTCGCTGATCGAGCACGAAACTGCCGCTATCTTTAATTTTGATCTTCCCGAAGTCTAGATGCTTGGGATTCAAGAGAAACGTTTTTTCCAGCGGAACAATCACACTCGGCACAACAAGAACAGCGGACCGGCCGGATTGGACCCATTCGTCCCCAATATTTTTTGAAATCAAGCTGGGTGGCTGCGCGTTCCAACCTTTCGGCAATTTTTTCAAATCAATTGTCGTCGTCATCTTTTCGTCCCAAGCGACGCGAAACACTCGAAATTTATCCCGAATCATGACCGGTTGGGTGTGTACGAGAATTTCCAGTGCCGCCAGCGAAAGATGCTCGCTGCAATAAACCATCCGCACCCCGCCAGAATTCCACCGCCCTTCGAAGATGCGCGCCCCTTCGCCGGAGAACGCCGTCTTGGCGTGTTTTTCTTTGACGATGCGCCAACCGACCACCTCGGCCATCAGGAATAAACGCCGTACTCGAGGCGACCGAGCAAATTCTCCACCTCCCGCGCACCGATCTCTGTTCTGGCAAAATCAAGCGGCACCGCCTTACCGAGTCCGGCTTGTTTATGCCTCAGCCATTCGCGCGCGCTCTTGCCGTCGCCAAAGACATCCTCCGCCTTTTTCAACAACCGCTGGTAACGCACCAACTTCTCCGACTCATCCTCATCAATCTTGCCCTGACGTTTTCGCCGATGAAGGGTGGCGCGCGACATCCCGAGCACGCTCGCCACCGTCTCGAGCGGGATATCGAGCGCCTTTTGCAAATTCTGCACTGCGCGAAAGCTCAGCCCCGCCTGAATCCGCCCAATTTGCTGATGCACCGTCGCAAACGCTTGCGGTCGCTTTAAAGCTGCGGTTGTCATTTTAATTATCAATTGAGACACTATATAGTATCAAATGAGAATAATCAACAAGCCTTTTGAACTAACTTGCAGATCCAGTCCCGACCCATCTGGCAGCGTTTGTTGGGGAAATTTGAATCCAATTCCGCTGCCACCTGCATCTTAATGAAAACAAACGGAAATTGTCATGATTCAAGATTTCAAGTTCGCGATGCGCCAGCTGTTGAAAGCGCCGGGGTTCACCATTGCCGCTGTCATCGTGCTGGCGCTGGGGATTGGCGCGAACACTGCGGTGTTTAGTTTGGTCCATACGCTTTTCTTTGCCCTGCCGGCCTATGTCAAGCCCAGCGAATTAGTCCAGGTATTTTCGCAGGACAAAAAGAGCCCGAAAACTTACCGGGGGTTTTCTTATCCGACTTATCAAGACATCCGCGCCCAGAACAGTGTCTTCACCGACACGATGGCGTACAATCTGGCGCTCGTCGGGATCGGACAGAAGGGCGATACACGGCGCGCGTTCGGCGCCATTGTTAGTTCGAATTATTTTTCCGTGCTCGGTGTCCCGTTGGCCCAGGGTCGCACGTTTTTGCCGGACGAAGAAACACCCGGAAGCAGCGCGGCGGTGGCGATCATCAGTTACGCTTACTGGCAGAAACACAATCAACCGGCGCTTGGCTCGCCGTTGCTAATCAACGGCCGTGCCTTCGACATCATTGGCGTCGCGCCCCGCGCTTTTACCGGCACGCTGCAAATTTTTTCTCCTGAAGTTTGGCTGCCGCTAGGCGTTTACGATCAGGTGCAGAACGATTTTCAAAGTTCTGAGAAAAAGACCCTGCTCGGCGATCGCGCCGGCCAGCAGCTGCTCATTGTCGGCCGGCTCAAGCCCGGGATGACAGGGCCAATGGCTGAGCCGTGGCTCAAAGGATTAGCCGCGAATTTAGAAAAAGCGTTCCCGGTCGAACAAAAAGATCAAACGTTCCAAACGGCGGCGGTATCGCGATCGTCTGTTAGCACCAGTCCGCCCGACGACAGCAATCTGGCGAAAATCGTACCGTTGCTCCTGGGAATGGCAGTGGTGGTGCTGTTGGTCGCGAGTTTGAACATCGCGAACATGTTGCTCGCGCGCGGCACGGCACGGCGAAAGGAAATCGCGATTCGTCTGGCGCTCGGCGGCAGCCGCGGTCGTATCGTGCGTCAACTTTTGACCGAAGGTTTGGTCCTGTCGCTCCTCGGCGCGGTCGGCGGACTTTTCCTCGGCCTGTGGTCGTCTGATCTTCTGGTTGGGTCGCTCCGGCAGTTAATGCCGCTCGACATCGTCTGGCTCGCAGGACCCAATATGTCGATCCTGGGAGCGACGTTTGGATTCTGTTTGATCGGCACACTTGCTTTTGCGCTTGGGCCAGCCGTGAAACTCTCGCGCAGCAGTGTCGTCGGCGATTTGAAACAACAAGCCGGTGAAGATGTGTTGCGTCGCCGCTGGAGATATTTGCCGCGTCATCCGCTGGTGGTTGTGCAAATCGCCTTCTCACTCGCGCTGCTGACTGCAGCGGCGTTGTTCATTCACGGCGCCAAGGAAGCCGCGTCGGTCGATACAGGATTGAAACCAGGCGCGAGCTTTCTGCTCGAAACAGACGCGAGTCTTGCCGGCTACGAATCGAGACGCGCGCAGGAACTTTACCGCAACTTGAACGATCGCCTTGCGGCATTGCCGGGCGTCGAGTACGCGAGCATGAGCGCGACCGTTCCCTTCGGAATGATTTCGCTAAGCAAAAATGTGCAGCGCGCCGGCATTCGTCCCGGACCAAATGAGAAGCCAACCACCGCCGCGGAAGGTCTCGCCTTTAACGCTACGTGGGACAGCGTAGGCGCGGAGTATTTCAGTGCGGTTGGATTGGCAATCTTGCGCGGACGACCGTTTAATGCCGCCGAAACCACTCAAGCCGACGGTCCACTGGTTGCGATCGTAGACGAAGTCCTGGCGAAAAGACTTTGGCCGGATGCGGATGCGCTCGGTCAGCGAATTCAATTCGCGAGCGATAACGCGCCGCGTGCAAAAGGAAGCGGCGACAACAGTATGGGCATGAGCAACGACCTGAGTGGCGAGGTAAAGCCAGACGAGATAATTGAGATTGTCGGCATTGTCCCGGCTACACGACATGCGTTGTTCGAAAAAGATCCGCCCGGCGCGATTTATCTGCCGTTCGCGCGCGGATTCCAGAGCAACGTCTCATTCTTCATCCGGTTTCACTCGCTGCCGCCCGGTAGCAACGCCGCCACCGCCGATCTTTTGCGCCGCACCCTCTGGATCGTACGCGCGGGCGCGGCCATGTTTTCAATTTTCGGCCTCCTCGCACTCGGTCTCGCCGTCGTGGGGCTCTACGGTGTGAAAGCCTACTCGGTCGCGCGTCGCACCCGCGAGATTGGCATTCGCATGGCGCTTGGCGCGCAACGCAGCGCGGTCTTGGGCATGATCATGCGCGAAGGCTCCTTCATGCTTCTGTGCGGCCTGACCCTCGGCCTGCTGCTCGCGGTGGTGGCGGGGAAAATCCTGAGCGGAATTCTCTACCAGGTGGGACCGCTCGATCCCGTTGCATTCACGGCGGCCCCGATATTACTCGCAATTGCGACGCTCATCGCCACGTGGTTACCGGCTCGCCGCGCCACGCGCGTAAATCCAATGCGCGCGTTACGCACCGAATAGTCCGAGCCGGACTGGCATTTTTGAATCCAGGCGCGCAGTCACTCGCATCTCACTGGAAACGCCTGACCACATATGATGCAAGATTTCAAATTCGCTTTCCGGCAGTTGATCAAAGCGCCGGGGTTCACTGCCATTGCTGTTCTCACACTCGCGCTCGCCATTGGAGTTAACTCGGCAATTTTCGCGCTGATCAATGGCGTGGTGTTGCGTCCGATGGTGCCGGTCCGGCCAAACGAAGTGGTGAACGTTTTCAACTGCCGCCAAAACGCGAACCACGATTATCGCCAGTTTTCCTACAATGAATTTCGCGATATGCGCGAAAACAACGGAGAAGTTTTTGCCGATCTGGCCGCACTCGAATTCGCCGTCGCCGGCATCGGACGCGATCATGAAATGCGGCGGAGTTTCGCCTTCCTGACTTCGGAAAACTATTTCGCGATGATGGGCGTGCAGCCGTTCCGCGGTCGCTTTTACAGCGCTGAAGAATGTAGACCGAACGCCAACATTCCGGTCGTCGTGGCCAGCTACGGATTTTGGAAACGCCAGGGCGGCCGCGCCGATTTCGTCGGCAGCACATTGCAGATCAACCGCCAGCCTTACACCGTGATCGGCATTTCACCGGAGGGATTTTGCGGTGCGAGCGCGTTGATCGCGCCGGATGTTTGGATGCCACTCGGCATGCGCGCGCAGCTCGGCTCCGCCTTTGGCGATTCGGAATCGATGCACGATCTGGCTAATCCAAAAAATTACACGCTTAATCTTGTCGGTCGCCTGCGTTCCGCCCTGACGATGGAGAGCGCGAAATCGCGCATGCCTGTAATCTCACAGCGCTTTAGCGCAATGCAGACCGACACCGAGTTTCAACGCGAAGTGCAAATCCAAAAACCGTCGCGATTCAGTCTAAGCACGTCACCGGAAGACGATGGCCCGATAACATTGATCGGAACATTGCTCATGGCGATGGCGGGCGCGGTGTTGCTGATCGCTTGTTTGAATCTCGCCAACATGTTACTCGCTCGCGGAACCGCCCGGTCGAAAGAGATCGCATTGCGTCTCGCGCTCGGCGCATCGCGCTGGCGAATCGTCAGGCAACTACTGGCCGAAGGTTTACTGCTCGCGATTTGCGGCGGCGTCGTTGGCCTGATCCTGAGCATCTGGTGCAACAACCTCCTGCTTCACTCGCTCGCCACGTTGCTCAACAACGTCAACTTCTCGTTCATTGTCGATTTTACGCCGAACTTCGCCGTGCTCGCGGCTACCTTCATATTCTGTCTCCTTGCAACCATGCTCTTTAGTCTCGGCCCAGCCCTCAAAGCCACAAAGGCCGATCTCGTTAACGATCTCAAACAACAAGTCGGCGAACCGGCGCGGATCGGACGCTTCAGTCGCTTCTTTGCGCCGCGACATATCTCGGTCATGGCACAGATCGCCCTCTCCCTTATGTTGCTCTTCGCGGCCGGATTATTTTTCCGCGGCGCAATGAAAGCGGCAGGATTGAATCCGGGATTTGTCGCCGCCGGCGATCTGGTGACAGAAATGGATTTCACTTTGGTGAAAAAGGAGCCGGCCGATGCGCGCCGCGAAATCTTCAATATCATCCAGCGCGCTCGCGAACTTCCCGGCGTCAAAGCCGTCGGCGTCGGGACGATGTTGCCTTACGGAAATTTCACCAACTCACGCAGGATCATGTCGACAAGATCGACATTGTCGAACGATCCGAAAGCGCCCGATCCGGGCGCGAGTGCGCTCTGGACCGCAACGACGCCCGGGTATTTCGAATCGATCGGGGTAAAGATTTTGCGCGGCCGAGATTTCACCCAAGCCGAATGCGAAAACAAGGAGGGGCGGGCAGTCGGCATCATCGATG
>QHRO01000342.1 GCA_003220155.1 Verrucomicrobiota bacterium
ATCCGAAATGGCAAAGCGCTTGGTGAGCGTTTCAAACGTGCAGTTGTTGCCGTGATGTGAGAACTCTGCATCGAGCATGTCGAAGGGAATGGTGTCGGGAACGGCCTGCGCGCTTGGGGCGAAGACAAATTTTGCTTTTGGGTCAATGAATTTGGAGATCAACCAGGCCGATCCGACGCGGTCGATTTCCGGTCGTGGCCGCGTGAGCCAGGTTTTGCCGCGATATTGCTTCGCGTCCAGGACTTCCGATTGTCGCGAACGGCGCGGTCCTTCCGCCCGACGCAGAAGCATTGCGACATCGTGTCCGCGCGCGCTATCGAAGAAATCGACCTGGCGAAGCTCGCGAAATTGTCGAATCAATCGCTCGAGCTCGACCGCCGCGAGCTCCGTGTCTAGTTTTTTCCGGCGCGGGATGAAACTCTGAAGGGATCTTCTTAGCTGAGAATACTCTTTGTCTCGGGCGGCGTTGAACAGCGAGATGACATTATCTTTCGTTAGCCCTTCGATTTCCTGCGCGCGAACCAAAGTTGAATCGCCGCCGTAGTCGCGAATCTGTTTCGCGAGCCATTGGAACTGCTCATACTGGGCCGGTTGATCTGGCAATAGGTACGTCGAGGTTTTGATCTGCACCGCGCCGATTTTTTTCAATCGACGCCAGACAGCCACGCGCTCGGTGTTGCGATTGGTCGGCAGACTGTAGAGAAGCAGGAGCCACGAGGTCGCATTCATCACATCTCACGCTGTGTAATGAAATACGTATTGCAAATAGTATTTGCACTTACATCCAAGCGATTGTTTCGTACGGGAAAGAACTAGAAGGCAACAATCAACGCAGGAGGTTACAAGAGGAAATACCAATGAAAAAAACAATCGCAGCAATATCAATTGCCGTAATCGGCAGTTTGGCCTGTCCGGTTTTTCTGACGGCCGCAGAAGAGAAAGAGGAGACCGTTCAGATGTCGAGCCTGCCCGAGGCGGCGCAGACGACAATCAAAGATAAGGCTGGCAGTAACGAGATCGTGAAGATCGAGAAGAAGACAGAAGAGGGCAAAACCGTTTACGAAGCCGTGGTAAACAAAAAGGGCAAGGAGTGGAGCATCGAAGTTGATGCCAATGGCAAGTTCATAAAGCAATACCAAGAGAGCAAAGAAAAGGAAGAAAAAGGCGAGAAGTATTAATGGAAACGCATCGGTTCTGGAGCGTTCAATCGCTCCGGAACCAACGTTTTTACCAATGAAGAAGCTTTTTATCTTGGCGGCGATTTTTGCCGTGACGACCATTAGCGGATTCGCAGCCTTGGATACTGCAAAGATCGACAATCTCACCGGGCTCAAAGGCAAGCTCAACGAAAAAGAAGGTGTTTACAAAGTAACGTGGCCGCGCGACGACGTGAAAGTTGTTGCCGATGGTTGGACCATGCCGCCGTTCATGGGCCTCGGCACCTGGGCGGCATTCAAGGAAGCGAAAGCGGGCGCGATGGTCATGGGCGACACCGTTCTTTTCGAGGATGAGGTGAATCCGGCGATGTCCGCCGCGATCGACAACGGACTCAGCGTTACGGCTCTGCACAATCATTTCTTCTTCGACAAGCCGAAAGTTTTTTTCATGCACATCGAAGGCGAAGGCAGTGTTGAAAAGTTGGCTGGTGCCGTCAGGAAGGTCTACGACGCAGTGAAAGCGATCCGTGGTCCGGATACGAATCCGGCGGAGTCGTTCGGGGCAGTTGGGCAGGCTTCTTTGCCCGAAAAGAATTCGATTACAGCCGCACCTCTTAACGAGGTATTCGGCCTTCAGAGCGAAACCAAGGACGGCATGGTTAAGTTTACGATTGGCCGCCCTGCAAAAATGCACGGCACTCCGATCGCTGGGGAAATGGGCGTAAACACCTGGGCGGCTTTCGCCGGTAGCGATGACAATGCGATCGTCGATGGAGACTTCGCCGTAACGGAGGACGAATTGCAGCCGGTCCTCAAGTCGCTACTTAAGAGCAAGATTAAAATCGTCGCCATCCACCAACACATGACGCATGAGGAACCGCGCATCATGTTTTTCCATTACTGGGGCCGAGGTTCGGCCAAAGATTTAGCGCAAGCAGTCAAAGGCGCTTTGCTCGTCGGCGGATTACTCCAGGTCAGTTCGCCAGTGCACTAAGTTCGAGCCGGCCAAACAAAGGAATTGTGAAAATATTCCTCACAATAATGACGATGACCATGGTAACAGCATTCGCCTCCGCTGAGACAGTCAATTTCGACGATATGAAAACTGGTACAGCATCAGCCGGTTGGACGGCGACGCAAACTGGCAGCGGCTCAGCAAAATGGTCTGTGGAGAAAGACGAGTCGGCACCGAGCAAGCCGAACGTGTTAAAGCAATCGGGCGCGGCGACCTTTCCTGTTTGCATCAAAAACGACACCAACCTCACGGACGGCTTCGTTGAAGTGAAGTTCAAGCCGGTTGCGGGAAAAGAAGATCAAGCCGGCGGCGTGATCTGGCGCGTGCAAGACGCGAACAACTACTATGTCGCGCGCGCGAACGCGCTCGAAGACAACGTCACGATTTATCACACGATCAGCGGCAAACGCGTGGCGTTCAAAAACGTCAACACGAAGGTCGCGTCCGGCGTCTGGCACACGCTCCGGGTGGACTTCGCGGGCAACAAATTCAGCGTCACGTTTGACGGCAACAAAGTAATCGATGCCACCGATGAGAGCTTTGCGAATGCGGGAAAAGTAGGCGTCTGGACGAAGGCTGACAGCGTGACGGAGTTCGACAATTTCACTTACGGAGCCAGGTGAAACATTTAGTTCTCGCCATCATAATCGCGTTAGCCGGCAATTATCTCGCGGCCACCGACTCGGAAGGCGCGGGGCTTCAACTGAAGCAGACGATCCCGCTCCCCGGAGTGGAAGGACGGATCGACCACCTCGATCTCGACGCCGCGAACGAAAGATTGTTCGTGTGCGCGCTCGGCAACAACACGGTTGAAGTGCTCGATTTGCGAAAAGGCGAGCGCGTCCGCACGATCACCGGTCTCGGATCGCCACAGGGCCTCGTCTATATTTCCGAACTAAATCGCCTGTTCATCGCGAACGATAAAGGCGGCGTTTGCAGCATCTACGACGCAAAAACATTCCAAACAGTCGGAGAACTAGATCTTAAAGACGATGCCGACAATGTTCGTTACGACGATTCATCGAAGCGAATTTACGTGGGCTTTGGCAGCGGAGGCATCGCCATCGTCAATGCGGCAGATGGCAAAGAAATCGGCTCAATCAAACTTACTGCGCATCCCGAAGCTTTCGAGTTGGAGAAACAGGGGAAGCGTATTTTCGTAAATGTTCCAAACGCCAGGCATGTGGCGGTAATGGATCGCGACAAGGGCGAAGTCATTAATACATGGAAAACAGATCTAGCCTTTGGAAATTTTCCAATGGCACTTGATGAAGCCAATCACAGACTATTTATCGGATGCCGCATGCCATCAAAGCTCGTAGTACTCGATACGGAATCAGGTAACGTGGTTGCCGGCATCGAAATCTCCGGCGATCCCGATGACGTTTTCTACGACAGTAAGCGCCATCGACTCTACGCGATTTGCGGCGCCGGCAAGATCGACACCATCGAGCAGGCTGATGCCAACACCTACAAGGC
>QHRO01000164.1 GCA_003220155.1 Verrucomicrobiota bacterium
CGCATGCGCGGCTGATGATCGAAGGCTTCATGGCCTCGTTCATCTTCGGATTTCTTGGAACGGCCGGACCACGAATTACTTCGGCACCCCATTTCTCACTCGCAGAACTGGGCCCGATCTTCACTCTGGATTTGCTCGCGGCGGGACTCCACATCGGTGGCTCGGACCGCATCGGTGCGTTGGCAGCCGCGCCACGCTCAAATCCTGGTCTTCAGCTTTACTCCGACGCAGCGATAGGATAGCAAGCTCGGGTTCCGTCGTGCAGGAAAAAGTGTAAGACCTTTTCCTCGTCCGGAGAACGCACGCGATTTACCAGACATTAAATCCTTGTTCAGCGCTGAGATTTGATGCGGCACAATTTCCTAGGTCAGGGTTCGCGCTAAACACCAATTAATCGATCGGGCCGCGCACATCTTTTTTGATAAATAGTAGCCAGAGCCGGGATAGGAACGCGCAGCAGATAAAGCAGCGCAATCAGTCCGTAGGTAAGAGTTAACCGCCACGGCCCAATTTCCTCGTATCGCCGAGGGCTGCTAATTAAGCGTGACGAGATAACTGCGATACGGCCAAGGCGCCGAAGCTTACGGAAAAATTCTGCGTCTTCCATCAACGGCATTTCTGGGAATCCTCCAATTTCTTCAAAGGCGGCGCGCCGGCAGAAGAACCCGTGATCGCCGAAGCGTGTGCGCAAGAGGAGACCGGCATAGTGCGCGAACGAGTCGGTTAAACGATATACAAAACGCTCATTCGGAATGCGAATGCGAAAGAAACCGCCAAGCACCTCGGGTTGACCAAGCGCATCGGCTATTTGCTGAAGGCAACCTGGTGGCACTTCGCAATCGGAGTGCACGAACCAAAAGGAATCGCCCGACGCAGCGCACGCCCCGGCGTTCATTTGGACCGCGCGACCACGCGGAGCATTTAAACAGCGATCACAATGATTTCGTGCCAGATCGAATGTACCATCGCTACTGCCCCCATCGACGACGATTACCTCGGCGTCACCGGCTCTCTCACGCAAGCACTGAAGAAACCGCTCGATGCTCGCGGCTTCGTTTAGCACTGGAACAATGATCGAGATTAGCCCGGAGCCGACTTTAGCTGCCTTGTTCCGAGCGGTAGGCATTTCCGGTTTCGTCAAAATGATAACGTCATGCAAACTTAATACGTGAATCGGTTTTCTGAAACGCTCACTGCGCATTCTCTGGCATTGCGTCGCTCGAAAACGGAGGTGTTGCAGGTCAACGTTGGAAAACTTTGCAATCTGACCTGCATGCATTGTCACGTGAACGCCGGTCCCAAGCGCAAAGAAATCATGACCCGTGGGACGGTCGATCGGGTTATCGATTGGTTCGCGCGCACTGAGATTCCGACGATTGATCTTACCGGTGGCGCGCCGGAAATGATTCCGGATTTCCGCTATTTCATCGAACGGGTAAAAACGCTGCGCCCGTCGCGTCGCGTAATTGATCGCTGCAATCTCACCATCCTGCTCGAACCGGGCTACGAGGGTCTGGCGCAATTTCTGGCGCGGCACAAAGTCGAGATTATCGCATCGATGCCGTGTTACACTGCGGAGAACGTGAACGCCCAGCGCGGCCAAGGCGTGTTCGATAGCAGCATTAAAGCTCTGCGTGTCTTAAACTCGTTAGGTTATGGCAGCGATCTACCTCTTCATCTGGTCTACAATCCGGTGGGCGCATTTCTCCCAGGTCCGCAGGCAGAGCTGGAAGCGGATTACAAACGCGAGTTGAAGAAACATTTTGGGATCATTTTCAATAACCTTTATACCATCACCAACCTGCCCATCGCCCGTTTCGCTTCCTACCTTCGTCACAACAATAAATTGGAAGAGTACATGCAGCTACTGATCGACAATTTCAATCCGGCAACGGTCTTCGGCTTAATGTGTCGCAACACTATCAGTGTCGGTTGGACCGGCGAAGTTTTCGACTGCGACTTCAATCAGATGCTGAACATGAACTGGCGCAACGGAAGCGGGCCGCTCCATCTTTGGGATCTCGATCCGGCGGCAGTTGAGAATCGCGAAATTCTAACCGGCAACCACTGCTTCGGCTGCACCGCCGGCGCTGGCTCCAGTTGCGCCGGGGCGCTCGTGTAAAATTCGCCTGCAAACTACGGGGCACTTAAAAGCGACTCAGCTGCGTTGCGGTCAGGGGGGATTATGCTCGTATTCCGTCGTGTAGAGGCCGGCGTGTCGCCGGCAAGCGCCGGTCATGGTCGGTTCTGCAGCCAGGGATTAAGACCGTTCCTCGCCTCCGCCTTCCCTTGACGAAAGAGCGGAGCGCCGCGGGAACAGCGTGTAGCCTCCATGGTGTCTCCCGTGCGGCGTAGCGTTGGTCCCAAAAAGCCGTCCAGGCGCTATCGCTCGATTCGCTCATGTTTGTTGTTTGTATTCGTGGGCAATCTTTTGCGCACGCATACAGATAATGAATGGGAGCGGGAGAGCTACGGCGCGATGGCGATTTTTCCATTGGCGTCATTTCGGGTCGCGCGCGAGACTGGCCTGATGAAAAATTACACGAAAATTCTGTTTTCGATTTTGGCGGCAGCGATTTGCAGTGCTGGTTTTGCCGCAGAGCCTCAGAGCTGCAAGAAAACCGGCAAGAACTGCCCCATGAACGATAATAAGAAATGCAATTGCGGGAAGAACTGCAGCTGTTAGTCGCGGCTTCAGTAAGTCCTCCGGAACATAGACTGCCACCAGGTGCCAGCCCAGCACGGTGGCGATGCCGCAGGCCTAAGACGCCATAACAGAGCGGGGCGACTACAACCGCGGGAAGATAGTCCCGTTAGCTCATTATCTGGAAGCGTTCCATTAATTGCTCACGCATTTCCATCGCCAGTTTCGGGTTAAGGCGCTGGAGCACTTTTTCTCGGCGATCCGGTTCCATCGCCGCCAGTTCGCGCACGAGTTTGTCGCGCGTTTTCCGTTTCGCGTAAGCACTCCAGCCAATACCAATCGCGAGCAGCCCGGAAATTGTCCAAACGGTGACGTCAGTCCCAGTAATCATTCTTAATTACCCGCACCTACACATTAACTTCACTTGCACTTCGGCCGGAAGCCAGACGAAAGCTGGCACAAGTTATTTGTAATCAGTTAGCGAGAAGAATTTCGTTTTGTCGAGTTTGCTGGCGGTTTTCGCCGGGCTGTTCGCGCCGGCGTGATCGGTAGCGCCAGGACTCGAGCAAGATTTCTTTCGTCGGTCAGGTCAAGACGAAGAGGCGTAATGGAAACGAAATTTTTACCAAAGGCCCAGCGATCAGTCCCTTCTTCTTCGCCTTCCAATGGTTTGATGGTGAACCAGTAGATCGCCCGTTTCATCGGATCCTTGCCTGGAACAACTTTACCGTCGTATTGCTTGACCGCCTGGCGCGTCCACCGAATGCCTCTCGGTTTTTCCGGTACGTTCACATTTACCAGGCACAGCTCTTTCTCTTCGAGAAGAAGCTCAAGCACTTTCTCGACGTATGGTTCCAGTTGACTGAAGTCAGGTGCTTTCTCGGTAATACTGACAGCGGTGCTAAAAGCGATACCGCGTAATCCGAGCAACGCAGCTTGTTTTGCGGCAGCGAGCGTGCCCGAGTGCCAGCAAGCGCTGCCAAGATTCGGCCCGAGATTGATCCCGGAAAGAACAAGATTAACCCGCTCCCATAAATAGGTGCCCAGCGCGACGCAATCGGCCGGCGTTCCATTCACGCGGTAAGCTTCGAAACCGCCGGGCAACGGGGTGCGGCGGTAGCGCAGCGGACGAGATGAAGTGATGGCGTGGCTCATGGAGGATTGCTCGACATCGGGCGCGACAATGCGCACATCGCCGAAACGGGAGGCGACTTTGGCGAGAGAGGCGATGCCGGGACTGTAGATGCCGTCGTCGTTACAGATAAGGATGCGCGATTTCATTCTTAGATGAAACGCGGCTGGATACGCTCTTGGTCGAATGCTCTTGAAGATACGCGCGCTTTCATGCTGCGCTGCGAGGTACGTCGATGCGCATTCTTCTCGTGCACAATCGGAAAGCAGGAAGCGAGGAACACGAGGGCGAGGATTTCATAAAGGCGCTGAAGAGAGCGGGGCACAAAGCAACATATCAGTCGTCGAAAAAGAAAGGGATCACGAAAGCGCTGAAAAAGAAAATCGATCTCGTCCTGGTGGCGGGCGGAGACGGCACGGTAAGTAAAGTGGCACGGCGCCTCGTCGCGATGGACAGCGAAGTCCCGCTGGCAGTGCTGCCCTTGGGTACAGCTAATAACTTTGCGCGCTCACTCGGCTTTTGCCTTTCGCCGAAGGAACTGATCGAGCAACTGAATGATGGGAAATGCGACACGTTTGATGTCGGACTGGCGCGCGGGCCCTGGGGCAAACGCTATTTCTTTGAGGGCGCCGGCGCGGGATTGTTTGCGGATTATTTACGAGCGCCGAAAAGGGATGAGTCGACATCAAAAGCAGAGGCGATGCGGAGTCATGTGAAAGAGCTGCGCCGGCGATTGCAGACTTATCGGGCACGCCAGTGGGAAATCGAGGTTGAAGGTAGTGATTTGTCCGGACGTTATTTGCTGTGGCACGCCATGAACATTCGCTCCGTCGGTCCCGTCCTGACTCTGGCCGCGGATGCGAAAACGAATGACGGGAGTTTCGATTTTGTCGGCGCACGGGAAGAGGACCGTGCTTTGCTGCTGGATTATTTCGACGCGCGCGTGGCGGGCAAAAGACGGAAGTTTCCGCTCCGGCCGAAACGATTGACCAAGATGCGGCTGCGCTGGACGAAATGGCCCCTGCATTTCGATGATGAGCTCTGGCCAGCTGAGGATGAGAAGCCGCCTAAGCAGTGCGAAATTGAACTCATCGTGAAAAATGCCGCGCTCCGGATTTGGCGGATCGAATGAAACGGGCGCGCTTCCGCGCGTCCCTGGACATGCAGCCGCCTTCGTTAGCTATGGCGTGCCAAGGAAGCATGTCCCTCCGGCTAAGACTCGCTGCTGGCGCACTGGCCCTCCCTGTAATCGGTGATGAGGAAGCAGACAAACTAAACAACTTACTTGGAAACCGGAGTCAGGATCAGGGGTTAAACCGATGCGTGGCTTGGACGGCGACGGCAAAGCGGGTGGATCGAATGAAACGGAGGGACGCGCTTCCGTGCGTCCAGGACATGCAGCCGCCTTCGTTAGCTACGGCGTGCCAAGGAAGCATGTCGCTCCCGTCGGTGCCAGACGAATCAAACCTCAAACTTCCGATCCCTTGCTCTTTCCAGAGCACTCCATAGGATAAAATCCTCGTGGAAGATGATCAGGAGGAAAATTCTCAGCCGAAGGGAAAACGGCGGCGTCGCATTTGGATTTCGATTGGGATAATCCTTGCGCTGCTCGTCATTTTTCACCGGCCAATCCTGCTCGGCGCTATTCATTGGTTTGCTGTTCACCGCGCAGCGAAGGAACATCTCAAGTTAAGTTTTCGCGCTGAGGGAAACGTTTTTACTGCCCTCACCATCCGTAATCTCCATGTTGTTCCGACCGGTCCGGCCGCGATCGAGATTGCGGACGCAGAATACATTCACGCGGAATACAGTTTATTTTCGCTGATCCGCGGTCACGCCGATTTTCTCAATTCGATTGAGACACGAAACGCCCACGTGGTCGTCGATCCCGGCAAAGTGCGGGTGCAAGTTGCGCCGCGTCCGCGCGAAAAGGTGACGTTGCCGGCTGTTTTTCCGGAACGAGCACGCTTGGAAAATGTGACGGTGATCGTGCGCGATCCGGCACATGATTTCATCGCGGAAAATTTTTCGCTCGATTTGAATCCGCGTGCCCCTGGTGCTCTGAGCGTGGCGTTGTTGCAATTACCGACAGGCGAAGCGTGGACACGCATGACCGGCACGGCCAGTTACGAAAATCGTAATCTGGTTTTGCGCGACGTCGTTCTGAATGAGCAAACGCGCTTCTCCCTCATCAACGTCGATGTCTCGCGCATTCGGCAACACATGATGGCATTGCGTTTGGTCGGGACGCTCGACGGCGCACCGATTGATTTGCAGGCCTCGCTGACAGAACAAGCTCGATCGCTTTTCATTAAGTCGCACACGACCGCGCGCAATCTTTCGCTCTCATCCGCAAAGAAGCTCGGTTTGTTCTCGGATGCGCCGGTGCAGGGGGAGGTCGAAAATTTCACATTCGATTTTGTTGGTTTATTGGGTGCGCCGAAGACCTGGGCGGCTTCGGGGGATGGCGTTGTGAGCGATCTGCAAGTGGCGGGCACGACTTTCGATCGGGCGGCGGCACAGATTTCTGCTCACGATGGGATGGCAACGATTCAACCGGTCGAACTCACGCGCGCGGGAACGGCGCTCCAAATTCACGGGACAATTCAATTGCCGGAACGCGCCGACGATCTGGGGCGCAGTCCCGCAAAGTTTGAGGTCGTTGGCAACGATCTCGATCTCGGCCCCATCACCTCCGCGATGGAGAAACCGCTAAGCGGTCACGGGCAAATTAACGGGACGTTGGAAATTCGCGACGAGCAGTTGCAGGCCACGTTTCGTGTTGCCTCGGGGCCGGTTCGCAGTGGGGATGTCACTCTGGAAAAGCTCGAAGCGA
Organism: Verrucomicrobiota bacterium; assembly: GCA_003220155.1. GTDB lineage: Bacteria > Verrucomicrobiota > Verrucomicrobiia > Chthoniobacterales > UBA10450 > AV69. The sequence goes on from QHRO01000164.1 coordinate 6,613, forward strand.
CGGCGACGGCTGAAAAAAATTTACGATTGCACGCGAAAGACGCGCATTGGTTTGAGGGGCTGCGCGCCAATGCTACAGCGGTCGTCTCGGCCGTGAGAAACAGCGAGTTCGCCGCCGACACAATTTCAGGGCGGCTCGATCAAAGCGGCAGCCTCATTACGATCAGCAACGTCGCAGTGCAGCGCGGATCGAACCAGATCGTGGGTAACGTGTCAGTGCGATTGCGCGCCGACGAAAGAGATTTCATCAAACAAGCGGCAACGGCTCAGATCGCGATCAATGCTCCGCAAACGGCCGATTTTTGGTACGGCAACTCGCCGAACCGGGTCAGCGGCACACTCAACGCCTCGGGAATCGTGCAGTGGAACGGAGCAATTGCGGATGGATGGTTCAATGTTTACGGATCGAACCTACAAATCCGCAATTTGTCGATTCCGCAACTAAGCAGCGCGGGATCGATCTGGCAGAGCAAAATCTTTCTCAATGATTTGACCGCCAATCTTAATCAACGCGA
>QHRO01000165.1 GCA_003220155.1 Verrucomicrobiota bacterium
TGAGATTTGATTCGACAGCTGAGATCGGGGGAGATGTTCCCGGACCGAAATCGCCGCTGACTTAAAGCGTTAAATCGACTATTGCCGCGGTGTGAAGCGGACATTGCAGGTACTCAATGAGCTGGAACGCGATGGCGTCTTCACCCGTTACGCAATCGGCGGCGCGATGGGCGCAACTTTCTATACTGAACCGCTGTTGACCTTCGATCTCGATGTCTTTGTTGTCCGTTCGATTGTTTGTAGCGGCGCTGTGTCAGCGCCGACTTCCAATCCGCCGGCGGTCATAGACCGCCGCTACAGCGAAGCGTTACGCGCCCGCGGCTATTCCGAGCAAGAGAACGAATGTATCAGGATCGAAGGCGTGCCGGTACAGTTTCTCCCCGCCTACAATCCTTTGGTCGAGGAAGCTCTTAAAGAGGCGCAAGAGATTGTATATGAAGATGTGCCAGCTCGCGTGCTGCGAAGTGAACATCTCGTCGCCATTTGTCTGCAAACAGGACGCAACAAGGATCGCGAGCGAGTCCGAATTTTGCGCGAACAGGCGAAGCTCGATCAGAACTTTCTTGCCAACGTGCTTAGGCGGCATCAGCTTGAGGACAAATGGAAGCTATTGACGGAGTAAGCGCTGAGGTAACCAGGATATTTGCGGCGAAAGAACAACGCCGGCAGGATCTCGCTCGCCTTCCGTTTCCGGAGAAGGTGCGCGCGGTGATGCAGTTGCAAGAAATGGCCGCAACGATTCTACGAGCCCGCGGAAAGGCGGTGCAGCCGTGGCGGATCGCGGGGCACGATGAGAAGGTGGGAGCGGCTTCGCCGCCGTGAATCGAATAGGCGGCGGAAATTGCCGCCTTGAGCTCAGCATCGCCCGCGGAGCGGCCGATCCACTTTGGAATGTCGCTGTGTCTCTGAAATTATTTAAGTCACTCGAATAGTTAAAATACAAATTAGCGGCCGGACCGGAGGCAAGATTGCGGCTTCCAGTCCGTTGCTATTGGCCTTTCCACAGAAGAAGGCGGTGAAGTTTTCTGAAGTTTCATAGGTTCGGACTGATTTGATCGCAGCCCGAGTGATGCGACCGTTGTCAGGGCTTCCCGCGCGCTCCGCGCCGCAGTTTCTATAAAACAGGGTTGAGCAAGAATTGGCTGCGTCGTCGATCTCCTTTTGCCGAGTTCAGTAACATGTCGCTTACATCTTGTTGATTTGGGAGCTGATCGAGCCCCCCGGCGACGTTGCTTCGAAAGTCCGCCGGAACATGCGATATCGCTCCATCGCGACTTTGTGCCTTTTCGGAATCGCCTCGCTCGTCGTCGTGAAATATCCCTTCCTAAGGTCTTGCAATTTGTTGTTGCTGCCTGGTGGGTTATTTGAGGCCAGGTGCGCCAGGCGCAAACTGATCGCGATGCGGCCGGGTGCCAAAAATCAGCGTCCGGCATGAGCCCGAATTTTTTGCGCGATGAAGGTACGCTTTGGGCTGTTATAGCGTACCATGTTTGGATCTACCGCAAAATCGGCTCCTCCGACTCCTTCCAAGGGCGCTTCTCAGTCGTTGACTGCAGCTGGAAAGCGACCCGAAAATGTGCTTTCCGAAGGAGTATCGATTAAAGGCGATATAACTTTCGGGACTGAGCTGGTGATTGACGGCGAAGTGGAGGGCACTATCAACTCGACCGGTGCACTGACCATCGGTCAGCATGCTCAAATCCGGGCCGAGATCAGCGTGGCCTCGGTGGTTGTGCAGGGAACAGTCGATGGCAACGTTTGCGCTTCCGACCGATGTGTGTTGGAAGCCGGTGCCACAATTCGTGGTGACGTCGAAGCTCCCCGTATGGCGGTTGACGAGAACGCCAGCTTTCAAGGCAGCGCGAAGATCATTAGCCGGCGCAGTTAGGCAGACGCTGTTCCAGGGAGGCAACGGTCCAGAGCTTCCGGAAGCAGATGGGGGGTTCGCGTCTTAACTCCGAACTCCGAAAGTTTTCGCGAGCCGGAGCATTCGCGAGCACTGCATTTGAGATTTGATTCGACAGCTGCTGTCGCAAAGGATGTTCCCGGACAACTTCTGATTTCAAGCGCGCCGTAAAGCTCGACTGGTTAAACCAGTCAAGTTTGCGCAACCAGGGCTAAAAAATGCGGCTAGTCCTCACTTTTTGCACTTTTTCATAACCGGCTCCCGGTGGTAGGACGTCGGCGCGGGGTAGGCAGAACGGGTCACACCATATATTTGAGATTCAGGCGCGTCCAGCGTGTCGCGAGTTATTAGTTATCGGTCATTGGTGAGTGAGCAGTCGAAGCCCCGGCGATGATAGAGCGCCGCTAGATTCCGGCCACAAAGCCGCACGACTGAGGAATGCGTGCGGCTTTTGGACGGTTCCCCAGTCTGCGCTGAGGTCAGTCTAAAACGACAACGTGATCAATCACACGCTGATCACCGACGTTTGTGTAGTAAACACGCACGCGCGTGCCGGGTTTCACCGCCGCTTTGACTGTTGCTCCCCGTTTGTCCACAACGTTACCACGCCCGTTGAGAACATATCTGCCCGGTTTATTCGATTTGTCCTCGCGAATAACAAGGGTTCTGGCCGGTTGATAATTTGCCGCCGACCCCTCCTCGCTTTCTGTGACAATCCTACCGGTTACCGTTATCGTTTCGGTAGTGGTTGTAGTTTGTCTTTTTGTCTGTGCGAACGCCAGCGGCGCAAACAGTGCGCAGCAGGCGAGAGCGACAATTGTTTTCTTCATACGATGCCTCCCCGTTGAGTTTTGTTGCTGTCGATTATAGACCCCGTTAGACAGCGTTTCAAACAGTTTGCCTTGTCACACGAAGAAAGGAAAGGGAAAAGGGTCAGTCCTCGCGTTGAAATGGAAGTTTGAAGCTGGGAGATGGGAGATTGGAGATTTGGAGCCGGGAGAGAAGTAACCGAATCCAAAGAACTAACTGATCTGCGAGGCTGATCTAACGAAGCGATCAGCCTTTCCAACGAGTTCGTAGCTGAACAATTACCGGTCGACTAGCTCGAGGATTTTCTGATACTGCGGATGAGTGCGCAGCGGGTCGAGGTCGGAGTCGTGCTTGATCCATCCATCCATGCTTCAACTCATGACCAGCGTGAGGTAGGATGCGTTCGAGCAAGTCGAACGCCCGATCGGTATCACCTAAAGCCGTATAAACGCAGGCGACATTGTATTGCGTCCAGATGTCGTCCGGATCTGTGGCCAGGGCTCTCGCCAACCACTCCCGCGCACGGTCCTTGTCGCCAAGCGTGATCAAAGCCGCAGCGCCAAGGTAGGCCGGCCGCGGATTTTCGGGCTGACGCGCGAGCCCACTCTCTGCCCGTTCCACCGCCTTACGCGCCGCTGCTTGCATCTCCGCAGTACAACCGAGCGAGCGGTAGATTTGAATGGATAATGCCGGAGATTGATAGTCGTCCGGGTCGATTTCAGCGCCACGCTCGAACATCCTGGCCGCCTGCTCCAGCCTGCCCTGCTTGAAACAGGAACGAGCATAGAAATAGTGGCCCTCGAATGAATTAGGATCGATCGCGATGGCCTCTTCGAATTCCGTGTCCGCTTCGTCATAACGCTCACCGAGCGAAAGCGCCAGTCCGCGAGAGGCGTGTGCCTCGGCCAGGCCACTCTCCAGAGCCAGCGCTTTGGCGCTGGTGTTTAAGATATCGTCGATTGAGATATTGACGTGGTACTGAAGGAATAGAAAAGAATCGCAATCGGCAATGCCGGCATAAGCGCGCGCATAAAGAGGATCCAGCTCTACCGCTTTGGCGAACATTCGTCGCGCCAATTCATAGTAGGCTTTGGTTGAGCGGCGCTGCAGAAACTGCCGGCCTCTCAGATAATAGGTGTAAGCTTCGACGTTATCGGTTGGCGCCTGGCTAATCGACTTCTTTTCCTGTGGCAGCAGTTTCACTTTGAGCTGCTCCACGATGGCGCGGGTGATTTCGTCCTGAATGGCGAAGATATCGGTTAGATCGCGATCAAACCGACCGGCCCAGACGTGGCCACCATCCTTACCGTTGATCAACTGTCCTGTAACGCGCACGCGGGAGCTGGCTTTTCGCACACTTCCTTCCAGGATAAATCTCACACCAAGCTCTTGAGCGACCTGCTGCACTTTCACCGGTTTGCCTTTGTAAGTGAACGCGGTATTGCGCGCGACGACGAAGAGTCCGGAGATATTGGACAAGTCGGTAATTATGTCCTCGGTAATCCCATCGCTGAAGTATTCCTGTTCCGGGTCGCCACTCATGTTGTTGAAGGGCAGGGCGGCGATCGACGGCTTTTCCAGCTGCTGAGCTCCATCGGGCGTGCCTTTGGCCTGAGCAGTGGCGCGATCGAGAATGACGCGGTAAACGCGGACCGGCCTCTCAATGTTTTTTAAAGCCTGCTCGCCCATATCTTCGAAAGTCAGATCTAAACGATTGCCGAGATGATCGCGCGCCGGCCCTGAGATCGTTATTCCACCGGGCGGGGCGATGCTTTCCAGGCGCGCGGCCACGTTAACACCGTCGCCAAGAATATCCTCACCTTGCACAATGACGTCGCCGACGTTCACACCGATGCGGAATTCAATCCGGCGGTCCGGCGGCACACCTTTGTTCCGGTCACGCACGCCCCGTTGCACCTCCGCGGCGCAGGCGACCGCGTTCACAACGCTGGGAAATTCTACAAGCATTCCGTCACCTGTAAGCTTAGTCGAAACACCACCATAAAATTTCCTCATCGCTGCCACCCTCTTTCACTCGACTGACTACATCGTGATACTGGACCTGCAGAAAATTGGTGCAGAACTCATCGAAACCTCGGCCAAGATTAGTCTGGTAGTCGGGCGGCAGCTCGTTTTTCTCATGCGCCCGAATCTTGTCGAGCATGCGTCCGAAATAGACCAGATCGCCCACTCTTGCCGATGGGCTGCGAATGCCCAGCTGGTTGATTGCCTTTCTATTTTAGGGAGTCAAGCAACACCCTCAAGTATCAATCTGGTCCAGTTAGCAACTGCAGCCGATTTTGCTTTGGATGTCCTATATTCTTGTGCGTTCAACGAACGGAGAACCCTCACCTGGCGCTTCGCGTCCTCCTCTCCCTTGGGGAGAGGATTGAGGTGAGGGCATGGCTAACGCATCGTACTTGGCGCCAGCTCGGCCGGCGGACCGTAGAGCGCCTGATCCAGTTCTCGTTGGTTGAGTTGAAAAACTAAAATCGAGTTTCCAAGGTTTGCGGTTGGTTCGCGTTTACGAAGGTAAGCGCACAGTCGGGCAAAGCGAAGCCGTTGTAACGATTCGCCATTAATGACGGAGTCGTCGGCCGTCAGGTCAAGATGATGGACCTCCTGCGCCAGAGCAAAGCGGTAAGTGGACTCATATTGGCCGGTCCATTTTCCATGATAAAAGGAATAGACCTGCTGAAGAGTAGTTGCGCTGATGCAGTAGGTGCCCGGTTCGAGCGGTGATAATTTTTGAGTGGAAGAATCAACCGGGAGTGGCGTCGCCTCGATTCCATAAGATCGCGGCAGAGCCGTGCCAAAATAAGCCAGGTAAAGTCGAGTGCTAGCAGGTGCATCAAAATGATGATCAAGCCAGCTTTTTAAAACCGGAAGATCCTGGCCCCAATCCAGAGAACTATCGACCAGGTGCTTGTATCCAGCCTTTGGACCGCCTGCCACCTGGTTAAAATAGCTCAGATAATCCGGGCGCAGCAGCGACGATTCGATGATCTGCCAGCACATCATCGCGCCAGCAAAAATGGCGACGGCTTTACCTGACTGCGTCCGAAAGAAATACGTACACGCTCCGCAGGCTATAAAAATTGCAGGGTAGATTGGCAGTAAATGACGGTGACCAATATTGAGGTGGCTGGTTAGGGAAAAGGTTGCGTAGACCAGGACCAGCGCCCAGATCGGGGAAAGTCGCCGCAGGTGGCGAAGGATAGCGCTTCTACTTCCATTCTTCCAGGCGTTGCGCCAGCGAAGAAATCCGGCAATGAGTGCCGCGATCAATAACAGTAAAAGTGGGATCGGAGTTTTGTAAAGAAAGGCGCGCGGGAAAAATGAGGTGAAGCCAGTGTTACTCCATTCGCCATCGAGAAATGCTGGGCGATACATCGCGCTCTTATTGGTGAAGGCGAAACCATAAAGGTAAGCCTCGGGCAGGAGGTGATGGTCGCGGGCGAAGGAAACCATGGTTTCGAGAGTGTTGTGGTCGCTCAGGCATGCTTGCCAGCGCGCGTTCCAAACTTCCCGTACTGGTTCGGTTTGCGGGAAGGGCGAAAAACGAAACGCATATGATGCCCAGATCGCTGTTACGACGATCGCAATGAGGGCGCCGGTTAATCCGATAACGAGAACGAGCTTTCGCCATCGTGTTGCAACCTGCTGATCAAAGCGGTTAACCCGAATCGTCATCGGTTCGTGTGAAAGGACCGGCAAAGTAGCCAGGATGACTGCGACAAGTAAAAAAGCCGGCGCTGACATTTTGGCGAGGAAAAGCCCCGCCCAGCTTAGTGCCGTAATGACAAACCAACGTCTGTTTACGTGTTGGAGTAACTGGAAGTAGCTCCACACGGCCGCAGTAAAGAAGAAAGCAGCAGCGATATCCGCCGTAACCAGCGCAGAATGCGCGAGAAGATTCGGATCAAAGACCGCAAGTAGTTCGGAGATCAGTCCGCCGATTACGCCGAATAGTCGATTGGAACAGAAAAAAATGAGCAAGCATAAACCTGCGCCGACCACCGCCATCATGCTGCGCCCAAGGAGCACAACACGATCGGAATTATTGCCGCTGCCATAAAGAAATCTTTCGCTAACGCGCCCGACGTCGCCCTGTTTCCACGCGGCATTTTCCGGAAAAGACGGACGCGATAGAAGAAGGGGCAGTGTCGCCCAGCGAGCCGGCCAGTTACCGTTTTCCGGATCGAGACGATAATCATTCTTCAACCAGTAGCTGTAGCCGGCAATGAGGTGCGTTGGTTCGTCAAAAGTGAGCGATTTCTCCATCACGGCGGTGATTGCGAGGACCGCATGTAATGCCGCTAACAGGATCGCGATGACCCTGACAAATGCCCCTTTCGCGATGATCGCGTCAGCGACACGGCCAGTATCCTCCCGGTTAACCGCGAACGACGAGGTTCGAGCGAGGGTCAATTGCACTCCCTCCGACGAGCAGAAGGCGTGCTGGTTATCGCTTGTTCGCTTCTCTTAATGAGGGATGTTTCGCGTTGTGAACCGAGTGGTCGGCCTCGAAACCGAATATGGTGCGCTTGTCCACGATGCCGAGCTTTCGACTGAAGCCTGGCCAGCGCGGGTCAAGAATTACATTTTTAGACAAACGCGCGCGGGTGCTCTGGACTTGCATTATCGCGATTACGAAGAGCCCCCGGGCAACGGTGGATTCTTGTTAAACGGTGGGCGCCTTTATCTCGACATGGGCCACATCGAGTACGCATCTCCGGAATGCGTGCGTTTGCGCGATGCGGTCGTTTACGATCTTGCGGGCGACGCCCTGCTGTTGAACGCGCTGCGCGAAATGCAGGCCTGCGATCACGTTTCCTTCATCAAGAATAACATCGATCATTACACCGGCGCGACTTTCGGTTGTCATGAGAACTATCTAATGCGCCGGGAAACTCAGTTCACTCCTCCGGTGTTGGGGACGCTGCTTTGTTTTCTCGCGACTCGCCAGATTTATACTGGAGCGGGACGGATTGGTCAGGCCCATCCGCTGGCTTTTGATTTTGATCTGCCCCCGAGCGCTACTCCGGTGCGATTTCAGATCAGCCAGCGGGCCGATCACATCGTGAACGACATCTACCAGTGGGTGCAATTTAATCGCGCTATCATTAATGCGCGGGACGAACCGCTGGCGGACTATCGCAAGTTCCGGCGGTTACATTTGTTGATTGGCGACTCGAACATGAGTCCTTTCGCTAGCGCGTTGAAAGTGGGAACGACGGCCTGCATTTTAACCTTACTCGAGGAAGACAAGTTCCCGCGTGGTTTGATTTTACAGGATGCGGTGGTAGCGACGCGGGAAGTTTCGCATCAACCGGATGGTCCATGGCTGGTGGAACTGGAAAATGGCAAAACTGCTGGCGCACTCGAAATCCAATGGCGCTTTCTCGAGGCGGCGGGAAAGTATCTGCAAGGTCGAGACGCGGAGATCGATTGGCTACTTGAGAGTTGGAGTTTTGTTCTCGATTCTTTTGCGACGAACCCAGAAGCGCTTATCGGCGGCGTCGATTGGATTACGAAGCGATGGCTGCTGGGGAAGTTCGCCGAAGCCGAATCTCTTTCGTGGGATGATCCGTGGTTGCTCAGTCTCGATCTGGAGTATCACAACATCGATCCATCGCGTGGGCTTTTCTTTCAGGTGAAAGCAGGCAAGCGAATTACCGATTGGAACCAAAGTGTTCGGATCAAGAATGCCAGCTATCGACCACCGACCAATTCGAGGGCGGCCGGTCGCTCGCAAGCTGTGGCCTGGTTCCGTGATTCAGAACTGCCCTACGTCATCAACTGGGATTCGATTGCCTCAGGACCGCAGGACATTTTGGTTATGAGCGATCCTTTTAGCACCTACACCAGCGAGGTCAGTGCTTTCTTAAGGCGATAAAGCGCGAGCTATTTCAGCCGCTGAAGCGTTGGGATGCCGTAGTTTTCACGGAGAGTCGGCTCGTCGTTCTCCGCCTGCGCCACGTCCAATGGAATTATCTTTGGATCTTCCTCGGTTTCGATTCGATCGAAGCCATCTACCGGCTGTTTCACCGCTTCGGCCAGGTCGTCAAGTGAGTGAATGTCTTTGCCATTTACTTTCGTTACCGTCAGGTATCCGAAGTCTTCATAGCCGATCGTTCCGTTCACGGGAAGGACCTGGCTTAGCACGACGACGTGGCGGTGACCTTCGGGAAATAGTTCCCACTGAAAACGGTCAAGATAGACGAAGCGTTGCGGCGCTTCCTTCAACCAGCTCGGTCCCCATTCTCGCAGATATTGGCGAGACAATTCTTGAAAGATCAATCCACCGAGAATGTAATATTTTGGCGCTTCATCCCGCGCGTAGGGTGAAATGATGTATTCGTCGGGCGCCCGGTGCTCCATTGTGACATCGAGCTGCATCGGTTTACCCTGACGATGAATCTTTAGCGGCACCTTGTCGCCGGCATAGGCGCGCGTGGTCAGGAGATTGGTGAAGTCGAGCTTCTTATAGAGAGGATCGACGTAGTTACCATTTTGATCAAGATCGAAGTTGCCAACGGCGGTTAGGATATCGCCCTCTTGCAGGCCGGCTTTCTCCACCGCGCTCCCCGGCTCGATCCCCCTAACGTAAACACCACCGCCATTTCCTGTTTCGCCAGCGTATTTGCGCAGCTGCGGATCGCGTGTTGGAAAATAGTCGAACCCAACGGTCGGAAAGCCGCCGTACTCTGGCTTGGCCGCATCCTTCAGGAAGTGCGCGATAATAGGAGCGGGAATTGCGTCCATCAACTGTGAGCGCGGATCGTAGCGCAACAAGAGACCAGCGAGCTTGTTGTTTTTCACTAG
>QHRO01000166.1 GCA_003220155.1 Verrucomicrobiota bacterium
AGCGTTTACTTTCAGTTATATCGATTACGGTGCCGACGAATTCCGCAAGTTGACCGGTCTCATCGCAAACTGGATGACCGACCGCGTGGATGTTTTTGATGGCGCCAGCCGGATGAACAATTCGGTAGTCGGTTTCGAAGTCCGCCTTCTCTCGAGCCGCGCTTTCGAATAATTCCCTGACCCGGACTTGGTCTTCCACATAAAGACGTTCAAAGAATCTTTCGATTCGCGGCGGTCCTGCATCGAGATCGAAACCAAGCACGCGATATGTTTCCTCTGACCAGTACCTGATTTCGCCGGTGGCGGGCGCCCATGCCCAACTTCCGGTGTGGCTGAGGCGTTGCGCTTCCGCCAGATAGGCTTCGCTTTCGCGCCGGGCCGCTTCCGCCAGCTTACGTTGGATGGCGATGCCCGCGAGATGCGTAATGTGTTTGATCGTATCCTGCTCATGCGGACTCGGGCTGCGTGGCTCCCGATAGTACATGGCAAAGGTCCCGATCACTTTGCCTTCGGAGGAAAAAATGGGCGTCGACCAACAGGCACGGAGAGAATTCGACAAGGCCAGATCGCGAAAACCAGCCCACAGCGGATCGGTCGCGATGTCGGCCACAATCACCTGTTCGCCCCGGTAAGCCGCCGTTCCGCATGAGCCTACAGCTGGTCCGATGAAAGCTCCGTCGATCGCTTCCGTGTAAGTTTTCGGAAGATTCGGCGCGCCGCCGTGCCGCAACTGCTTGCCTTTCGGATCCATTAACAAGATGGAAGCGAGAACATCGGGGGATTGCTCTTCCACCAGTCGACACAAGCTATCGAGTATGTCAGGGAGGGAATCGCCTTTGGCTACCATCTCAAGAACTCGATTCTCTCCGGCCAGGAGCGCTTCGCGCCGCTTGCGCTGGCTGATGTCCCTGATGATCGCCTGATAATATCGGCCACGCAGCGCCGATAAGGAAACTTCCACCGGAATTACCTCGCCGTTTTTTCGCAGGAATTTTCGTTCGAACCGGAAAGATCCTTTCGCTTTCAATTTATCGACCCGATCCTTAAACAAGTGGCGTTCTTCTGGGAGATAAGTCTCGGCAATTGAACTGCCGATCAGTTCACTTTCCGGACCTCCTGCCAGTTCGACTCCTGCCGGGTTTACTAACAAACATTTGCCGTCTGCATCAATGACGCAGATTGCATCTGGCGACGCATTGATTAAATCTCGATATTTTTCCTCGCTTGTCCGCAAATCCGTCTCTGCACGATCGCGTTCAATCGCAACTCGTGCCAGATAGGTCGCCTTCTCGATAACCTCGAGGTCGTGCGGATTCGGGCTTCGTGTTTCGCGCTCATAGATGCAAAAAGTTCCCAGGACTTTTCCTTCCGACGACAATATTGGATTCGACCAGGAGGCTCGGAGCCCGTGACTTAATGCGGCAGCACGATGCTCCGGCACGTCCCAAAGCGGATCAGTCGCGATATCAGAAACTATGACCGCTGATCCGCGATAGGCCGCCGTCCCGCAAGAGCCGGCACACGGTCCAATAGGCAGCTTTTCCATCTCCTGCCTCCATCCTTTGGGGAGACTCGGGCCCGCGATGGACTCCAGATGAACGCCATCGGGACGAAGCAACAAAACAGAAGCGAGCGTGCCGGAACGGTACTCTTCGATAATCTGACACAGAACATTCAGGATGTGCTCGAGCGCAGCACCGGTGGCGATCATCTCGAGAAGACGCTTTTCACCAGCGAACAAGGCCTCTCCCCGCTTGCGCTCGCTGATGTCTACCGTGGTACCGGTATAACTATCGACTTCGCCAGAGGGCCCGAGGCCGGGTCGGCCGACTTCCTGGACGTACTTAATAGATCCGTCCGCAAGCGCGATTCGGAATTCAATGTCAAAACCGGTTCTCTGACGAACTGCTTCATTGAGACTTCGCTCAATAAATAATCGATCTTCCGGATGAACTTTCTCCAGAAATAACTGGAAAGATGGGTCGGTGTTGTCGGGATCAAAGCCAAAGATCCGGAAATGCTCCTCCGACCAGGCAACCTTTCCACTGGAAACATTCCAGCTCCAGCTCCCGGTGTGGCTGATTCTCTGTCCCTCGGTTAAAAATGCTTCGCTATGCCGAAGCTTCTGTTCCGCGTTTTCGCGTTCAATGATCTCTCTGTGCAATTCTTCGTTCGCGCGCGACAGTTTCGCGGTTCGTTCTTCAACTTTAGCTTCGAGCTCATTCCGTGCTTGCCGCAGCTCGGACTCGCTCTTGCGCAGGCGATTTTCATTACGTTTGCGAGCGGAACTCCACGAACTAATTACCAGCGCCGAGAAGAGAAACGCGACCGTGGTAGGGACGTCACGCACGCTAAATTCAAATGCGAAGAACGGTTCGGTGAAGAAGAAGTTGATCGACAATGTCGACAGTAAGACAGCGAACAGTCCTGGTCCCGTGCCGCCAAACCACGTCGCTAGCAGCACAGCCGGAAAAAAGAGGGAGACTCGCACGCCGAAATCCTGCAGCGGAAAGGTAACCGCGGTGCAGATCGCCACGGATAAAATAGAGAGACCGTACCACCAAACGGCTGGCGCAACTCGTCGCAAACCAAGATCTGACTTCGACATTCTCTTGACTCCAAAAGTCTACGTTAGGCGATCAACCCCTTGAAAGTTTAACGATCCAGCGCTCGACACGCCACTTTTCTTTCCTCCCTCGAAAGAGGCACTCTAAAATCCCGCCACTGTAACGTGGTGACGGACCACATGCCCGTTAGCTTGGAGAAATACGAAATCAATGAAAACCAAACAACGTGAAAACAATCTTAAGAACACGCTACGCAAGGTCTTTCGACGACGCGCACGCAGGCACGACCCCATGCTCGTATTCAACATGTCGATCTTCAATTTCACCGACGGCTGGAATCGCACGTTTTCGAAATATGAATACGCGCGCTCCTACGCCTAACGAATCGATGCCAAATAAGGGGGCCAAACCGCGGACGATCGACGCCGCGGAGGGAACAATCGTAGTCAAGGCGCCAGTTGCAATGGTCTACAAGCGCTGGCTGGTGTTTGAGGATTACCCAGAATTTATCACTGTGATCAAACGGGTTCGGAAATTGGACGCGAACCATTTTGTCGCATCCCTGGCTTTCAACGGAAAGCAATATGACGCGACGCTTGAGATCATGCTGCGTGTTTCAGAGCGGAGGCTGGCTTGGCGAACTATTTCCAACGGTCATGCGCACGATCACCTTGCCGCTGGAGTCGTTTCCTTCGCATCGCTTTCTGATCAAGGCACGCGCGTGACCATGAAGCTGACCTCGAGCTTCGGCGGCGCTGTTTCAAATCGAGTCGATAAATATCTGCGCAACTTCAAACGGCTAATTGAAGACCGCCTCCGCAAATCGAAAAACGTCTGAGTAGCCGGTTACCTCGTACGAGGGAGCATCCATCACCCCTGGAGTAGTAATGCAAAATCCCACGCACGCGCAATAGCGGCAGGGTGACAGCAAAGGATACCCTGAAGTATTAAAACGAAACGCGATCTGATTTAAACCTTCACCGAGAAAATTATCATGTCTCATCAAATTCATTCCTACCGCGAGCTGCAGCAGCAGATTCATGAAGACTTGCGGCTCCAGCACCCCGAGTGGGTCGAGCCCAACGGTGACTGTCCCACGTGCGATTCCTACGAGCGGCGCCTGGCGGAGCTGATCGGTCTTTTCCAATCCGGCGAACGCAACCTGGTCGCAGCTTAACTGGCCGATCAAGCGATAGAAACAAAAGCACCCCGCCAACATGAGACCGATCATTGAAATCAATGAAGCGAACTTCGAGACCGAAGTTTTGAAATCCAGCCAACCCGTGCTGGTCGAGTTTGCCACTGGATGGAGTCTTCCTTCTGTCATGTTCGACGGAGCGATGGACGAAATTGCCACTGAGTTTGTCGAGGATCTGAAGCTCGCCACCGTCAAACTCGATCGGAACCCGAATCTCGGGCTGTGGTACGGCATTCGATGCGTTCCGACAGTGCTGTATTTCCTCGATGACGAAGTCAGGATTGGGATCTTCGGGACCGCGAGCAAGGAGACGATCCTTTCCCAATTGAGACCGATCATGAATAGCAGCACCATCGGCCAAATTTCCAATCCATGACAAAATGTCGTTTAGGCAAAGCGCAATCAACGGACGTGGTCACCGCAACCGGATACAATTAGAATGAAAATTGGATTCATTGGCTTGGGAATCATGGGTAGTCGCATGGCGGCGAACCTGCAGAAGCACGACTACTCCCTGGTCGTGTTCAATCGCACGCGTGATAAAGCGGAGCCGTTGCTCGACAGAGGTGCGGCGCTCGCTGATTCGCCGCCAAAACTCGCCCAACAAGTGGATGTGTTGTTCACAATGCTGGCTCATCCGGACGCGGTCGAACAAGCGGCGCTAGGTGCCAATGGATTTTTGAATCACCTCCGGCCAAACGCGCTTTGGGTCGATTGTAGCTCGGTCAATCCGTCGTTCTCGCAGAAGATGGCCGCCGAAGCAGCGCGCGGTCAGATCCGTTTTATCGACGCACCCGTAACGGGTTCCGCGCCTCTTGCCGTCGATGGGAAACTTACTTTTTGGGTTGGGGGTGACGCCGCCGACGTGGACGCAATTCGCCCGTTACTCTTGTGCATGGGCAACAAAATTGTTCATGTCGGCGGCCAGGGGATGGGCACCTCCATGAAAATGGTGGTCAATCTTTTGTTAGGCACGGGAATGGCCGCGTTCGCCGAAGCAATGGAGCTCGGCCAGGGACTGGGGCTTTCGCAGAAGATGCTGTTTGATTCGCTGCTTAGTACGCCGACGGTCGCGCCGTTTCTCGCGTTGAAGCGCGAAAAAATCGAAGGCGGAAATTACGAAGCTGAATTTCCATTGCGCTGGATGCAAAAGGATATGCATCTTGCTTCAGTCAGTGCTTACGAAAGCGGTGTGGCTTTACCCCTAACGAACGTAACCAAAGAAATCTATCGACTGGCGATGCGTGGTGGGCACGAGCCCAAGGATTTTTCGGCCATCTACGAATTTGCGATGGGCGACGATGGAAAAGAACGGACAGCTTCACCATGATAAAGACAATCTCCTATCTCGGTCTGGGCACCATGGGCAGCGGCATGGCGGCGAACCTTCTCAAGGCCGGGTACGAACTCACCGTCTGGAATCGGAGCGCTGAGAAATGCGAACCGTTCGCCCGAAAAAGCGCGCGCATCGCCGATACTCCCGCCGACGCCGTCCGCGATGTCGATCTAATCATGTATATCTTGAGCAATGACCAAGCCGTCGAGGACGTTGTTTTTGGCGCCAAAGGAATTCTAAGCGGGATCAAAGAAGGCCAGATCGCGATCGACATGAGCACGGTTCTTCCCGCGACGAGTTTGCGAGAACAGGAAGTTTACGCAAAACACGGTGTCGATTTTCTCGATGCGCCTGTTTTTGGCAGCAAACAAGAATCCGCCGATGCCAAGCTTTGGATTCTGGCCGCGGGCAACAAGGCCATTTTTGAAGAAGTGAAACCAGTCTTGGGGCACCTGGGGCAAACCGTTCACTACTTTGGCAAGAATGGAAATGCCGCGGCCATGAAGCTGGTGGGAAACCTCATCGTCGCATTGGAAATGGAAGCGCTCGCGGAAGGTCTGATTCTCGCGCAAAAGGCGGGTCTTGATCTGAAGACTGTGATGGAAGTGGTAAAAGTCGCCGACTTCCGCTCACCACTGCTCGTAAGCAATGGTCAGAATATTTTGAAACGCGATTTTTCTACTAATTTCGCGCTCAAGCTCATGCTCAAGGACGCGGGCCTCATTGAAAAATTTGCTGAAAGTCTGGAGTCGCCCATTCCAGCTCTGCACGTTGCCAAAAAGAATCTCGAATCGGCAGTTGCACTCGGCTTCGGAACGGAAAACGCCTCTGCCCTCATCAAGGCGCTCGAAAAAGAAGCGGGTGTCGAAGTGAAAAGCGCTCCCCGAGCTAAGACGCCTACCATCTCCCACAGACAGCCTACAGCTGCCGGTCGCTTGTAGGCCATCTGTACTACTGTCGCTCGCAGTCTTGTTTTTGTGGGAACAGTGTTATGCAGGGAAACCGACCCGAGCACTCTTGCGGTGTTGAGGCGCCCATTTTGTCATGTCGAGCGACAGTCGAGACATCTCTTGCTATTCCTCTGCCAAAAAAATTAGAGATTCCTCGACTGCGCTCGGAATGACAATGAAGGGGGCTAACCCCGAGATGAATCTTCGTTGCGGTGGCGGCTTCGCGGCTCTCTGTCAGACACCTTCGAGGGCTATCTCGAAAGAGGGAGTAAACCTCGCCCCACGAGTGGCAACCGTAAATCCCACGCATGCGCAGTAGCGGCTGCGGTAGCTCGAGAGTTAGCTTTCAGCAGTCATGTGGATCGTTCGTTTAGCGCTAAGACGGCCCTACACCTTCACGGTGATGGCCATTCTGATCGTGCTCATGGGCATCGTCACAATCACCCGCATGGCTACGGACATTTTTCCCAAGATCGACATCCCGGTGGTGAGCGTGATCTGGAGTTTTCCGGGCGTCGCGCCCGAGGAAATGGAGAAGCGCTTTGTCACCGTGACCGAGCGCGCCATGACCACGACCGTGAACGACATCGAGCATATCGAGTCCCAAAGTTACAACGGTGTCTCGGTCATTAAGGTTTTCTTCCACGAAGGCGCCAAAGTTGAGGCCGGAGTTGCCCAGATCACCTCGATCACGCAGACGCTCCTGCGCATCCTGCCACCCGGCACGACGCCGCCGCTCATCTTGCAATACAGCGCCTCGAATGTGCCAATCCTGCAACTCGGCCTAACCAGCAAAACGCTTTCTGAACAGCAGCTCTACGATCTTGGTTTAAATTTCATCCGCACCCAGCTCGCAACCGTGCAAGGCGCACAAGTCCCGCTCCCATACGGTGGCAAGTCGCGCCAGGTCATGGTCGATATCGATCCGCAAAAACTTTTCGGCAAAGGACTTTCGCCCGCGGATGTGAGCACCGCGCTCAATGCCCAAAACGTCATCCTCCCAGCCGGGACACAAAAAATCGGCGACCGCGAATACAACGTGCGGTTGAACTCGAGCCCGGAACTTTTGCAAACGCTGAACGATCTTCCGATCAAACAGGTGAACAACGCG
>QHRO01000347.1 GCA_003220155.1 Verrucomicrobiota bacterium
CGGAGCTGCCGGATCGACATGGGTTTCCCGCGCGGGCCATCGTGCCTGGTTATTTTGGTGAGAAACATGTGAAATGGCTCACTCGCATCGAAGTAACAAAGGCGGATGCGAAGGGTTTTTACGAGACACAAGGCTGGGGTCCCAATTTCATTGTTCCGACGCGGTCTCGTATCGACATTCCTTATAACGAGTCGTGGATTAAGATCGCTGATGCGGCGAAGGGCGTCCTGGTCAAAGGCGTCGCTTTCGGCGGCGATCGTGGAATTTCCCGGGTGGAATTCAGTTCGGACGACGGGGAGAGCTGGGATGAGGCGAAGGTCGATTATCCCGGCACAAAATTAACCTGGGCGCTCTGGAGTTTTAATTGGGAGCCCGACGGTGTCGACGATTACACACTGGTGGTGCGTGCGACCGATGGCGAGGGCAAAGTGCAGGAATTCGAAGAAGGTCGTGCGTTCACTTCCGGGATCACCGGTTTTCACAAGGTGATCGTGCACATTTTTGCTTAAAACGTTGTAGCCGGCATCAGTGATGCCGGCCCGCGCACAGCGACCGCGGCTACAATTCGCTCGGAGTGACAGCGCGTGTTTATTAGGAGACTGTTGCCTCCACATCGAATGAGCGCCAAAGATCACACGTTCACCCTCGGTATCGAGGAGGAATTTGCCATCGTCGATCCTGATTCCAGGGAGTTGCGCTCGCATATTCACGAAATTCTCGAAGACGGCAAAGTTACCCTTAAAGAGCAAATAAAGCCGGAGATGCATCAGTCTGTGGTCGAGCTGGGCACGGAAATTTGCCGCGACATCGACGAGGCCCGGATGCATGTGACCGAGCTGCGCAGTCGTCTGGCCGCGTTGGCCGCGCGCAGCAAACTCAAGATTGCGTCGGTTGGCACGCATCCTTTTTCACATTGGCGCGACCAACTCATCACTCAGGGCGAGCGTTATCAGGAAATTGTTCGCGACATGCAACTGCTGGCCCGGGCTAATCTCATCTTCGGGTTGCATGTGCATGTGGGAATTCCGGATCGCGAAACTGCCATCCATGTCATGAATCAGGCGCGCTATTTCCTGCCGCACATTTACGCGCTGTCGGCTAACTCGCCATTCTGGGTGGGACACGACACCGGATTGAAAGGTTATCGGCTGAAAGTATTCGAACGATTTCCGCGCACTGGTATTCCCGATTCCTTCGAATCGCTTTCTGAGTACACTGACTACTGCAACCTGCTCGTGAAGACGGGTTGCATCGATAACGCCAAGAAAATTTGGTGGGATATCCGGCTCCATCCTTTTTTCGACACTCTTGAAGTTCGGGTGTGCGACGCACAATCGCGGGTGGATGATACTCTCGCCATCGCGGCGCTTATTCAGGCGTTGATTTCGAAACTACACAAGTTGCTCCGGCAAAATGTCACTTTCCGGATTTACCGGCGCCGTTTACTCGATGAAAATCGCTGGCGCGCCTCGCGCTATGGGATCGATGGCAAACTCATCGATTTCGGCAAGGAACGCGAAACCGAGACGCGCAGTC
>QHRO01000346.1 GCA_003220155.1 Verrucomicrobiota bacterium
CGCACCCGCGGGAAACGCGAGCCCGGCAGCATGAATGCGCAGCAGGTTTTTGCCGGTCATCTCGCGGGCCTTTTGATCCGCGCGTTTTACGGCGTTCGTTACACCGACATGTCGCCGTTCCGCGCTATCCGGCGCGATTCATTTCAGACGCTTGGAATGCGCGAAGAAACCTACGGGTGGAATCTGGAAATGCAGATGAAAGCGGCCAGGACCGGTTTGCGCATTCTCGAAAAGGCGGTTGACCATCGATGTCGCAAAGGCGGGGTCTCGAAAGTTTCCGGGACACTGCGTGGCACAATCGTTGCGAGTTTTCGGATTTTGGCGACGTTTTTGAAAATCGTGTCGTCCGGAACCTAGGCTTGTAGTCTGTGTTCCGGTTCAGGACCACCGTGCGACGTCAGAAGTATAAAGCATGCGCTTGGCACAAGCGCCTCTACAACTCATAGTCGCAAGTAATGACGAGCCGATCCAGAGCAGGGTTTAGTGGTCTCTTGGCGGGGCTCGTTGCCGGAATTGCGATGAGCTTTGCCATGCTTCTGCTGGCATGGGTCTTTCAAATCGCGACTCCCTTGGTGATTCTGGGCGATCGCCTCAGTGTTTTCATTTCGCCGAAACCGTTCTTTTGGATCATGGGCCGGGTGGGCGGCTACAATCATTTGAAACAGCTCGGCGTCGGCTCCTCCATGCTCGGACAAATTCTGGTCGGCGCGATTGGTGGCATGGTTTACGGGATAGTCCGTCGCAAACGGCAGCAGCACTTTGGGTATCGCTGGACCTTTCTCGTTTTCGTAGCGCTGCCGTTAGTGGTCAACGCCATTCTGCTCTGGCCGGTGCTCGGGACGCATTACGGGGGAATGCCA
>QHRO01000343.1 GCA_003220155.1 Verrucomicrobiota bacterium
CGTAAACTCCAGCGTTGTTGACCAGGATGTCGATCTTGCCGAACGCCTTCTTCGCTGCGGAAAAGAGTCGTTCGGTTTCCGCCTTCTTGCCGACGTTCGCCTGCACGGCAACCGCTTTGCCGCCGCGCTTTGTAATTTCGTCAACGACGCGATCGGCGCCTTCTTTTGAGGAGGCGTAATTGACGACGACGGCTGCGCCTTCAGCCGCGAATTGTTTTGCGATGTCGGCGCCGATTCCTTTCGACGCACCGGTTACGACTGCGATTTTTCCCGCAAGTTTTCCATTTTTCATTGTGTGCCTTTCAATTGGTTGTCTCAAAGTGGTACTGTATTGTTTAGCAACTCGCATAAGCCGGAATGAGCTGATGGTTTTGGTCTTCCGAGAAGCGGGCCGGTGCAAAAAAGGGAAGCTTTTATTATTTCTTCAAATCAAAGTCCGAGCTCACGGCAGCTGCACTGGAAGCGGAGTGGAATAAAAACAAGGCGAACATGGACGCCCTTTTTTCGCCCACGATCCCCCCTCTCGAGCGGTTCGATCGCTACTTCGATCATGTCCGCGACCGCCTGGCCGAACTTCAACGAGAGTGCGGGTCCATCCTCGGATGCCCTCTCTTAAGTATTGGGAGCGAGGTGAGCACGCAGGACAAAGTCGTGCGCGATACCGTTGACCGCATTTTTGATCGGAAGATAAAGTATTTTGAGTCGGCGATTCAGGACGCTCACGCGCAAGGCTTGATTGAGGCACCAGACCCCCAAGCGAAAGCGAAGACGCTCTTTGCTTGTTACCACGGCACGCTCGCCCAGGCCCGCATTCAAAACGATCTCGAACTGCTCCGGAACTTTAAAGAAATCGCGATGGATGTGCTGGGCGCCAAGCCAGCCGTTACGGCATTATCATAAGCATCTCTTTTTTTGCCAAATGTATAGACGACCAGTCAAATATAACGAACCTGAAAAACCCAACAATAAACCCATGAAAACTGACCAACACCCTGACCCGGCAGCAGTTTTCCCCCAGATCCTAAGTAATGCGGTTTCAAAGTTAAAAAACCGGTTGCAGCAAGAGTACGAGCGAGCCTACCCAGACTTGGGAGACCTCGTTCGAATCGTCCTCGACGAGGAAGAAGCAAAGGCGTGGGAATTAGCTTTCCCGCATTTGTTTCTGCCCGATCTGGTGGAAGAGCACATCACCCAGCTCGGGTTGCGACCGGCAGACATCAGAGGCGACCGAGTGCCGGCCCCGGCCCGCTTCTCGGAAGACCAAAACCATCAGCTCATTCCGGCTTATGCGAGTTGCTAAACAATACAGTACCACTTTGAGACAACCAAATGAAAGGCACACAATGAAAAATGGAAAACTTGCAGGAAAAATCGCAGTCGTAACCGGTGCGTCGAAAGGAATCGGCGCCGACATCGCAAAACAATTCGCGGCTGAAGGCGCAGCCGTCGTCGTCAATTACGCCTCCTCAAAAGAAGGCGCCGATCGCGTCGTTGACGAAATTGCAAAGCGCGGCGGCAAAGCGATTGCCGTGCAGGCGAACGTCGGCAAGAAGGCGGAAACCGAACGACTCTTTTCCGCAGCGAAGAAGGCGTTCGGCAAGATCGACATCCTGGTCAACAACGCTGGAGTTTACGACTGGTCGCCACTTGAAGAGATCACCGAGGAGCAATTCCACAAACACTTTAACGTGAATGTCCTCGGCCTGCTCCTCGCCACGCAGGAAGCGGTCAAGCATTTCGACTCCACTGGCGGCAACATTATAAACATTAGCTCGGCCGTCACGTCATTGACGCCGCCGAGTTCGTCGGTTTACACCGGGACAAAGGGTGCAGTCGACGCCATCACCAGAACGCTGGCCAAGGAGCTCGGTCCGCGCAAAATCCGCGTCAACGCCATCAATCCCGGCATGGTAGAAACGGAAGGAGTGCGCGCAGCCGGCTTCGACCAAGGCGATCTTCGCAAGAGCATTGAAGCACAGACGCCGCTCGGTCGCATCGGCCAACCCGAGGACATTGCTCCTGTTGCGGTCTTTCTCGCTTCGTCCGACTCCGCGTGGATTACCGGCGAAACGCTTCGTGCCGCGGGTGGCCTTCGTTAAGCGAAGACAATGAATTCAAAACAACAACACAAAGGAAATCAAAATCATGAAAACTAAATTCTACTGGGTCGCGCTCCTCGCGAGCGCGGCCATGATTGCCCAAGCGAAAGCGGGCGGTCATCACGAAGGTGGAGGGGGCGCAGGCTTTGCCATGGCCGCGCGTCCAGCTCCAGCACACGCTGCGGCTCCAGAATTCCACTCCGCTCTACGCGGTAATTTTGGCGGCAGACGCTACATCGCACCCGTAACGCGCTTCTCATCGTACCAAGCGCCGACGGCATTTCGTCAACAGCGTTTTGCTGATTCTGATCGCACGTTTAGTCGCCAGTTTCCAACTGGAACGGCGACCCGTCGCTTCGAGGGACCTCGAACAGTTAATGGTCGAGAAACCCGTCTCACACGAAACGGAAATGATTCCAGGAATCGCTTCGAAAACCGCGGCTCCAACGTCGGACGGGAGCATGTCTTTGCGCGACGCTCAGCCGATTGGCATCGCGATTGGGACCGGCGCCATGATCATTGGTGGCACGGGCATCGTTGCCAATTCGTCAACGGCTTCTGGTTCATCTATGACACGGGATTCTATCCTTACGATTATTGGTATCCGTACAGCTACGGCTACTACGCATCCGACTACTATTCCTATGGCTACGATCCCGGCGTGTATGAAGACAGCGGTGTCAATTACTACGGCCAGGACGCCTACCCCTCATCGGAGCAATATGCGGATTCCACGGTTGCGCCCGTCCAGGAGCAGTTAGCGCGGCAAGGTTATTACCGGGGAGAAATCGACGGCATCTTCGGCGCGGAAACCCGTCGCGCTGTCGTGCGTTATCAGAGTGACCATGGGTTGCGGATGACTGGGAATCTTAATGCGGACACGCTGCGCGCTCTGGGATTGCCACGATTGGCAAGTAACTAACAAGGAGACCAGGAGTATGACCAAGACAAAACCTGATGCCGTCACCAGCGCAGGCTGGGACATCCCATTCTGGTTCGCTGTTCTCAGTCCTGTTCTCGGGATTCTGGTCGGCTTTCTCGGACTTCTCTTGT
>QHRO01000167.1 GCA_003220155.1 Verrucomicrobiota bacterium
ACTTTGAGCGGTGCATGCACTCCGCCGATGGAATGACGAAGCACGAATGGTCCGAGCCGGACTGGCGTTGAATGACGAAAGAATGACGAAGTCCCAATGATCGGGTGCTGAGGCTATATTAGTAGACCAAGTCCCCAGCGATCCCAAACTTGGCCCAAATCGCCTCCGCAGAGCGTCGCCCTACCAGCGAGTTTCGCGAGGACGCATTGGTAGGGCGAGACTCTGTCGAGCCGCAGCGCATCTGCCTAATCCGCGGTTAAGTCAATTTTGCTCTTTTGAGCTTTGGAGTTTCCCTGGGATTTGGAGTTTGGGTTTTGGGATTTCGAGAGAAGTTACTCGTCTTCGGTGATTAGGCCGAAGAGTCCGTGCTCTTCATCGGCGATTCCGGCCGTGAAATAGACTCCGTCGCCGAGGACCAGCATATCCCATAACCCATCAAATTGGAGGGGAGTGCCATCGGCTCTGTTGATCGTCCCAAGGAAGGCGCCGGTCGTTGGATTGTAATTATTGATTATTCCGTCGCCAAAATTTCCGATCCATAGCTCGTCCTCTTCTTCCAAAGCAAGTCCCCAGGGGGCGTTGAGATGGCCCTTCGAAACCAGACGGTGGATGAAGTTGCCGCTGGTATCGAAGACGTTGACAAAACCGTTGCCCGGCCCGGCTACATCGTCTTCTTTCTTGGCATCCTGTAGGGCATAGGTCACGAAGATCTGACCGTTGATATTGCGAATGCCAAAGGGAGCGTAGCCGGCGGGAAGAGTACTATCAACAAAACCGGTGGGGTTCACCTGTTGAAAATTTTCGTCGTAGGTCTCGACTCGGGCAGTGTGAAAGTTCGTCACGTAAAGAAAATTATGACCATTGGCCACGCCCAAAGTCGCGCCTTTGTAAATCGCCCGTTTGCTGCCCTTGTTCGTCCCGTTGTCCACCGCGATGATCGCGTGGGTTCGATCAAGATTGGGGTTCCAACCAGAAATGGAACCGTCTTCGCTGACAAAGATGAATATGCCCGGTAGGGAATTGCCATTGAGCGACACCTTAAAAAAAGGAGTGCTATTGAATACGATCCCGGTCGGATTCCCGCCTTCTTTGTTGCGCGCCGCGGTTGGAATCGTGACAACTAGGGGAACAGCGGTGCCATCCTGATGATAGAGGGTAGAAACACCGGTCCCGTTATCACTCACCCAGATCGTGCCGTTGGGAGAGACGGCCATGCCCCAGGGGTTAACCAGATTTGGGTCGACATGTGTGGCGACGCCGGCGATGTCGGACTGAAGGTTGGTCCAGCTGTAGGTATCGGCGCGCGCCGTCGAAACGCTAAACGACGAAGCTGCCAAAACGAGCAGCACGTTTGTAATCAGGATGCGAATTGCTCTCATAAAAATTTCCTCTGTTGGTTGAGATTTGTCTTTTTCTGCCGGTAGTATCGCCCAAAGTGGACGAATCGGCGGTGAGTTAAGGGGAATCTTTGGTAACAAAACTGTTACTTTTGTTCCCTGAGGATTGCCGGACGGATTCGCGCTCTGGCTTCAGGCGCGGCGTTGTTGTTTTACAAAATTGCCCGGCAACTTTTGCTCGTCATCGGGCACTGAGCCGGCAGCATTTCCCAAAGCAGCTTCTGCCGCGGGCAGGTATTCTTTGAAGCGATTCTTATCGATCGCCTTCATGAACGCTTCGTGCGGCGAAACAATGCCCTTCTGCAAAAGCGCAAAGATGGCGTCGTCCATGAACTGCATTCCCTGGGCGCGACCAGAAACGATTACGTCCTGCAGTTTTTGGGTTGCGCCTTCGCGAATAATCGCAGCGACCGCTGCGTTCGCGATGAGTATCTCGTTAACCGCGATACGTCCCGAACGGTCCGCCCTTTTCAACAGCAATTGCGCCAGCACCCCCCGCAGGGAATTGGATAGCATTGTCCGCACTTGCGGCTGACGACTCGCGGGAAAAACATCGACCATGCGATCGACGCTCTTGCGCGCGTTGTTGGTATGCAGTGTTCCGAACACGAGCAGGCCCGTCTCCGCCGCGGTTAGCGCCAGCGAAATTGTTTCGAGGTCGCGCATCTCGCCTACGAGCACGACATCGGCATCTTCGCGCAACGCCGCGCGCACCGCTTCCGGAAACGAGCGGGTATCGGCGGGCACTTCACGTTGGGTGATGATGCTCCGTTTATTGTTATGAACAAACTCAATCGGCTCTTCGACCGTCACGATGTGTCGCGCGAAGTTGATGTTGATGTAATCAATTAGGGCTGCCAGCGTCGTCGATTTTCCGGAGCCGGTTGGCCCGGTCACGAGCACGAGTCCGCCGCGCAAATTGCCAAACTCCTTCGCCACCACCGGGATTCCGAGGTCCTCCAGCGAAGCGATCTTGGTCGGAATTAAGCGAAAGACGGCGCCGTACCCGTTCGATTGTTTCAGGAAATTGCAGCGAAACCGCGACGCTTTATCCATCTCGTAGGCGAAATCGAGATCACCGCGTTCTTCAAAAATTTTCCAGTTCGCCGGACCGGCGATTTCACTCAACATCAGCACTGCTTCATCGCGCAAAACCGGCTCAGGGCGCATCGGCATGACGTCACCGTGCCGGCGCATCTTGGGCGGCTGACCTTCGCCGATGTGCAAATCCGAAGCACCTTCCGCTACGATCGCCTGAAGAAACTGATCTAAATAGGCCATGTCAGAACCGCGGATTACGCGGATGTCGCGGATAAGAATTTCTCGGCACGACGTCAAGAACATCCGGTCCTGTCTTGATCTGTCGCACCGCCCGCTTCCATTGTAGGTATTCCAGCTTCAATTCATTCAGCACCTCAATCGCTGCACCGATAATCTGTCCACTTAGTTGGATTATCTCCTTCTTTATCTCTGTCATCTGTGTCATCCGCGGTTGGTTTGCAGGTACTCCATGTCAGAACCGCGGATTACGCGGATGTCGCGGATAAGAATTTCTAAGCATGAAGATCAGGAACATCCGCTCCGGTTTTGCTCTGCCGTACAACCCGTTTCCAATCCAGTTGCGCACTTTGGAAATTCAAAAGGAGTCCCAATTCAAGTCCGGTAATGCTAAGATAACCGATCATTTGTGCTACGTGGCTATCGTTAAAGCAGGAGACAACTTTTGCATCGACGATGACCTTCTTGTCGACGATCAGATCAGGAATGAGATCTCCGATTAATTCGGTTCGATAGAAAACCGGGAAGGAACGCTGCGCTTCAATGAGGCGCCCGCGACGTCGTAATTCGATTACTATCGCACGTTCATAAAGTTTTTCGTCCAAGCCCGGCTTTAGTTCATTTAACACCTCCATCGCAGCGCCAATAATCTCTCCGCTTAATTCTTCTTGGATTATTTCCGTCTTCATCCGTGTTATCCGCGTTATCCGCGGTGGATTTGCAGGTACTCCATGTCAGAACCGCGGATTACGCGGATGTCGCGGATAAGAATTTCTCGGCATGGAGATCAGGAGGATCAGATTCCAGTCTGTTTTGCCGTACGATGCGTTTCCACTCCAACCGGACACTTTTGAAATTCAGCAATAGGGCCAGGTCCAGTTGACTGATCGCAAGGTATCCGATCATTTGGGCGGTATGCGCTTCATTAAAAGCCGACACCACTTTCGGATCAACAATGACAGTGTCATCGACGATCAAATCAGGTAACAAATGCCCGATCAGTTCGCTGTTATAGAAGACCGGATATGAACGTTGAGCATCAACGGTGTGGCCTCTCCGTCGCAACTCGATGACTAGTGCGCGTTCATAGAGTTTCTCATCGAGTCCCGGCTTCAACTCATTCAGCACATCCATCGCCGCCCCGATGATCGCTCCACTTAATTCTTCGTGAATTATCTCCGTCTTCATCCGTGTTTATCTGCGTTACCCGCGGTTCTGTTTTAGATGCTGCCGGACGATTTGTTTTTGATCGGCGCGCGCAAGCGTCTCTTCGGCACTGATTAAGCCTCGTGTGTGCAAGTCGATCAAAGCGTCATCCATCAATTGCATGCCCTGTTTGCGCCCAGTTTGGATAATTCCCGGCAACATGAATGTTCTGGCCTCGCGAATGACGTGGGAGACGGCGGGCGTATTGGTGAGGGTCTCAATTGCGAGGAGCCGGCCGGTGCCATCGGCGCGCGGAATCAACTGCTGGCTGATCACACCGCGCAACGATTCGCTGATCATGATGCGGATTTGCCCTTGTTGATCGACTGGAAAAACATCAAGCACACGATCCAGCGTGCGCGCGGCGGTGCCGGTATGCAATGTTCCCAGCACAAGGTGGCCCGTCTCTGAAGCAGTGATGGCAAGCGAAATCGTTTCCAGATCTCGCATCTCGCCAACCATGATCACGTCGGGATCCTCACGCAGCGCGCCGCGCAACGCCATGCCGAAGGAGCGTGTATGGGTATGGACTTCGCGTTGCGTGATGTGACAGCCCTTCGGCGCGAAGACGTATTCAATCGGATCTTCCAGCGTAATGATGTGTTCCCGTCGCTCGACGTTGATCTGCTCAACCAAGGCGGCCAAGGTTGTCGATTTTCCACTTCCAACCGATCCGGTAACGAGGATCAGGCCGTTATGATAACGAGTCAGCAATTTCAGGTGCTCGGGCAAACCGAGCTCGTCCATGGTGCGAACGCGTGTATTGATGATTCGGAAAACAATATCAGTGCCAAGACGCTGGCGGACGACACTGGCGCGATATCTTCCTTTTTCGTTGGCATAGGCAAAGTCGGCATCGCCGCGTTCATTCACCAGCGTGCGCTGCGCATCGGTCAGAAACGAGTCGGCCAACTTTTGTGTCTGTTCCGGCTTGAGCCGCGGTGCGTCCGGCCAGATCGGCCGCAACGTGCCATGCAGACGCCAGATCGGCGGAGCATTCACTCCAAGATGGACATCTGACGCACCGGCCTCCTGGCCGATGGCAAGGTATTCGTCAATGTGGCGTAGCAATTGAGCACTCATCGCACGCAATGATCATGCCATCCGCAGTGCAACGAGGTAAACCGAAAAGGCGGCGAACGCCCGCGCTCATATTCGTATTCATCATCGCGCGGTTGCAGGGCGTTTCTGCGAAACGCCGTCCCATTCGGCGGCTGACGCAGTAAATGGAGGGGCGAGCTCTGCGAGTCCGTCAAGATAAGTGGCGTCGCAGAGCTCCGCCCTCCAGTAAACCGTTGTCCCGAGGGATACGACTGAGAAATCAGCGCGTTGCCTGCGACCTTGATCTCGAATAACCAGTAATCCTGCTGGTCACAAATTTCACTAAGACCGGCCGAAGCAAAGTCGCAGCAAATTTCAAGACGCCAACCAGCGCTCCTGCCTCCAACAAGCCTTTGCCGTTTTCCTTGGAGTTGTCTTTCCCGCGAATGTAGACCTTCTTCTTTCGCGCCGGCCCGATCGAGATCAGCAATCCCACCACCGCCAGCGCTCCGATCCAGATCGCGGTTTGATCGCGAAATGAATTCTTGAGCTTACGCGGAATATCCAGTTCGTAGCGCAGCCCACTTAACTCCCGAGCCATCCGATCCCGCGACAGCGCGATATCGCTCTTTATTGCGGCCCGGTCTTTCCGAGGGATCTCAGCCATTGTTGGTCTCTCTTCAATTCCGCCCGCGTTTCCGGATAAAGCCGGCCGGTCAGTTTTGCTTTCGCCAGCAATACACAAACGACGGCCAGGGCGATATGCAGCAGTCCGGCGCCGAACGCGATCCAAGTCCACGAAATTCCACTTCGGTGGGCAATGCTGGCGATCAAGCTGGCCAGGACAAAGATATATCCGAATACGACGGCGATGAGCGCGCCCAGAGCGAAGGCGATGACTGCCGCTAATTGCAGCAGCAGCGCCTTCGACTCGACCGCGAGCAGCGCAGCCCGAGTCTCAACATAGGCAAACAATGCGCTGACTAACCCAATCGCATTGTCGATCAATCCGGCGTGTCCCGCCGGATTGCGCACTCTCGCGCTCGCGCGAGCCATGAGGCACGGCTTAGCGCCGGAAGATCAGGCCCAAAACAAATCCGATCCCCAGCGCGGTCACGACCGCCTTCATGGGATTTTCGCGCACGTAATCTTCCCCATCCTCCTGCAAGGTGCGGACGCGCACTTTCGCGTCGTCCCAAGCCTGAGTAGCCTTATCGCGATAATCCTCCGCCATCGTCGTCGCGGCTGATTTCAAGTCTTCGGCTGCGCGGCGCGCATGAGTTTTACTGCTCTCCAGTTTGTTTTGCGCGCTGCTGGGCGCGCTACTTTCATTCGATTTTTCTTCTGCCATGATCTTTTCTCCAAATGGTTAATGGTTTACGGCATTATCCGGTTGCTAACGCCGTCGCGCAAACCTTTCCGCATCCCGTTATTTTAAACGAAACTGGGCTGCCTGCTGCGCTTACAA
>QHRO01000251.1 GCA_003220155.1 Verrucomicrobiota bacterium
GAACTCACGTGTTCCAACAAAAATTCCCGAACGATTTTCCATTGCCCAATTCCAGTTCTCGTCCTCGACGGGATAGGGCGTTGGGACAAACTCGATTCCGTTATCGCGAAATAAGCGAAAGAAGTCGGCAGCTTCCGGTGTGCTGGCGATGCCACCATTCGCTTCGCGCAGGATCTTGAGGAAGCGAGCGAATCGCGCCGGATCGCTCAGTTGTTGTGCAATTTGATGTGCGCCGGTTTCTTTCAACGCCACCACAGTTTTGCGTTTCAATTTCTTCAATTCCGCGAGCGCGCGTTCGCTTGCGCGAAAATCGCCGCGCAAGAGCAGCAGGACCGGCCATTCAGTCGCGATCGCGCGTTTCGTCTCACGAAAAACTGCACCGTGCGTGCACGCCGCATGGGCATGAAAATTCACCGGCGCATGCTCGTTGGCCGTCGCGCTCCGGTTCTCAGCAAAATATTGCTCGTGATCGCGACCGCCCGGATTCAACACCGCCAGCCGAAAATTTTCCGCGTCCTCTGACGCCATTCTAATTGCTTTCGTCTTCGTCTACCGGCTTTGCCCGGCGGACTTCCGGCTCAGAAGCTTGTGGGGTTGGTCGCGCTATCGGAATGGCGCGGCGGACTTCGACGGGGGAGCCGGATGGCTTCATCACCTTTGTTACCGTGTCTGTCGGTAACGGTGCAGGACTCGGCGCGCTCGCTTCCCCTTCCGCGGGTTGCACCGGTATCGCTTTCAAAACCGGTTTTGTTGGATCGGGCATTTCTTCTGACGTCACCGCTTTTTCGGCTTCGGGCGAGGGCGAAGACGCGGGTTTCGGATAAACCGTCGCGTGCACGGAATTATATGGGTCGCGCGTGGCCAGGAGCGTCGGCCCTTTCGGCGTGATCGGCGTCACCGCGTTGGTGTCAACCGCGAGGGCCGCCCGCGGAAATTCCGACGGCGGCAGATCGCGCGTGAGCGAAGCGTGCAGTTCTCCGTGAACATTGCATGGCTCGGTTGGTTTTTGGTCGGACGTCGCGAGCTCGAGATAGGTTGTTTTCTCTTCGGTCTCGCCCTCACTCGTTTTGATTTTTTCAACGCATTTGTCGGTCGCAAGCAAACCGGATTTCGCGCAAATGCTCACTCGCTCCAGACCACGCGGCTGCGAAATCTCCTTCGGCGGATAATGCTCGGTCGAGGCGTTCATTACATCGACCCATACCGGCAATGCGATGTCGTGCCCGAAGGCGCCGCGAAAAATTCTCTGCGGCTTGTCGAACCCAGCCCAGACTGCACAGGTGATCGCGCTATCGTATCCTGCGAAAAGCACGTCGGTAAAATCGTAAGCGGTCCCGGTTTTTCCGGCTGCTTCCATTTTCTTCAAACCGAAGTTCGGGCGCGCGGCATTACCGGTCCCTTTGTCGAGCGCGTCAACCAGACACGAGTGCACTTCGTAGGCGATCTCAGGTTTAATTACGTTCTGCTTGCCGTAATCGTGTTGCGCGTGCCAAACCGTCCCGTCCTTTTCTTCGATCCGTTCCAGAACATGCGGCAGTTTCGGTCGCCAACCGCCGTTCGGGAAAATGGTGTAGGCCAGTGCCAGTTCCGCCAAAGTAACTTCACTGCTCCCAAGAAATGTCGCCGGATAAGGGCGCAGCGGCGATTTCATTCCGGCGTTACGACAAAGCTGGATCACATTGTCGACTCCGGGGTTCATCCCGAGGCGCACGGTCGCACCATTTTTCGATTTCGAGAGTGCCTCGCGTGCGGTGATTGGCCCCTCGTAGCGGTTCTCCGCACTCTCAGGTCCCCATTCACCGAGAATTCCAGTCGTCCCGCCGATCATGACCGCGCGATTATCGAGCGCGGAATCCTCCACCACCGAGCCAGGGAAAATTCCATTCTCAAAGGCGGCTGCGAAAACAAACGGTGTCATCGCCGTCCCAGCCGGACGCCGGGCCTGCAACGCGCGATCGTATTGGTTATGCTCGAAATCGCGGCCGCCCACCAGCGCAAGCATGCCGCCGGTCGCGTTATCCAGCACGATCACCGCGCCCTGCAAATAGTCGGGGACCGCTGGCGGGCTGCTTCCTGGGCGCGCCTTGCGGAACGTCGCGGTGTATTCCGCATAGGTCGGATGCCCATAGTCAGGATGCTTTTCCGCACGATCGAGGTGTGACCGCAACGAGTCCTCGGCCGCTTTTTGCAAATCGGAATCGATTGTGGTGTAAATGCGAAAACCTTCGTTCATCGCGCGGTCCCATCCCACCGCCTCGATCACCTTCTGGCGGATGTAATCGACGGCGTATGTTTGTCCCTGAGCATTCTGCCGGTTACCGATAAGGACGTCTTCCGATTGCGCGGCGGCGCAACGCTGGCGATCGACGAAATCGAGATCGCGCATCCGGCCCAGGACGACGTTGCGCGATTCACGCGCCGCCGCCCGGTCCGCCCAGGGCGAAAGCCGATTCGGACTTCTGATGATGCCGGCCAGAGTCGCGCATTCCACCAGCGACATCTCGCGCGCCGGTTTATCGAAATAACCGCGCGCGGCTGCTTCGGCCCCGTAGAGTCCGCCGCCGAAGTAGATTCGGTTCAGATACAGCTCCATGATTTTTTGTTTGTCGAAATGCTGCTCGATTCGTTCAGCGACGAAGATTTCAAGAAGTTTTCGCCGATACGTTCTCTCTTTGAGAGCGAAACTGTTGCGCGCCAGTTGCTGGGTGATTGTGCTAGCGCCCTGGCGGACGTGGCCGGCGAGAAAATTTGCCAGAGCCGCGCGCACGATGCCAAAGAGATCGTAGCCGCTGTGCTGATAAAATTTGGTGTCTTCCATTGCGACCACGGCGTTCACCAGGTCGCGCGGCAATTGATCATAGGGGATGGTCTCGCGGTTTTCGACATAGATTTGGCCAAAAATTTTTCCGTTTCGATCCAGAATCACACTGGCCGATTCCATCTGTTCTAGCTTGCTCAGATCGTAGGTCGCGGCTTCCGCCTTCAATTCCGACGAGACAATTCCGAAATAGATGGCGCCGAAAATTATTACGAGCAGCACAATCAGCGCGGGCAGGTAAAATTGGGGCCGGGCGTACCAGGGCCGCCGGTAGCGGTGTGGAAGAGTTGGCATCAAAAACGAAACAGGCATGCGGGGACGTAAAAAAGAGAAATAGACTTGGAGGGAAAGCTTAGGCGCAATTCGCCCGAAAATCCAAAGGCCAAAGAACCGTGGCAAACTCCGAACTAATCCAGATTATCCGTGCTGAGATTGGCGCGAACGGCCCGATCTCCTTCGCGCGCTTTATGGAGCTGACGCTCTATCACCCGAAGTACGGGTATTATGCCAGCGGACGCGCTCGCATTGGCCGGCGCGGCGATTTTTTTACTAACGTGAGTGTGGGACCGCTCTTCGGAAAACTTCTCGCGGCCCAGTTCGTGGAAATTTGGGAGAAGCTTGGACGGCCGGGCGATTTCGAAATCGTGGAACAGGGTGCCCACGACGGTCTATTTGCGGCCGATGCGCTGAGTGCGCTGCGGCAATCAGCCGGCGATTGTTTTGCCGCAACTTCCTATTGCATCGTCGAGCCGTTTCCGATCTGGCGGGAGCGACAGCAAAAAAATCTGCACGAGTTCGCCGAAAAAACTTCCTGGGTCGCGTCGATTGACGAAATCGCGCCCTTCGTTGGAATTCATTTTTCCAACGAACTATTCGATTCATTGCCGGTGCATCTCATCGTTTCCGGCGGCGTTGCGAACGGTGCCACGGTTTGGAACGAAAAATTCGTCTCGGAACACAGGCTTTCAGCCTGTGCGCCCAGCGGAGTTGAACTCCGCTGCCATAGCACGCCGTTCACCTTTGTAACGGCGAAGGTTAGTGACCGTGACCTGCTACTCTATCATCTTGGACTTTTCCCGGCTGGCTTTGAAACGGAAGTGAATTTGGCCGCGCCGAAACTAATGAGCGAGATCGCCACCAAACTTTCGCGCGGACTCATTCTCACAATCGACTACGGTTTTCCCCGGAAGGAGTTCTACTCGCTTCGCCGCAGCCAGGGATCTCTCCAGGTCCGCGCGAAACAAAAAAAGCTATCGTCGCCGTTCCAGCAGATCGGGTTGGCCGATATCTCCGCTCATGTCGAGTGGACCAGTCTGGCCGAAGCAGCGCAATCATCGGGGGCAAGGTCAATTAGTTTTACCGACCAACATCATTTTCTTACGGGGATTATTTCGAAATTTTTTCCAGACACGGACTTTGACGTTTCTGAAAAACGCGCCCTCCAAACCTTGCTGCATCCGGAAATGCTGGGCCGAAATTTCCAGGTGTTGGCCCTCGGCAAAAAATTTCACGAGATGCTTAGCGGGTTTCAATTCGCGCGTGATCCCGGCGTGGCCCTTGGGATTTGAACGTTAGCTGAGAATAAGGAGCGGCGGTCTCCGACCGCCGTTTTGTTTAGTCGGCGGTTTGGAAACCGCCGCTCCTTGAGTGGATCTCCTCTACATTGAAAACCGGTCGGTAACGCCAATCACTTCGCCACTGCAATGGCGTCGATCTGAAGGGGCGACTCACCGCGAATTTTCGCGGTGCCCGTGATTCGAGCTGGAATTTGTTCGTTTCGTTCCTCGGCTTCGGCTTTGGCTACTTTCTTTTGCGCGGACACTGACGAAGCGATGTAGTTGCCTTCGAAGACCAGGCGCTTCTTCAAACTGCTGTTGTAGCCGGTGGCGCGGAAATAGAACTCGGCATTGGCCGCCTGCGCTTTGTCATCAAGACTGGTGACCGGGCGCGATGATGGTGCCGCATAATTTCGTTTCTGGTTGAAGATGCTGCGCGCATCGTTCTGGGCCAATGGTTCGAGCTTACCCGAATAAGTCGAGCCATCGGCGTCAACCACCCGAATTTCGTGATCGGTTTGTTCCAGCTGAAACTCGTTCAAAATGTTGAGCGTTTGTTTAAGCTTGCTGCGAAAAGCATGGTCGGCAGCGTTCTGCGAATATTGCCGACGGAAATTGGTCGTCTGCCGGTTTTCTGTCAGAGAAGTGCTTGCGGGCGCGGTAGAATTCGCAGCTTCTTTCGCGGCTAAGGATCTGTCGGCTAGCAATGGTTGGTCGGCCTTCGCGCCGGCAGCCATAAGACCTTCCGTCACCTGCCCTGTCGGAGAAGGGGTGGTCGTCGTCCCGGCTGACTTCATCAATGCGTCAGCGTCCTTCGCCTCTTCGGCGGCTCGCGAGGCGGCAGCGTTGTTGTCCGCGAAGGTTGGCGTGGCAGGGCCCGCGGCCGCAGCGCCTTGCTCGAATACTTTTTCGGGTGCGAGGGCTTCGTCTGCTGGAGCCATCGACTGCTGCATGGCCAGCTTCATGGTTTTATCTCCGGCCGATTGGTGTTCCCGCCACCACCAGATCGCCGACGCGCTAACGAGAACCAGAGCCAAAGCCGTGGCGGTCATGAGCCGCGGCCATGAAATTCCAGATGTGCGCCAGCGCGACCGGCATTCGTCGCTTCGAGCCAAACGTGCGATCTCATGATGCAGCTGTGCCCGCATCGGATTCGGCATTTTCGGATCGGCCCCGAACTCGGCCCGGCGCGCTCGGGCGGAGGCCTCCAGCAGCTCTTCAATTGGGTTTTTCGGTTCCGGCGGCATGATGCAATAAGTTAGACGGCAAATGAATGTTCTGGCGGAAAGATTTTTTTCGCGATCACGCAGAGCCGATCAAGACACTTGCTTAAGCGCGAGCTGACCGTTTTCGGATTCAACCGCAACTCGGTGGCGATTTCGGTGTAACTCAGCTCGCCATAGTAACGTAATTCGATTATTTCCCGGCAGGGATCGTCCAGCTGATCGAGGCTTTGCCGAATGAGACGAGAAGTTTCGGCGTTTACCAGCACGCTATCCGGTCCGGGACATTGCGATCGCGGGTCGATTTTGCCCTCTTCATGCGCGCCATCGAGCGAGAAATGAACCATGCTGCCACCGCGTTTTTCGGCGCGACTTTTTCCGCGAAAATCCAGCGCTTTGTTTGCGGCCACGCGCAGTAACCACGTCTGAAAAGAACTCTTCCCTTGAAATGATGCCAGGTTTCGCACCACCGCGAGAAAGGTCTCCTGGCAAATCTCTTCCGTGTCTTCGTGATTGAAATCGGCCGACAATTGGAAAACGAAACGCGCCGCGACTGGATAATATTTATCGAACAGCGCATCCCAAGCATCCGCCTCGCCGCCACGGCAACGAGCAATCAAATCGGCATCGGCCTTGCGGGAATCAGAGACGGCAGTTTGAAGTTCGCTCATTCTGGTTTGGCCTTACCAATTTAACACAATGATTGTAGGGCCGTATCGGTCAGACGGCATTCTAATTTCTGACATTCGGTACAGAGAGCGGCGAAGCCGCCGCCGCACGAGAGACGTTCATCTCGGGTTAGCCCTTCTTGTCATTCCGAGCGCAGTCGAGGAAGCTCTAATTTTGTGCAGAGGAATGGCAAGAGATGTCTCGGTCCGAGCCGGACTGGCGTATTCGCTCGACATGACAAAATGGGCCCATCGAGGCCCCAAGAACGCGCGGGTCGGGTTCGCTTCGTGAAAGGTCTTCGCCAGGAAAACAAGATTGCGGCGGTACTAGTCGGCGCGGCCGATTCCCACCGCAGCTGAACTGGCCAGTTTCTCTCCGGGTTCAGAAAAAAGCGGGAGCATTTCCGCTGGGATTCCGACTAACAGGGAAATGAAAAGATCGCTCCTGATTCTCGCAGCCGGTTTGCTCGGCATGCTCTCTCTTTCCAATGCGCGCGGAGATGGTTTCATTGTCATCGAACAGCCATTCCTGGTAAGGCCTGGGCACTTCCCCTTTGCACCGCTGGAAGTGACCAGTCACCACGTCGAGGTCAAAATCGACGGCCAAGTAGCAATTACCTCCATCGATCAGGAATTCTACAACCCGAACGATCAACGATTGGAAGGCAACTACATGTTTCCGGTGCCGAAAGGGGCGCATATCGACAAGTTCAGCATGGAGATCGGCGGAAAAATGGTGGACGCCGAATTACTTCGCGCGGACAAGGCGCGCCAAATTTACGAGGATATCGTACGCAGGATGCGCGATCCGGCACTGCTGGAATACGCCGGACGCGACCTCTTTAAGGTTCGCATTTTTCCGATCGAACCGCGCAGCCGCAAGCCGATCAAAATTTCTTACACCGAATTGCTGCGCTCTGACGCCGGCACCGTGACCTACAGCTATCCGCTGAGCACGGAGAAATTTTCCGCGCAACCGATCAAGAGTCTGAGCGTAAAAGTGGAAGTGAAGGCGGAGCAACCACTCGCTTCAATTTATTCACCCAGTCACAAGGTCGAAATCAAACGGGACGGTGCCAATCGCGCGGTGATTGGTTATGAGTCGAAAGACGAAAAGCCAGACACCGATTTCCAGCTGGTTTACAACTCGGAAGCACGTGATGTCGGGCTGAGTTTGATCACGCACAAGCCCGCGGGCGAAGATGGTTACTTCCTTCTCCTCGCCGCTCCGACCACTGCGAAGGAAACCAAGCCCGCTCCAAAGGATGTGGTCTTTGTTGTCGATACCTCGGGCTCGATGGCCGGCCCGAAATTGCAACAGGCAAAGAAGGCGCTGGAATTCTGCGTCGAGAATTTGAACAACGAAGATCGCTTCGAGATCGTGCGGTTTTCCACCGAAGCGGAGCCGCTTTTCGGCAAGCTGGTAGATGCCGATTCGGAACATCGCAAGCGCGCTTCGAATTTCATCGCCGATCTGAAGCCAATCGGTGGCACCGCTATTGCCGACGCTCTCCAGGCCGCACTCAAAGCGCGCACGGAAAAAACGGAGAGGCCATTCATCATCATTTTTCTGACGGATGGATTGCCGACTGTGGGAACGCGGAATCCGGCCGAAATCGTGGCCGAAGTGAAGAAAGCTGGGAACGCGCGAATCTTTTCCTTCGGCATCGGATCAGACGTAAACACGCAACTACTCGATCAGATTGCAGAAGGGACGCGTGCCTTTAGCCAGTATGTGCTAGCGAATGAAGATCTCGAAGTAAAGGTTTCGAGTTTCTATACTCGGATCAAAGAACCAGCGCTGACCAATGTGCGCCTGGAATTCGGTGGCGGCGTTGGCACCAGCAAATTATATCCGGCGCAATTGCCGGACTTGTTCAAAGGTGATCAACTTGTCGTAACTGGACGCTACACTGGCTCCGGCGAAGTAGAAGCAAGACTCACCGGCATCGCCAACGGCCGCCAACAAACATTTACTTACAAGGTAAAGTTTAATGATTCTTCCAACGATTATGTGGCGCGGCTTTGGGCGACGCGGCGTGTTGGATTTTTACTCGATGAAATTCGAATCCACGGCGAAACCAATGAGCTACGTGATGAGGCAACTGATCTGGCGCGGCGATACGGGATAGTAACCCCCTACACCGCCTACTTGATTGTCGAAGACGAAGATCGGCGGCGACTGCCAATGACTGAGCGTTCGATGCAAAGCATGAGCGCGGATAGCGCGGCGCGGGCGGAAGTTTCGAAGGCCTGGGGTGGATTCAAGGAGAAAAAGGATGGCGAAGACGCGGTGGCAAATGCGCGTAGTCAGAATGCATTTAAGTTCGCCGATCAATCCGCGGCCTCGATCTATTCCGGGGCAGCGGAATCGTTGCGTGGCTTCGCTGTCACCGCGCCCGCGGCGCGAGCGGAATCGGACCGCCTCATGCAATACACCCAGCAATCAAAATTCGTGAATGGCCGCGCGTTTTTCCAAAACGGCAAGCAATGGGTCGATACCAACACGCAAAACGCGACCAAGCGGGAACGGGTTCAGTTCAACTCCGAGGCCTATTTTGACCTGCTCAAGAAACATCCCGAGGCCGCGCCATGGATGGCGCTTGGCCAAAACGTCCTGCTCGCGCTCGACGACACCGTTTATGAAATCACCGAATAAAACTATGAAAAAAAACCTTACATTCCTCACCCTTGCGATCGCGGTTGGCTGGTCGCAAATACTCAACGCCAAAACCCAGACCAGCGAAGCGAAGCCACGCATCGAAGTCTGTTTTGTCCTCGATACCACCGGCTCGATGGGCGGCCTGATCGAGGGCGCCAAACAAAAGATCTGGTCGATCGCCAATGAAATGATCAGCGCAAAACCAACGCCGGAACTAAAACTCGGCCTGATTGGCTACCGCGACCGCGGCGACGAATATGTTGTGAAATCATTTCGGCTCACGGACGACATCGATTCGATCTATGGCCATCTACGCGATTTCAAAGCCGAAGGCGGCGGGGACGAGCCGGAAAGCGTGAACGAAGCCCTTGCCGAAGCAATTGAGAAGATGCCGTGGAGTCAGGATCGCAAAGTTCTGAAGATTATTTTTTTGGTGGGCGATGCGCCGCCGCACCTGGATTATGCCGATGGCCCTAAATATCCTGAGCTTTGCCGGATCGCGGCAAAAAAGGATTTAATCATTAATACCGTGCAATGCGGGAACATTGCGGAGACCACGCCGATCTGGAAGGAGATTGCGAAGTTGTCTGAAGGCAGCTATGCCGCTATTGCTCAATCTGGCGGCGTGGCCGTGATCGCGACGCCGATGGACGACGAACTGGCGCGGCTAAACAGGAAGATCGGCGCTACACTGATTCCATATGGGAATGCCGCATTGCAACGCGAAGTAGCCGCTAAACAAGCTTTCGCGGAAAGCGCACCGGCCAGTGCCGCCGCCGATCGCCTGAACTACAACGCCAAAACCGGTAAGGCGGTGCAAGGTCGTGGCGAACTTCTTGATGCTTTGGCAAACAACGAAGTCAAACTAGATGACATTGATAAGAAGGATTTGCCGCAGGAATTTCAGAAACTAACGAAACAGGAAATGGAAGCTCGCATCGCCAAGACGCGTACAGAACGAGATAGTCTGCAAAAAGAAGTCCAGGACCTCGCGAAGAAGCGCGAGGTGTATATCCAGGCGGAAAACAAGCGGCTAGCGGAAACGGGGAAGGGCGATGGGTTTGACGAGAAAGTAGCGGAGACGATCCATCAGCAAGCTGAAAGAAAAGGCATTAACTACACGCCGTGATTTCCCGCGATAGATCGAACAAACGTGAGAGATAACTTTTGTGACCGTCTAAACGTGGTAGGGACGCATTTCCAATGCGTCCCAAACTTTGCTTCATTTTTGGGACGGCTCGGAGAGCCATCCCTACCGATGTCGTCGATATGCGAATGCAAAAATTGAATACTACGAGCCTCAGGGAGCGGCGGTCTCCTGACCCCCGTGTGGTTGAGTCGGCGACCCGGAACGCATCGCTCCTTGATCAAGCGTCCTGGCGTGTTCGACTCCGCGCTTGGTGGTGAGATAGACGGCGAAGCTGCCAAGCCAGTGTCCGCCTTCGTAATGCTCGCCTGTTACCGCTGCCAATCCGGCGCGACGGTGCGCATCGGCTGTGGCTTGCAGGGCGGGACGGCGTGGATCGTCTGAGGGTAGCGCGGAAAGAATTCCTTCCAGCATCCAGGCACGGCTTAAATTCAAACCATCAAGGTGCGCAAGCTTCGGGTCGCTCGGATCAGGCGAAACCGTGACCGGCAACCAATCGGCATTGGCCGTCGTCGGAATCTGCGGCATGAATTCTTTCAGCCACTTCGCGAATTCATTTTGCGGAAGCACCCTGCGCATCACGTCCGCTTCGCCTAAACAGGGCGAGAGAAAATCTTCACCGGAAGGCTCGTAAGCGAGCGGACAATTTTTATCCGCAAGAAAGAACTTCTTTGCCGAATCGCTAACTAGTTTGGCCAATTCTTGATTTCCAGCGGTGCGTGCATAATCCAACATCAGTCCGAGACCGAAAGCGGTTTGATCGTGTTCACCAATCCGGACCGGATGAGATAACTTCGGCAGCCAGGTTTTCAATCGTTCCACTGCCGCCTCCTCGAGCGGTCGCAGATTCGCCATCATCTCGCGCGCTTCTGGATCGTCCCATTCCCGCAATTCCGCGCATAATTGCAACGACCATGACAACCCGTAGGGCCGCTCGAAGCTAGCTCGACCTTTTCCGCGAAGATAATTGGCTTCCTCTTTCAGGTTCTCGGCGGTGAGGCTGTTCTTCAGTGCGTCGCGGGCGGTGGGAGCAAACGGCGCATCCGGGAAGGTACGGACCAGCCGGACGAGCAGCCAATGTCCGTGTACGGAGGAGTGCCAATCGTAGCAACCACAGAAGGCGGGCGTGAGTTTGCGCGGCGGCGCAACATCGGCATCGCTGTTCAGGACGTGGCTGATCTTGTTCGGGTATTCCTGGTGGACGCAGGCGAGGGCGAGTTTGGCGAATCGTTCCGCCGAAGTCGCATCAAATGTTGGCGCGCTTGTGTTCTCGGCGGCCAGAGGGAACAGGGGAAACAAAATGAGTGCCGTTGCTAAGATTCTCATGTTGACGAATGTAATCGGTGCGAGCCGACTGACGATTGCATGCTCCAGCGACAGTAGTCGCCTCGCTGCGCGAAAGCGGGCCTTTTTCCGTATAGCGGAACAAATAGGAACGATTGCTTTGCCAGCCAGACCAAACGAGTTTTGATTCGAATCAAAAACTCAATTGCTCGAGTAAACATTTCGATGTTGCACCTGCAACACTCAAATGTGCGCTCGTTCGCATTCCAATCCATTATGTTTTTACAACTTTTCTCCATCCAATCGCCGGGGCGACGCCTTTTCGCGCTACTCGCAGCAATGCAAATCGCGGCTATAGCTGTTGCCGCGCAGAATTCCTCACCAATGCCTTCTGATAATCCATTCCTGGTCGAAAGCGCTCTGCCTTATCACCTTCCGCCGTTTGATAAGATTAAGGACGAGCATTTCGTGCCTGCGACCGAAGTCGGGATGCAGGAGCAGCTCAAGGAAGTCGATGTCATCGCGGCGAACGCGGAGAAAGCGACTTTTGATAATACTGTTGTGGCGTTGGAGCGGACGGGACGGTTGCTCGATCGAGTGCAGCGAACTTTTTCGAACCTGAATGCCGCTGACACCAATCCGACTCGGCAGAAGATCGAGACTGAATTAGCTCCGAAGTTATCGGCGCATCACGACGCCGTTCTTCTAAACAGCAAACTTTTCGCGCGCATCCAGGAACTTTATTCCAATCGCGAAAAGCTCGGACTCGACCCGGAGTCTAGCTATCTGCTTGAGCGTTACTATAAGGATTTCGTGCGTGCAGGCGCGAAACTGTCCGATTCTGACAAGGAGAAGCTGAAGAAGATCAACGCCGAGCTTGCGACACTGCAAACCAAGTTTGACCAGAATGTTCTTAAGGAAAAGAACGCTTCGTCGATTGTCGTCGATCGCCGGGAAGACCTGGCCGGTCTATCTGATAACCAAATCGCGGCGGCGAGCGCTGCTGCCAAAGACGAGCACAAGGAAGGGAAGTTTGTGCTGCGACTACAGAATACGACTGGCCAGCCGCTGCTCGGCTCCTCGCAAAACCGTGCCTTACGCGAGCGCATCATGCAGGCCTCGCTCTCGCGTAATAGTAAGGGCGGGCCGTTTGATACCCGCGAGATTATTATTCGAACTGCACAACTGCGAGCGGAACGCGCCAAGTTGCTCGGTTACGAAAACCACGCCGCCTATCAGCTGGAAGACCAGACAGCAAAAGATGTTTCGACGGTAAACAAGCTTCTGGCCGATCTAACGGTGCCCGCCGTTGCCAACGCCCGCCGCGAGGCGGCTGACATGCAGAAGATTGTTGATCAGGAAAAAGGTGGCTTCCAGATCGCCTCCTGGGACTGGGATTTCTATTCCGAGAAAGTGCGCAAAGCGCGCTATCAATTTGATGAGTCGGACGTACGACCTTACTACGAGTTAAACCATGTCCTAGTCGACGGCGTATTCTTTGCCGCGGGCAAGCTCTACGGCCTGACTTTTAAGGAGCGCCACGATCTTCCCGTATATCAACCGGACGTCCGCGTATTTGAAGTCTACGATGCCGATGGTCAGCCGCTCGCGCTTTTTCTCGGCGATTACTATGCGCGTCCTTCCAAGCGCGGTGGCGCCTGGATGACCGCCTATGTGCAACAAAGCGGATTATTCGGGACCAAACCGGTGGTGGCCAATCATCTGAACATTCCGAAACCGCCACCAGGCGAACCGACCCTGCTCACTCACGATGAAGTACGGACCGCTTTTCATGAGTTCGGCCACGCCTTACATGGAATGTTTTCGAATGTGAAGTATCCGCGATTTAGCGGAACAAGCGTGCCGCGCGATTTTGTCGAGTATCCTTCGCAGGTTAACGAGATGTGGGCAAGCTGGCCGGATGTGCTGAAGAACTTCGCGAAACATTACAAGACGGGAGAGTCGATGCCACAGGCGCTCTTTGATAAAGTAGTTGCGGCGGAGAAGTTCAATCAAGGTTACAAGACGACTGAGTACCTGGGCGCATCCCTGCTTGATCAAGCCTGGCATCAGATCAATCCGTCAGAAGTACCTAAGGATGCGATGGCTTTTGAAGTGACGGCGCTAGGCAAAGCCGGGGTCGATTTTCCGCCAGTGCCTCCGCGTTATCGCAGCCCATACTTCTCGCACGCGTTTTCCGCAGGATATTCCGCGGGATATTACTCGTACATCTGGAGCGAAGTGCTCGATGCCGACAGCGTGGAATGGATCAAAGAACATGGCGGATTAAAGCGCGAAAATGGCGATCGCTTTCGGCAAACATTGCTCAGTCGCGGCGGCTCGGCTGATGCGCTGAGTTTGTTCAAGAATTTTGTGGGGCGCGATCCTTACATCGAGCCGTTGCTGAAACGGCGCGGACTGGAAGCGAGGCTTGCGGCGGATGATTCCAAGTCGGCCGCTGAGGCGGCAAAGCCGTAGTAAACGCGGACCGCGATCAGAGATTGTGCATTTCTTTAGCGCTTTGCTGACTGTCATCCCGAGCCGCGCTGACGGCGAGGGACCTCACGAAGTTCGGAGGATGTTCGAAGCTTGCGAGGTCCTTCGCTTCGCTCAGGATGACGCACAATGAAAATCACATGAAATGCCGGCACGCTAGGGCGGTTGAGTGTTCTATTTAGCTGGCACGAGTGCCCGCCGAGGATGGCGGCTACCGGAATTTGCTCTGGCAAAACGGGAATATTGCCTGAAATTGACGATCGAGTTTTAGCTATGGCCGACCCGATCAGTCCATCTCCTGTTGCTCCCGAAGCGGGCATGGTGCCTAACACGCCGGGGCCGGAGCGCGCCGATCTCCGCCCGGAAAACATTCAAGACGCTGTTATTCGGCTGGCGGGAAATTCGCAGGACGGAATTCAAACCGCCGGCGCATTTCTCGCACGACTCGCCGGGCGCAGCGATCAGGATGTCATGACGTACATGACGATTCCCGCGACCATTTCCGGAGGGCCCTCGATCTTTC
Organism: Verrucomicrobiota bacterium; assembly: GCA_003220155.1. Taxonomy (GTDB): domain Bacteria; phylum Verrucomicrobiota; class Verrucomicrobiia; order Chthoniobacterales; family UBA10450; genus AV69. The sequence continues at coordinate 14,378 of QHRO01000251.1, forward strand.
AAGTACGCATCGGCTCGGGCGAAGTCTTATCGGCCGGTGATGAAGCCGATTTTCTCGTCGCGTTCTATCAGCACAGTTACCAGGACCACATCGGTTTCGTGCGCGAGGGTGGCGTGGTGCTTTACGATTCGGATAACGTTGAGCCGAATTTCGACGACAAACGGTTCGTTTACGTTGGCGTGCCCATTACTGGATTGACGGTTGAGGCTCTTGGCGGAACGGCAAAGGACAAAGGCAAAAACATTTTCGTCCTCGGTCTGATCACGAAAATCTTCAGTCTTGATGTCGAGAAGCTAAAGAAAATCATCACCGAAAAATTTGCCGGGAAGAATGAGAGCATCGTCAACACTGCCTTGATGGCGTTTCAGGCCGGCTACGCTTATCCGGTCGGCAAGGTGCTGACGCATCAGTATCAATTCGAACATATTCCCAAAAAAGCCGGCGCCCGCGCCCAGATCACGATGGATGGAAACCAGGCGCTCGCCTACGGATTGATCGCTGCGGGCGTGCGCTACGGCGCTGGTTATCCGATCACGCCCTGGTCGTCGGTCATGGAAACGTTGCGGCGCGAACTTCCGAAATACGGCGGCATATTTGTCCAGGCCGAGGACGAACTTGGCGCGGTCTCGTTAGCGCTCGGGTTTTCGTATTCCGGCTATCTCGCTGTTACTGGCAGCGCTGGTCCGGGAATTTCGCTCAAGACCGAAGCGATCGGCTGGGCCTCGATGGCGGAGATCCCGCTCATTATTTGCAATATTCAACGCGGTGGGCCGAGCACCGGATTGCCGACCAACGTCGAGCAGAGCGATTTGCATCAGGCGATCTATGGCGGACACGGCGACAGCCCACGTGTCGTGCTCGCGGCTAAGACGGTGGAAGATTGTTTTTACATCGCAATCGAAGCTGCCCGGATCGCGCGCAAGTACAGCACGCCGGTTTTCATTTTGAGCGATACTTCGCTGGCGACGCGGATCGAAGCGTTCGATGAACCGGATCTTTCGAAATTGATGGTCGATCCGAAACCGGACCTCTCGCCACGCCAGACTTTTAAGCCGTACCCGGTCGACGCGATTACTCAGCATATTCCCCCGGGCACGCGGATTCTCGACGGCAAATATCCGCTTTTGTCCGGACTCGAACACGACGAGATGGGTCACCCCACGGGCAGTCCGAAATTGCACATGGTGATGACGGCGAAGCGTCGCAATAAATTGCGCAAACTCGCCGAGGAAATTCCGTTGCCGGAAATTTATGGCGACAAAGAAGGCGACGTTCTCCTGGTCGGCTGGGGATCGACTTATGGCCCGATCCACGACGCGGTGAAACAGGCGCGCGATCATGGAGAAAAAGTCGGTGCGATTCATTTGCGCCACATTCATCCGCTACCGAACGGCATTGAAAAAATCTTCGCGAACTTCAAACGGATCGTCGTTGTCGAAATGAACGACCAGGGAGTTTATGGCTTCGGCCAGCTTGCGATCATTTTGCGGGCGCGCTACTGCGAACCGAAGATCGAAAGCTTTACCAAAACCGACGGTCTTACTTTTCGGGTCAAAGAAATTCTGGACGGCGTTTTCAAAGGCCGCTCATTTGCCGCTAGAAAAATTCCGCGCGACGGAGCTGCCATCGTTCACGCCGACACCGCACCTGAGAGCGTGAAATCGGTCAGAGAAGTGGTGCCGCAGGGAGTCGGGTAGGTCCGAGCCGGACTGGCGTTTTTGCTCGGATGACGAAGCGCGGGGGCCGGCGACCGCGTCTCAGCGGAAGCTGGACGAGTATTGAATTGCGAATTCTCGTCAGCGGGAAACTTGACTGCCTTAAGCCATCAAGTCTCTCTGTGGCCGAAAAGAATTAAGTTCGATTAGCCTTTTGATTTGTTGCAGTTGCTGAGGGGCGAACTCGCAGCCGCTTTTCCGATAGGCGAATTACTCGCGCCCGTTTTTGTACGTTATCACGCGACCCCATAAATTTTTGGTGCCCCAAATACCCGCCCGCAAACATTCGAGCTGCACGATCTGGCTGTGATCGATGAAGAGGTTTACCTCCGCGCCGTAATTTTTTATGTACCAGGCAAACACATCTGGATCGGCCGCTTCGAACATGAGCCGGTCGAGGCCGAGCTCGTTAATAAATCGCGCCGGCACGTCTGTTCGCCACGATCTCACATTTTCGGTAATGCCTTCGCTTTCGACCATGATGATGTCAGCACCGGCATCGAGAAATCGGCTGGCTTGTGCAATGGCCCACGCCGGATCGAAAGTGCCTTCGGATTCGAGTTCCGAAGTGTTAGTCCCGCCGCCGGCACCGAATTGAATTCCCACCTCCGGCTTCGCTTTCAATCCAGATTTGTGCACCAGCGCGATCAGACGCAACCAATCATCGGTCGGGATCGAAACAAACCCCGCGGAAATCTCGACAATGTCGAAGCCGAGATTCCTGCATTCCCTGAGGTATTGAGGCACGACATCATGACCCTGGACAAGGACGTGCTCGATGAATCCGCCGGTGGAAACGAGCACGCCGTGTTCATGGCAAAGATCGATAATCTCTCTTACGACTCCCTCGGGCATGAGGCTAAACGAACCGCCGGCGAACTTGAGCGAATCAATGTAGCGTCCCATTGTTTCGAAAAGGTCTTCGAGATGGCGTCGGCCGTAAGCGGAGTAATAGGGCCCGCGGATTTCGGTTAAGCCGCGCTTGCGCGGTTTGATTTCGCGTTCGTTCAGGCGCAGAAACGGAAAACTCCGCTCGACTTTTCGACTCTTCGATTTCATTGACCTTCAACTAACGAACGCAGCGCAAGGTGCAATCGGGTGTTTTTCGGTTAACGCGCGCACCTACGCTCCTGTAGCGGCGGTCTGTGACCGCCGGAATTCAGAAGATCGGCACTCACAGAGCGCCGCTACGGAAGAAGCAGGCAAGAGCAGGAATGCGGATACAAACAATCTGGTGCTACGCGGGTAACACGGTTGAAAGTGTTACTTCGCTATCGATGGTTTGCTTGAAGACATTTTCCACCTTCGCGCCAATTTTTGATCCATCGCGGTCGACAATCCAGCACTGCTGACCCTCCTGGAAGGGGCCGCGCGCGAGTACCTTAAGCAGAATACCCTCTTCCCTCGTCGGATCAGCGAGGACTTCGGCGCAGATCGCCTCCGTCTCGCCGAAGTCGGTCAGCAGCTTCAATTTTTCGTCTATCTTAGGTTTTTGCATCTTACCAGATCGACAAGAAATGATCGCCGCAGACGCTGCCCTCGCGTGTAGAAAACGATTCTATTAATTTTGAATGGCGCCGCATCCCGCAGATCGAAGACCATGAGCAGTAGCGGCAGGACGAGAATAGGATTCGTTGAAACCAGGGCGATAACAGCCGCAACTGATGGCTAACCTTGCAAAAATTTCGGCACGATCATCCACTGAAGCCTCCACTCACCTGCGTTTTCTCGTTTCAGGCAAACCACGCAGCCGAATTGAAAAGCAACGACGTCGTTGTCCGAGTTGCCAGTCAGCAAAAATGCCACCAGCCTGCCGAGGAATGGCAGGTGACCCACGATCATCACGTTTCTATTCGCTTGTTCCAGTTCCTGTTTGATGGGTTCAACCGCATCTTTTGGAGCGAGTCCATCGTGGTGCATCACGGCTTTCGTGCCAGCGCTCGTGCAAGGGGCGAGAAGCTCTGCTGTTTGTTGCGCTCGCGCTTTTCCGCTGTGCCAGATCTCAGTCACCTGCAAGCCACTGCTCGTTCGCAGAAAGTCGGCGATCTTCTGAACGTCGCGAGAGCCGCTTTCCGTGAGCGTGCGCTCCGGGTCTATCTCCTCCGGCTTAGATTCTCCATGTTGCACGAGATAGATTTGCATTTGCCGCGCTCCTCCTATTTTTAACGCAAAGCAAGCTCCATCCGGTCGTGGGCGATTTGTGTTTCGATCCCTATGTCCCGAGCTATCGCCGCGATTGTCTTTCGAAGGGCGCGCTCGTCACCGGCGACAATCTCCGAACCGCAATGAGTAATGATCGCCCGCGGCACGCCCTCTTTCGCGCACCAGCCGAGCTGCGTGCGAACGGGCGCATGCCCGATGAGTCTGTCGCCACGTCTGCGGACGAACGAGCGCTTGATCGTTGCGCCGTCGCCAATGTAGATCTGGACATCTTTTAACGCTGCGGCGCGATTGTGAATAAAAAGCAGATCCGGACCGTAGAAAATACAGGCGCGGCCTGCACTGATCCGGTACCCGACGGCTGGAGCCAGGATTGAATGTTCAACTGGGAAGGCCTCGAAGGTAATGCCGCAAATCCTAGTCGGCACTCGTTCCTTGATCAGATGTCGATCTTCGACGCGGCAGTTTGTTAAGATTTGCCAGGTCTTATCCGGCGCGTGCACGGGGCAAGACGCGCCATTTCGCAGACCCCAGGCGTGATCTGGATGCGCATGGGTGAGCACAATTGCATCCGGATGCAGACGCTCAAATTTGCCTAACCAATCAAGGCCGCAATCAATCATCACCCTCCGGGCGCGAAACGAGACAAGGAGCGAAGTGTGCATCTTGTGCTGCCGAGTCCGGGCTTCGATCTCGCCGCGTGTGCCGAGAAAGGTCAGTTTCATTTAGAAGCCGCCGAGGCATCTCGTAAATGTTGTCATTCTGAGCGGGGCGCAGAACCTCTGATCAGTCTATCTTATCGCGCTTCGTTGCGAGAAAGCACACTAGTGAAGACGCGACTGAAGAAACCTGCTAGGAATGTTTCATCAGCCTCGGTTGACCGCTTGAATCCTTCCGGGGAGTTCCGAAATAAGTCGGTCACGGTTGTCAGGTCGAACCTCGATGAGCAGCACGTCAGAGCGTGATTTAATCGCATTGGTAAATGGCAACGACCGCGCAAAGATTGTGGCAAGCAGCGGCTCTTCGCTGTCGAGCGCCTCGTTTACGACATCACGGAAAATCGCTGGACGGATTTCCATCGGAGTCAATTTCATCAATCACCACCAGCTGTCGCGCTTGCACTGCACCCCGGCCGAGAGCGCGATCCGCGGTCTTCGGCAAAGCCCGGAAGCGATTAAACAGCGCTTGTCGCGCTGGGATTCGTCGCAGACCCATTCGATTCGCTCCCACCAAGTTTCGACAGCTTCCCACAGCTCGAATCTGTCGAGGATGCTAGGTTATCGCAAGAAATGAAGTCCGAGCAAACATTGCAGTCGGTGGTGGACTCGTTAGGCGAACACGCTGAGAAGACGGCCTTGCTGGTCCTCGGGAAGAAAGACCGACAGCGCTGGTCTTTTCAAGAACTTGCGGCTTGCGCGCGCTCGTTCGCAAATGGGCTCGTTAGACAAGATTTCACGCGGGGCGATGCGGTGGCGCTCATTGCGGAAAACAGCCCGGAATGGATCGCGGCTGTACTCGGGATCATTCGCGCGGGCATGGTGGCAGTGCCGCTGGATGTTCAGCTTGGCGACAAGACTCTGGTTCACACGCTGCAAGACAGCAAGGCGCGCGTAATCATTACGACAAAAAAGCGAGTGGAGCGGATCGAGAAGCTTGATCTCAAAGAGAAAGCGAAGCTCATCCTGCTCGATGCCGGTGAGGACGACGAGCAAAGCTGGAAGCAAGTCCTTGAGGAGGAAAAGACAGAACTTCCGATCATCGGTGCCGACGATGGCGCGGTGTTGTTTTATACGTCAGGAACAACCGGCCCGCCTAAAGGCGTGCCCTTAAGTCACGGCAATATCGCTTCGCAACTCGAAGCCATTACTGATTTACAAGTCATGAGCGAGACGGATCGCGTGCTGCTACCTCTCCCGCTCCATCACGTCTATCCGTTCGTCATTGGCATGCTCGCGCCACTGACTCTCGGTCTAACGTTGGTTTTGCCATTTTCGCTAAGTGGCCAGCAGTTGTTGCGCGCCATGCGCGAAGGTCAAGTAACCACGATCGTCGGGGTGCCGCGGCTCTACAGCGCGCTCTACTCCGGCATCAATGCGCGAGTGGAATCTTCCGGTTGGATCGCTCGCGGATTATTCGGCTCGTTGCTCGCGATGAGCGGTTTTGCGCGGAGGCTCGGACTACGCGCCGGCAAGTTACTGTTTCACTTCTTGCACAAACGGTTTGGTGAAAAGCTTCGGCTGCTCGCTTCCGGCGGCGCTGCGCTCGATCCGGAACTCGCTGCCAAACTCGAAGCGCTGGGCTGGCAAGTCGCTATTGGTTACGGCCTGACCGAGACATCACCACTGCTGACGATCAATCTCCCGGGAAGATCGCGACGCGACGCCGTCGGTAAACCATTTCCGGGTGTCGAAATTCAGGTTGACCCAAAGGGACTCGATAAAGAAGAGCAGATCAATGGACACGACGTGGGCGAAGTCCTGGCGCGTGGAGCAAATGTCTTTGCGGGCTATCGGAATCTGCCTGACAAGACAGCGGAGGTTTTCACCAATGACGGATGGTTTCGCACTGGTGATATGGGTTATTTGGATGACGATGGTTATCTTCATATCCTCGGCCGTATCTCTACGCTGATCAAAACTGAAAGCGGTGAGAAGATTCAGACCGAAGATGTCGAGGCGGTCTATGCCGAAAAGTCGGCCATTCGCGAGATAGGAGTGCTGGAGAAAGGCGGGAAGCTAGTTGCGCTTGTGGTGCCGAAGCAGGCAGGCCGCGCTGACGAGACAAAGGACACCGTGCGCAAGGCAATTGAAACTGCTTCGAAGCGGATGCCGAGTCATCAGCGCATTTCCGACTACGCGATCACTCCCGATGCGTTACCGCGCACGCGGCTCGGCAAAATCCAGCGTCATCGGTTGGCTGAACGTTACGAGCAGGCGAAAGAGGGCGGAGAAAAAACTCGTGCCGCGGGTCCCATGTCTGCCGAGGAAATGTCAGGCGAAGATCGCGCATTGTTGGAGGATCCCGCGGCGCAATCTGTCTGGGAATTACTCGTGCAGCGATATCGGGGGAAACGGCTGACGCCGGACGCAAGCCCGCAGTTCGATCTCGGCATCGACTCAATCGAGTGGCTCAATGTTACACTCGAAATCGCCGAATCCAGCGGTGTGGACCTAACTGAGCAGGCGATCGCTCGGATCGAGACCGTGCGCGATCTCCTGCGCGAAGTGACAGAGGGTGGCGAAGGTAAATTGGTCGATCCGCTCGTCCAACCGGACCAAGCCCTCGACGAGAAACAGAAGCGTTGGATTGAGCCCCTCGGGCCTGTTGCTAGTGCGACTGCGCGCTTTCTTTATGCGGTGAATGGGGTACTGATGCGTTTGATTTTCCAGCTGCGCGCCGAGGGACTCGAGCATTTGCCGAGACACAGACAGTGGGTCCTGACGCCGAATCACTCCAGTTATCTCGATTCGTTTGCAATTGCGGCACTGCTCGACTGGGCGCAGCTGCGCAAAACGTACTGGGGTGGTTGGACAGGCGTCGCTTTCGCGAATCCGGTGATGCGTTTCCTCAGCCGCTTGGGAAAGATTTTGCCGGTGGAACCGATGCGTGCTGCGCGCTCAAGCCTTGCCTTTGGCGCCGTGATTCTGAAAAATAAAAAGAATCTGGTTTGGTTTCCAGAGGGCGGACTCTCGCCCACCGGCGAACTCCAAGACTTTAAGCCGGGCATCGGAATGTTACTGGAACATTTTCCGACATCCACTATCCCGGTCTTCATTCGCGGCACACATGAGGCCCTGCCACCCGGAAAGTTTTTTCCCAAGCCGCATCCGATTCAGGTGGTATTTGGCCAGCCGCTCGATGCGTGCGAATTGAAGCGCAAGGGTCGTGGGGAAAAACCGCACCAGCAGATCGCGAACGCTTTACATGATAGCGTCGCCAAGCTAGCGAATGGCCGCGATTCTTTTTGAAAGCGCTAGGAACGCGGGTCGCTTTCAAGCGCCCTCGGGTCGAGCGACGATCCCGCCTTGAGAAACGATTCCATCCACCAAAAGACATTCTCGTTACAGACGACGCGCCTCATCCGCGTCATTCGTGTGCTGCGCTGGGCGTGACTCATGCGAAACGCTTTCAGAATCTTATCGGCCACCTGCTCGACATCGTAGGATTGACCAGCAATGTGCCGGACTTGAGCTGCTCGGCTGCGCCAGATGCATCATTGCTCGCATTTCTTTTGCTGAGGAACGTGCGCGTGAAAACGAATGAGAAGCTGTTGTTTGCGCCTTCGCCGCCTTATAAGATGTAATTAGGCGGAGCCCCGACTGAAAAATTGTACAACGCTCGTGGACGTCACCTCAACCGATCGGAAGTGGGTCACATCGGCGAAGCTATAGCTCGGTCAATCGCAGTAGTACTGATTTCACGGTCTCCGAAACTGCATTGTCGGCTGAGACTTTAACCAAATTTGGAGACAGCTGTGACGGTGCTTCGTAAGCAGCAACCAACTTTTCGAGGTCCTCAAGCCGAGCATCCGAAATTACCCCGACACTTTTGTTACGCGCTCTCAGCCTGCGCTCGATCTCGCCCGGATCGACCTCGAGTTCCACGGCCTGAAAACGAACATGAGCTTTCTCGCATTTCTGACGAAACGATTCGCGGTTTGCCGCGCTGGAAAACGTCGCATCCACGATTGCTCCTCCGTGAGTTTTCGCTGCAAGAAGTCCGCGTGCTAAAAGCTCCTTGTAGGTTTGCGCAGTCATCTGTCGGGAATAGACTTCGGCGCGTTTTTTTGCCGGGGTCCGCTTGGTCAAGGACACGCCGGCCAGCGTCTTACGGATCTGGTCGGAAGAAAAGACCGGCCAATTCAATTCATTCCCCAGCCCGCGGGCAACCGTACTCTTGCCGGTCCCGACTCGCCCCATGACAGCGAGTAGTAACGGCTCGGACCCGCTTACTGCGTAGCGCAGGGCGAGACGAAAATAGCGCGTTGCTGCTTGGGCGTGCTTCCCGGCTTTCGTTGTTTTCATTGAGGTTGCCTGAATGCTTTCGACTTTTGCCCGTACCAGCGCCCGATAGCATTTGTAGAAGTCCGATAACTTCAGCATTTCGGGATCATGAAATTCCCGTGCGCAATTTCGAAGGAGCAAATTTCCCAAATCGCTTCGGCCTTCGAAATCAAAATCCATCGCTAGAAAAGCGACATCATTAGCAACGTCGATGAAGCGGAAACGATCGTTGAATTCGATGCAATCAAAGATGGTTGTCGCCTTAGGAGTCAGATGAATGTGGTCGAGGTGGAGGTCACCGTGGCAATCCCGGATCCGGTGTTGCTGAATTCGCCGGCGAAATAATTTCTCGTTCCGGATATAGAATTCTTTGGTGAAATGCCGAATTGCTTCGAAGCCAGCCGGCGAGATTTTTCTTCCAACAAACGGTTCGACCTGCGCGAAATTTTCGTCCGTGCTGATCTTCAGTTTTCCAGGTATCCCCCATTGCTCAATTTCCCTTGTCGGTGTTTGCGATTCATAAAAGCGTCGTAGACGGGAAATGATGCGATTGATCTCGCTCTCACCCACTCGCCGCTCTGCCAGCAATTCGCCCAGGAACCCGCCTTTTGGCAGTTCCTTCATCTTCAGGCAGTACTCGGCGATATTTCCATTGGCCTTGAAGGAAAAATCGGAAGGCGTCTTGTAGATCGGAAGGACGTCTAGGTAAACGTCCGGGCAGAGTCTGCGATTCAGATCAAGCTCCCGCTGGCAAAAATGATGTCGCCTTTCCAGGGTGCTGAAGTCGAGGAAGCCGAGATTAACCGGTTTTTTTACTTTGAAAACAAAGGGTGAGGCGATGAAGACCCACGAAATGTGGGTTTGTATCGACAACACCCGTCGCGGCCGGTGTGCATAGGAAGCCGGCGATTTCAGGAAATCGATCAGTTTTTGCGATTGTTGCCTTTTCGTGGACGGCGACTTTTTCCGCGCCGCCAGCTTCTGATTGGCGTTTCCGCTGACGATTACAAATCCGCTTTTATGCCGTGCTTTCAGCGGTCTGTATATTTTTAATGCCAGGCTGAGCCCTGAAGAATGCTACGACTTGGGCGGTTCGCTTTTATTTATGAAGGGCGTGAACAAATCGATCGGCACAGGAAGAAATGTGGTTGTGTTATGCTCGCTCGAAATTTCGCGCATGGTTTGGAGGAAGCGCAGCTGCAGCGCAATCGGTTCCTTGCTCATCATCGCCGCGGCCTGCACCATTTTTTCCGCAGCTTGGAATTCACCCTCGGCGTTAACGACCTTGGCTCGGCGCTCGCGCTCGGCTTCGGCCTGCTTGGCCATGGCGCGCTTCATTGTGTCGGGTAGCGCCACGTCCTTTACCTCGACCGCCGTGACTTTGACGCCCCACGGTTCGGTTTGCCGGTCGATGATCTCCTGCAACTTCAGGTTGATGCTCTCGCGCTGCGAAAGCAGGTCATCGAGCGGCGCCTGGCCGAGGACGCTTCGCAGTGTCGTCTGCGACATCAGCGAGGTGGCTTTGAGAAAGTTCTCCACTTTCACGACCGCGGCTTGCGGATCGACCACGCGGAAATAAACCACCGCATCGACCGTGACCGGCACGTTGTCGCGCGTCATCACCTCCTGCTTCTCGACGCTGATAGTCACAACGCGCAAATCCATGCGCACCATTCGATCCACGATCGGGATCAGAAAAATCAGCCCAGGCCCTTTCGCGCCAAGCAATTTTCCAAGGCGAAAAATCACACCGCGCTCGTATTCGCGCAGAATGCGGATCGCCTGCGGCAGAATGATGATGGCCAGGACGACGAGCGGAATGACCCAGCCGACTAACCTCACGAGGCCTTCAAGTAATGGCATACCCAATTTCTAATCGAAGTTCGCCAAAATCCGAAGCTCGAACTTTGAGATCCAAAACAAGCTCGGCCGCGAGTGAGACGAAGATCGAAACTAAGACGTTTGTGCGGCGAAAAGTGGAAATTAAAGCTCCGCCCAAAATCTTTGAGATGCTGCCTGAGACAACGCGCAATCTCAGGCTCCTTTCGCCGGTTGAACTTTTAAAGTTAATCCTTGCACGGCTGCGATCTCTGCTACGTCCTCTTTTCCAATCGGCGTATCGCTGACCGCGTTCCAATACTCACCTTCGACGAAAATCCTGCCGCCGCGCGAATCGATTGGCGTTAATGCGGTCACCCTTTTCCCAACCATTGTTTCGGCTCCAGCTTTCACCGGCAAGAGCTGGGCGCGCAAACCTTTTCCGACGACGAAAACAAAGAACAGCGCTGTGATCAACGTGGCCGGGATGATGTAGCCGAGCGATAAACGAAAAAGCGGATCGGCACGGTTGAAGAGCATGAGCGAACCGATCAAAAATGAAATGATTCCGCCGATTGTGAGCACACCGTGCGTCGGCGCATAGATATCGAAAACAAAAAGCATGAGAGCAAGAGCGATCAACGCGAGTCCGGTCGCATTTACCGGCAGAATCGCCGCCAGATAAAGGGCAAGGATCAGCGCAATCGCGCCGACCACCCCGGGCAGGATTGCGCCGGGCGTCGTTAGCTCACCAATGATGCCATACATGGCAATGAGCATGAGAATGAACATCACTTCAGGTCGCCAGAGCTTTTGAAAAACGCGTTCGGAGGGAGACATCTTGATCTCGGAAATCTCCGCGCCCGAGGTTTTGAGCGTCCTGCCATCTACCACGCGCCCGTTTAGTTGTTTTAGCAAATCCGGTAGATCGTTCGCGATAAGATCGACAACCTTCAACGCGAGCGCTTTTTCCGCGCTGATCGAGGCGCTCTCGCGCACGGCCGATTTCGCCCACTCGACGTTACGGTGCCGCCTGGCTGCGATCGCTTCGATGTAGCTCACGGAAAAATTCTCCAGCTTCTGTTTCATCGTGTCGTCGACCTTTTCGTCGCTGCCGGTCGGATTGCCGCCAATTGTCACCGGATGCGCCGCTCCAATCGTCGTCGCCGGTGCCATGGCCGCGACGCTTGCAGCGATGGTGATGAAGCAACCGGCGCTCGTCGCGGTCGATCCGGTCGGCGCCACATAGACCACCACCGGCTCCGTCGAACCCAAAAAGCTTTGCACGATCGTCTGCGTGGAATCGAGCAAACCGCCCGGGGTATTCAGTTGAATGATGAGACATTGCGTGTTCTGTGCCCGCGCTTCATCGATGCTCCGCGAAATGTAGCTCGCTGTCGCCGGACCGATGGCGCCATCGATCTTGATAAGCGAAACCGTCTCCGCCGCGACGACCGCTGCCGCACACACCAGCCAAAGCGCCAAACCTATTAGCGCTGCGCGCAAATTTTAGACTCCTTTCATCGGTTGTATCTTGATCGCCAAATCTTCTACGCGTGGCTTCACGATTTTTTCATAATCGCGATAGCTAACTTTTATCGCCTCGGTATGAGTGCCTGCTTCGAAGACAATGTAATCTTCCTCAGCCAAACTCTTGTCCACATACGTGGGCACACCGTAAAGATTGCCAAACGGTGGCATTGCTCCGACCGCGCAGTCCGGGAAGAGCGACTCGAATTCCCCTTCGTTCTCTAAGGAGACGTCTTTACCGACAATATTAGCGAGCTTCTCAAGATCGATCAGATGTTCTGCCGGAAGGACAATCATCAGGTGCTCTTCTCCCGATTTTACCATTACGACTTTGGCATGACGCCGCCCTTTCACATGCTCGGCTTGAGCGATTCTTTGCGCGGTAACGGCTTCCGGATGGCGCAGAATTTCGTAACTGGCCTTGTTCTCGTCCAAACAATCAATCAGCCGTTTCGGCATTTTCATGCGTCACCTCCAACGCAAAATATCACGTGTTCGGGCGAACTCCATTTCGCAGCCAACTGAGGGAGTGACTGGTGGGCAAGCAGCGGCCTTTCCAAACCGCCGAAGCGTTTTGGGAAGTCCCGCTATCTGGTCTCGAATTCCTCGATTGGAGGACACGAGCAGAACAAATTGCGATCGCCGTAAACGTTGTCGATTCGCGCGACGCTGGGCCAGAATTTGTAATGGCGCAGCCACGGCGCGGGGAAGGCCGCTTGCTCACGTGAATAGGGCCGGTCCCATTTATCGGCGGCGATCTGCCCGGTTGTGTGCGGAGCATTTTTCAAGACATTATTTTGTTTATCAGCGGTGCCGTTCGCGATTGCGGTCATTTCCGCATGAATCGAAATCATGGCATCGCAAAAACGATCCAGCTCGTCTTTCGGTTCGCTCTCTGTCGGCTCGACCATCATCGTTCCTGCGACTGGCCAGGAGATTGTCGGCGCATGGAATCCGTAATCCATTAATCGCTTGGCCACATCTTCCACCTCGATGCCAGCGCGCTTCCAATCGCGCAGATCGAGAATGCATTCGTGGGCGACGAGGCCGCGCTTGCCTTTGAACAGGACCGGAAAATAACGATCGAGTCGTTTTGCGATGTAATTCGCGTTCAGGATCGCGACTTCCGTGGCGCGTTTCAGTCCCTTGGGACCCATCATGCGAATGTACATCCACGAGATGGTAAGAATGCTGGCGCTGCCGAAGGGAGCAGCGACGACGGGACCAACGGAAGAATTGCTGATTTTTGATTGCTGATTGCTGATTGAAGAAGGCAAAGGCAGAAACGGTGCAAGGTGTTGCGCGACACCGATTGGGCCGACGCCTGGGCCGCCGCCGCCATGTGGAATGCAGAAGGTTTTGTGCAAGTTCAAATGGCAAACGTCGGCACCGATATCGCCTGGCCGGCAAAGACCGACTTGCGCGTTCATGTTCGCGCCGTCCATGTAAACCTGACCGCCGTGACCGTGCACGATGTCGCAGATTTCGCGAATCGTCGTCTCGAAAACGCCGTGGGTGCTCGGATAGGTGACCATCAGCGCTGCCAGATCGCGTGCATGCGCGTCGGCCTTTGCCCGCAAATCGGCCAGATCGATGTCACCATCTTTTAAGGTTGCGATGGCCACGACCTTGAAGCCGGCCATGACCGCGCTGGCAGGGTTTGTTCCGTGAGCTGATTGCGGAATGAGACAGACATTCCGATGCGCTTCCCCGCGCGAGGCGTGGTATTCGTGAATCGCGAGCAGGCCAGCAAATTCGCCTTGGGAACCGGCATTAGGTTGTAAAGAGACGGCGGCGAAGCCGGTGATTTCCGCGAGCCAGCGCTCGAGTTGATCCCACATTTCGAGGTAGCCAGCCGTTTGCGAATTCGGCGCGAATGGATGCAACCTGGCGAATTCCGGCCACGAAATCGGAAACATTTCCGCGGTGGCGTTTAATTTCATGGTGCAGGAACCGAGCGGGATCATGGAGTGGCAGAGCGAGAGATCGCGTGATTCCAGTCGCCGCAGATAACGCAACATTTCAGTTTCGCTGTGATAGGTGTTGAAAACTGGATGAGTGAGAAAATCGGAGGTGCGGATTGCGAATTGCGGAATGCGGAACGAAGAGGACTCAATATCCGCGTCGGCAAAATCGCGTATCTGCGTTCCGCGAAAGATCGACATCAAGGTTTCGATGTCGAAATTGGTGGTGGTTTCGTCAAGTGCGATGCTGATCGCATGATCGCCTGCTGCACGCAGGTTGCACCCAGCGCGCTCGGCACGTTCGATTAAATTGCTGCTAGAGGCCTGGCCGAGTTCAACCCGGATAGTGTCGAAGAAATTTTCGTATGCGATTTTGAAACCAAGCTGGCGCAGACCTTCCGCGAGTTTAGCAGTGAAATTGTGAACGCGTTGCGCAATAACGCGCAATCCTTCTGGTCCGTGATAAACCGCATAGATCGCGGCGATCACAGCTAACAAGACCTGGGCAGTGCAGATGTTACTGGTAGCCTTGTCGCGTCGGATGTGCTGCTCGCGCGTTTGCAGTGCCAGCCGGTAGGCCGGACGTCCTTCAGCGTCATGAGAGACGCCGACAAGGCGGCCGGGAAGGTGACGTTTAAATTGGTCGCGCGTCGCGATGTAAGCGGCGTGCGGGCCGCCAAAGCCAAGCGGAACGCCGAAGCGCTGGGTGGAACCGACCGCAACATCGGCCCCGAATTCCCCGGGCGGTTTCAACAACGTGAGCGCCAGAATATCGGCAGCGACAACGAACAAAGCCCCGGCATCGTGCGCGGCCTTGGCGAATTTTTCGTAGTCATAAATCGCGCCGTCTGTCGCCGGATACTGCACCAGTGCGCCAAAAATCGTATCATCCAATTTGAAACTGGAGAAATTGCCGGTGACGATTTCGATTCCAAGCGGTTTCGCGCGGGTCCGCACAACGGCGCTGGTTTGTGGATGACAATTATCCGCGACGAAGAATTTATTGCTGGCGCTGCGTCCGGTGACCGCGTGATAGCATAGTGCCATTGCTTCGGCAGCTGCGGTTGCTTCATCGAGTAACGAGGCGTTGGCAATGTCGAGCGCGGTGAGATCGGTCACCATGGTTTGGAAATTTACGAGCGCTTCCAGCCGGCCCTGGGCAACCTCAGCCTGATAGGGTGTGTAAGCGGTATACCAGCCGGGGTTTTCGAGAATGTTCCGCTGAATCACCGGCGGCGTGATCGTGTCGGAATAACCCGCGCCGATGAAATTTCGCGCAACCTTATTTTTCGACGCCAGCGCACGCAATTCCGCCAGCGCTTCATTCTCACTTTTCGCCTTTGGCAATTCGAGTGGCCGATCCAGCCGGATGTTTTTCGGAACGGTGGCGTCGATTAGGGCGTCCAGATTTTCGAAGCCCAGCTCGCGCAGCATTTGTGCGACTTCGTCCGCGCTCGGGCCGATATGACGATCAACGAAAGTAGCGACGGTGTTTGGCGTCGCGACGAAGTTACCCGGTGCCGATTTTTTCTCCGTTTTTGCTACCGGTTTCTCAATCGTCTCCGTCTCGCCCGAATGCATTGTGAAAGATTACGGAGCGCGATGGGTGCTTCAAGTGAGGTAAGCCTTATGTCAACGGGCAAGATGCCCGCTGGCCCCACAGCCAGGATGGCTGTGCTACGACTTAGCGAGAGTCGTACGTCTCCACTCCGTGCTCGCGCAATTTTTTGCGCAGCATGGCCAAATGTTCGCGGTTTCGTGTTTCCACCGTGCAAAGGACATGCACCGCCGAAACGTCCGAGCCGGCAAAGGCGCGATCGTGCACTACCTGTTTGATGCTTGCGCCGCTCACCGCGATTTGCGTGGTTAAATCCGCCAATCCGCCAGGCCGATCGCTGATGACAGCGACGAAGCGAGACAGCCTTCCATCGGCGACGAGGCCGCGTTCAATGACTCGGCTCAAGACGTTAGGATCAATATTTCCGCCACAAAGTAGAAGCACGACGCGTTTGCGGGCAAGATTCCGCAGCTCACCGGACAAGCATGCCGCAAGAGGAGTGGCGGCAGCCCCTTCAACCACCCCTTTTTGCAGCTCTACTATCCGCAAAATAGATAGCGCGATTTGTTGCTCGGTAACGATGACAGCTCGATCAACGCGCGACTTCGCGATCTCGAATGCATTTTTGCCGACTTGCGGAATGGCCAAACCATCTGCCAGGGTCGCTTGCATTTCGATCCGCGTCGGTTTGCCCGCTTTCAATGCGGCCGAGAAACTTGCGACGTTTTCCGCTTCGACCGCGATGATTTTAACTTTCGGTCGCTTGGTTTTCACTGCCAGCGAAACGCCCGCGATTAACCCGGCTCCGCCAACCGGCACAATCACCGCATCGACGGTTGGAACTTGCTCGAGAATTTCCAAGCCCATTGTGCCCTGACCGGCAATGATCGCAGGATCATCGTAGCCATCGACGTAGGCTAGCTTATCTTTCGACGCGATTTCGTGTGCGCGCGTTTTCGCTTCCCCAAAATCTTTGCCGTGCAGGACAACTCGAGCGCCGAGTTTCTGGCAATTGCTCACTTTGATCAGCGGCGCATGCTTTGGCATAACGACGGTCGCGGGCACTCCGAGCAATTTGCCCTGGTAAGCGAGGGCTTGGCCGTGATTTCCAGCGGAGGCTGCGATGACGCCGCGCTTTTTCTGGTCGGCGGGTAATTGTGAAAGAACGTTGCGCGCGCCGCGTTCCTTGAAACTCCCCGTGCGCTGCAAGTTGTCGAGCTTGCAGAAAATTTCCATCCCGGTCAGCTCGCTCAATGGAATCGAAGGCAGGCAGGGGGAGTAATAAACCGCACCTTTGCTTCGCTCGCGTGCTCCTTCGATGTCCGCGAAACTGACCACGCGGTTTGCATACACCGCGACGAAAGATGCGGCAACGATTTCGCTACGAGCTATTGAAGGAACACAGACTTCCAAGTCTGTGCGCCCAGCGGAGTTCTACTCCGCTGACACTTGGTTGAACGAACAGCGGGGAGAATCCCCGCTGGGCGCACAGGCCACAGGCCCGTGTTCCGTTGGCTCAGGTCAAAACAACCGCATCAAGCGACGCCCGTACTGTTTCAGCCAACTGTTGTGGATCGAACGGCTTCGATAGAAAGGGCAGGTCGCTAGATGGAGTACCAATGGTCGTCATTTCGGGCAAATAACCGGAGGTCAGCAGAATTTGCGTTGAGGGGCAGTTAAGCCGCATCCAATCAGCAAAGTCGCACCCGCTCATATCAGGCAGCACGATGTCACTGACGACGAGATTGATCACGTTGCACTCAATGAGGCGCTTGGCTTCGTCGGCGCGAAATGCCTCGAGGACATTGTAGCCAAGCATGCGCAACGTCCTCACCGCGACGTGCCGCACGCTAATGTCGTCCTCCACCACCAGGATGGTTTCGTTGCCGCTTGGCAATTTCGGCCGCTTTCGGTAGGCGGCCGCGGGAGGCGCGGCAACCTCGGGGAGGTAGATATGCACTGCAGTCCCTTTTGCGAGCTCACTCTCGACGGTGATGTGCCCGCCGCTCTGGCGAACAATTCCATAGCAGGTAGCGAGGCCCAGCCCACTGCCGTGACGATCACCTTTCGTGGAAAAGAACGGTTCGAAAAGATGCTCCTTCACTTCCTCGCTCATCCCCATGCCGTTATCAATCACGCTAATGCGAATGTATTTGCCCGACGGCAGTTCCGGCAGTGATTTCCCATTTGTCGAAATCGTCTCCGTTTTCAGTAACAGCGTGCCTCCAGCCGGCATCGCATCGCGCGCGTTAACTGCCAGGTTGATCATAATCTGGGTGAATTGATCCGGATCGACTTTGATGTGTTTTTTTTCCGGCATCAGCTCGCAAAGAACGGAGATGTTTTCGCCGAGCAGTCGCAGGATTGAGCGCTCGAGATTGTGAATGAGCGTATTTACTTCCAGAGTGCGCGGTTCCAGAGGTTGGCGACGGCTGAAAGTGAGAAGCTGCCTGGTCAGTGAGGCGGCTCGCCCGGCGGCACTGCGAATTTCGCTGAGATATTTTGCACCAGTGCCGCGGCCCTGGATTTCCGCCACCAGCAGGTCGCTATAGCCGAGAATTGCGGTCAGGAAATTGTTGAAGTCGTGGGCGACACCGCCAGCCAGTTGACCGAACGCTTCCATTTTCTGGGAATGTGAGAGCTGGT
>QHRO01000264.1 GCA_003220155.1 Verrucomicrobiota bacterium
TGTTTCTTCCACCAGCCGCACGTCGAACACCGGCTGCGTCATGGCAAATTGCGCGCCGGCGGCGACTTTGCGCTCGAGCCGGTTGACCTGCGAATCAAGATTTTTCGCGTTTGGATTGAAAGTGCATCCGATGACAAACTGCGTTCGCGCCTTGAGCGACTTGCCGGCGTGACTGAAACCCTCATTCAGTTTTCCAATGATGGAAATCAATTCGATCGAGTTTACGTCATAGACTGACGAGGCGCCCGGATGATCGCCGACGCGGGCCGGATCGCCGGTCAGTGGCAGGACGTGACGCATGCCGAGCGCGGCCATCCCCAGCAGCTCGCTCTGCAAACCGAGCACGTTTTTGTCGCGACAACTCAAATGCAGGAGCGGAGTGATGCCAAATCGCTCTTTCAGCATCGCGCCGA
>QHRO01000266.1 GCA_003220155.1 Verrucomicrobiota bacterium
CGAGTCGTGGACACGAGGAGACGGCGGCATCTCCCGAATTTTCGCCGCACCTGGGCCGGCGCGCTTTTTTGTTAGGGACGCTCGGTCTTCTCTTTGCCGGCGGAGGCGCTGCCATCGCGCGCAAGCTTTTTCGCATCGCGACCTTCAGCTACGACGGTACGCAGTACAAGGGCGCGGACGTCCAGGCGATTACCCCGAACGATCAGTTTTATTGCGTGACCAAGAACGTAGTCGATCCGCGGGTGGACGGAGGCCTCTGGCATCTCGAAATGACC
>QHRO01000265.1 GCA_003220155.1 Verrucomicrobiota bacterium
CGAACGGTCTTCGATTTCACTGGTTTCATCTCTGCGATCGCCTTCGAAATCGCCGCGATAGTGCGCGGGGTTGTCCCGCAACAGCCGCCGATCAACCGCGCGCCTTCGGCGACCATTTCGCGCGCCGCCTGGGCGAAGTAATCCGGCGCAGCGTGGTAGATAAAACGGCCATCGGTATATTTCGGATAGCCGGAGTTCGGATAAGCTGCGAGCAATCCATCGAGGGGAATTCGCTGGAGCAGTTGCACAGTAGCGTGCGGACCGTTCATGCAATTTACGCCGGTAATTTGCACCCCCAGACCGCGCAGTTTGCGAAACGCGTCAACGATTGGGACGCCCGATGCCAGCCGTCCTTCCGGTTCGCACGCAAAGGAGCAAATTATTGTGCAGTCGCTTAGCGAGTTTTTGGCCTCAAGCGCAATCTGCATCTCGACATCATCCATGAACGTCTCCAGAAAAATCAGGTCCACGCCTCCATCGAGCAGCGCCTGGATTTGTTCGTGAAAACAGTGGCCCCGATCGATTCCGCGCTCTTCCGCTTCCAGCGCGCTGATTCCAAGTGGCCCGACGCTACCGGCAACACAGACATCTTTTCCCGCGGCAGTCTCTTTCGCCAGTTTCGCCGCAGCGCGATTGAATTCGCCCACTCGATTTTCGAAACCAAAACGCGAGAGTCGGGCTGCGTTCGCGCCGAAGGTATTTGTCTCAATCACGCGCGCTCCGGCGGCAATGTAATCGCGATGAATCGCGCACACCCGCTCCGGATCGCTGACGCAAACCTCCTCGAGACAAGATTCCATCGGCAGACCCTGATCGAGCAGCAGCGTTCCCATCGCGCCGTCGCCACAGACGACGCGCTCCTGAAGTTCATCGAGCAGGTTCATGGTGTGAATGCCGGATTACGGTCACGCAGCGCAGCCGTCAACCCACTTGGCGGTGGTCGCCAGGTCCCAGCGTCAAACGTGGCGCTCGTCCTGCCTTTCACCTGTGAACTGGCTGTCTCGTAAAGCTGCGCCCTTCTCTCGCAAGTGTGCCTTGGAGTCTTGGCTAACTGCACCCGAAGTGAGTTGTTGGCTGTCCGTTTTTTCCAATTTCAACAAATCGCAAACCCATAAGCGAACGCGTCAAGGCAGGATCGCGAAGACGCGAGCGGGGAAACCGGAGCCGCCTTTGGGTTTTGGGAAACTGATGACGACGATCGCGCCAAACTCCGGCACTTGATCGAGATTGGTGAGCAGCTCGATCTGATAATGGTTGGTGCCGAGGATGTAGGCTTCGAGTGAATAATCATCTTTCGTTGTCGCCAATCCGGGATCGGTATCGGTGGTTTCGTGACCAGAGGCGGTAATTTTGCTTTCCTCATAAAGATATTTCAGCGCGGGCAAACTCCAGCCGGGATAATGCGCGACCCCTTGTCCGTCCTTGTTCGCCATCTTCACGGCGTCCGGCCAGCGCCTCGACCAATCGGTTCGCATGGCAACAAACGCACCTGTCGGAATCTTTCCGTGTTCTGTTTCCCATTTTTTCACGCGTTCAAGCGTGAGCGTGTAATCCGGGTTTCTTGCGCATTCCTCATGCACGTCGATCGACACCAGTGGCAGGATCATTTCCTTGAGCCCGATTTGATCGACGGTGCGCAGGCCTTTATGAAAATGCGCCGGTGGATCCACGTGCGTACCCCATTGACCGACATGAGTAAAGACCTCGGCAAAAAACCCGTTGCCCATCATGCCTGGCTGCTTTTCGTACCAGTAAATCGTTTTGCGTTGTTCGTCGGGAAAACCGGACCAGCGCGGAATTCCTGGAGCGAAGTCGTGAGTAAGATCCACAAACTTTTTGCTGGCGATGATCTTCTGTAGATCGATGAGAGAAATTTCTGGCACCGGTTCACGAGCCAAAACAAGGAGCGGGCCAGACCAAAATGCGCCGCTCAAAACTGCAACAGCCAGTCCTTGGCGCAGGAGCGAAGTTTTCACACTGATGCTGTTAAACGATTGCGCAAGAGGAAGCGAACAACTTCCAATAACTCACAACAAAAAGCGCCTGCCTTCCGCTGGTTGGCGAATTGCAGCCGCCCGCGCCGATTTTGTTCACATTCTTTATCCCTGAGTCATGCGATGGAAAATAGCAGCGAATACCATGTTATTGGTGCTATGAAGATGAAGAATTCGTTTGAATCACAGCTAAAAATAACAGAGAGGCTGTGAACAAAGTGCTGGACTGCGACATGAATCAAATCGTCAAACCGATTTTGTCATCAGCTGCAACAATCGCGGTTTCTGAACCAAAGCCTGTTAACGCGCGCGAGAGAGCTGATAACCTGTTTGAGCGAGCTGCCTGGATTTACACTTTTTGCCGCGAAAAAGTTTTTCGCGATGATACCGGGCGAATCATTCGTGCGTTTTGGCCGGCGGGAGAGCCACCGGCCAGTTCCAAAGTGCTGGAGCTTGGCTGTGGTCCGGGGTTTTATGCCCGTACCCTGGCATCCCGGTTTCGGCAAATCTCGGTTCTTGGAGTCGACAGCTCGAAACAGCTGGTGAGATACGCACGCGAGAAAGCTATGGAGAAGGCTTTGCACAACTGTGCTTTTGAGTGGGGTGATGTCCTCAATCTTCCACAACCGGATAATTCCTTCAGCCAATTGGTTACGTCTCGTCTTTTCACAATTCTGCCGGAACGGGAACGCGCTGTTGCTGAAATATTTCGGGTTCTGAATTCGGGAGGCAAATGTTTCGTGGCCGAGCCGCGTTTCGCTTTTTCGGCGTCGATTCCCTTGTTAACGATGCGGGCAGTTGCCCGCGTAAATGGATACTCGCGCGAATATCGAGAGCCGATAAAGGCAACAGTCCTTCGCTATCCCCATTTTTGTGCATTATTCGCTACCCAGCCCTGGTCGCGAATGAAAACCTGGCGGGTTGGCCGTTACCAGTACGCGCTCTGCGAAAAGGATTGACGCGAGCGTTCAATCAACGCAGAGCACGCGCGAATGCATCGCGTTTTCGATCGGCAGCAGGGCAACCAGATTTCAGCAGGCCTTTGTGCACTCGCGATCATGACAAAAGCGCCGCGGGCGGGCGCTGTGAAAACACGATTGCAACCACCGCTTACTCCGGAGGAAGCAGCGGATTTGAATATTTGTTTCTTGCGCGATATCGCCGATGCGATTTCGCGCGCGACCTGTAGCGTTTGCGGGGGTCTGCGACCGCTGGAACAAGATACAATCGCCCGCGGTGTTGGCGTTTTTACCCCGGAGGGCAGCGAAAAAGAGTATACGGATATTTTGCCGCCTGATTTCGATTTGATTCTGCAACGCGGCGATGGTTTCGGCGAGCGATTGATCAACGCCGCCGACGATTTGCTGCACGTTGGTTTCGAATCCTGTTGCCTGATTAATTCAGATAGCCCCACCGCGACGGCCGACGCGTTTCGCGAGGCAACAGCACAGATGCAAGGCGCCGACGATCGAATCGTGCTCGGGCCATCCGATGATGGCGGTTATTATTTGATTGGGATGAAAAAATTATACCGCCGCCTTTTCCAGGAGATCGATTGGAGCACGGAGCGTGTTTTTGCTCAGACGCTGGAACGCGCGCGTGAGATCGGATTGAACGTTCACCTCCTTCCGAGCTGTTTCGATGTTGATGATCGTGCCGCCCTGCGGCGCCTATGCGATGAATTACTTGGGGCAAATTCGCGCTGCGATATCGCTCCCGCGACAACGAAATTTCTGTCGCAGCTCATCGCGCGCGAAGGGCGTGAACGGATCTGGCCGGCGCTCGCCGCGGCGAGCGTCTCTACAAGGGAATGAAGCGTGCGCTCGTCACGGGCGGGGCAGGCCTAATTGGTTCGCACGTTGCCGATTTGCTTGTGCGCGAAGGCTGGCGCGTGCGGATTCTCGATAACCTCGAACCGAACACCCACAAACGCGGCAGGCCGGCTTGGATCAACCGCGACGCCGAATTTGTGCAGGGCGATGTGCGCGATCGTGCCACGATTGAGAACGCGCTTTCTGGCACCGACATCGTTTTTCATCAGGCGGCCTACGGCGGCTACATGCCGGAGATGGCGAAATACGTGGAGGTGAATTCGCTTGGCACCGCGCAAATGCTCGAAGTCATTCGTGAAAAAAATTTCCCAATCAAAAAAGTTATCGTGGCGAGCTCGCAGGCGGTTTACAGCGAAGGCGCGGGTGAGTGCCCGAAACACGGTCTCGTTTTTCCCAGGGTGCGGCCGGTGGAACAGTTGCAACGCGGCGATTGGTCAGTGCGCTGTCCGATTTGCAACGAGCCCACCAGGAGCGTGCCTACGCCCGAGCAGGCGCCGGTTGGCGGAGAAACGGTCTACGGATTGACCAAAGTCGATCAGGAAAAACTCGTACTGCTCTGGGGAAAACAAGTGGGGATCCCGACCGTGGCGCTCCGTTACTCGTGCACCTATGGGCCGCGCCAATCAATCTTTAATCCCTACACCGGCGTGATCGCGATTTTCTGCACGCGCCTGCTCAATAGTTTGCCCCCGGTCCTTTACGAGGATGGAGAGCAGACGCGCGATTTTTCTTTCGTCGAGGATGTCGCGCGCGCGAATTTGCTCGCCGCTACGACTGATGTGCTGGATGGCCTGCCGGTGAACGTCGGTAGCGAGAAAGGCGTGACCGTGCGCGAGATTGCGCAGCGCGTTTCCGATGCGCTCGGAATTAGAATCGCGCCGGAAATTAACGGCGAATTTCGGCCCGGCGAGATGCGGCATCTCATCAGTGGGACGGATACAATTCGGGCTGTCGGTTACGTCCCGCAAGTCGATCTACGCGAAGGACTCGACCGTTATCTTGATTGGATTCGTTCACAAAGCGATGTGCGCGATTACTTCAGCGAAGCTGCTGAAAATTTGCGCAACAAAGGCATCGTTCATCGCGTCGGGATATCATGACTCGCGAAGAAATTATCCTGTCGCACATCAAGCGCGATGGATTGGGCTTGGAGATTGGTGCGGGCTGCGCACCCGTTGCACCGAAAAAGCAGGGTCTTCGCGTTTACGTCCTGGACCATTGCGACAAGAAAGCGCTGATCGAAAAATATCGGCGGCATGAAGTGAATATCGAAAACATCGAGGAGGTTGATTTCGTCGGCGGGAATAGCGGCCGAATATTTTCTTACGGTGGTAAGCAAAGGCGGCCGGATTGCCTGGGACGCGAAGGAAAAAGGTGAATTCGAGTTTGTGCATTCATTGGAGCAAGCGAAACAGGCGATCCGCGATGTGGGCGAGCGCGGGAGTTATCTCAATGTCCACGAATGGTGTTTCACACCAACTTCATTTCGACTGATGATGCGCGACCTGTTCGAACTTGGTTTCATCCAGCTAAAGGAACTGGCGTTTCATCCGTCCCAGAGTAGTGAGTTCTACGTCGCACTCTCCCGTGTGGGCGTGCTACCGCCGGGCACCCGGCTGGATTTGTTGCAGGAGGTTCTTCGCGAGCAATCCGTCGCCTGAATCGCATTAAGTTTTCGCCGTGTGGGTTTCCGTTGTCATTCCAGCCCTCAACGAAGAAGAGCCCATCGGCGAGGTGGTGCGCGAAGTGATCGCGACGGGAATTCCGCGCGAAGTCGTTGTGGTCGACAATGGCAGCACCGATCTAACCGCGGAATGCGCCAGAAACGCTGGAGCAAGAGTAATTTCGGCACAACGGGGGTACGGTCGCGCCTGTGCGGCAGGAGTGGCCGCAGTTTCCGATGAATGCGACGTGCTGGTGTTTCTCGATGGCGATGGCAGTGATGTTCCGCGCTTTATTCCCGCCCTGGTCGAACCGATCATCAACGGGACGCATGACTTCGTGATCGGTTCGCGCACCCGCGGGAAACGCGAGCCCGGCAGCATGAATGCGCAGCAGGTTTTTGCTGGTCATCTCGCGGGCCTTTTGATCCGCGCGTTTTACGGCGTTCGTTACACCGACATGTCGCCGTTCCGCGCTATCCGGCGCGATTCATTTCAGACGCTTGGAATGCGCGAAGAAACCTACGGGTGGAATCTGGAAATGCAGATGAAAGCGGCCAGGACCGGGTTACGCATTCTGGAAGTGCCGGTTGATCATCGACGTCGGAGGGGTGGAGAATCGAAAGTTTCCGGAACATTGCGTGGCACGTTCGTCGCGAGTTTTCGGATCCTGACGACGTTTTTGAAAATCGCTTTCGGAAAATAGGCTTTTAACCGGTGCCGGGATCGCGGACCACCGTGCGACAGTCAGAATTATAAGCAGGCGCTTGGCACAAGCGCTTCTACAACTCATAGTCGCGATTAGTCATGAGCCGATCCAGAGCAGCGCTTTGCGGACTCTATGCCGGCCTCGTCGCCGGAATCGCCATGACATTAGCGATGCTTTTGCTCGCGTGGCTACTCCAGATTGCGACACCTCTGGTGATTCTGGGCGATCGCCTCAGTGTGTTTATTTCGCCAAAGCCATTC
>QHRO01000345.1 GCA_003220155.1 Verrucomicrobiota bacterium
AGCGGACCAGCGTAACCAAAAATACGATCGGCCGAACCCGCCAGCATCGTATCGGCGAGCACAATTTTTTCGAACAGACCGAGCGTCATAAGCAACAATCCCCACATGAACTGGCCGATCTGCAAACGCGGCGGTCTGACCAGTTGCGGAAGAAAATCACCGGCTCGCACGATTGGTCCGGCGACCAGCTGGGGAAAAAAGGATACCGCCAGAATGAAGTCGCGCAGTGATCTGGTCGGTTGCAGGACGCCGCGATAAATATCGAGGGTGTAGGAAAGAGAATGGAACGTGTAGAAGGAAATGCCGACCGGCAAAAGGATGTCGAGGTGCGGTGGATGATAGACGATGCCGATGCGGGCGAGGAGCCATTGGAAATTTTCCAGCAGGAAGTTTCCGTATTTGAAAAACCCGAGCATGCTCAGGTTCATGCAGACACTGCCGACCAGCCAAGCTCGTCGCGAAGGCTGGTCCTTGGCTTTGGCAATTCGCCGGCCTAGCCAAAAATCCATCGCGGTAGTGGAAAAGAGAAGCGCGGCAAACGGTGGGTTCCAGGCGCCGTAAAAAATATAACTTGCGGTCACGAGCAGATTTTTTCGCGCGGTCCACGAATGAATGCTCCAGTACGCGGTCACGACCACTACGAAAAAGACAATGAAGGTGAGGGAATTGAAAAGCATGAGCGGCCGCGATTGCTTATCTAAGAACGCAGACTAATTGCGAGTATTTTGTTGCGAGATTTGTGCGAGCGGATGGAAAGCAAGGGGTGTATTGGTAGGAATGTCAGATCCCCGAAACGTTGCCCACGCCAAGAAGGTTACGCAGGAGAAACATCATCAACAGGCGAAGGTCAAGCCTGGGAAAGGAAAGAAATCGCCCGGCCCGGCCCAGAACCAGCCGGTTGAAGCTGCGCCAACGCCAGCAAGCGCGGAAACCGTCAAAGCGGAGCAGAAGCCGGGTGATTTGGAAAAGTCACAGGCTGTTCTCTCCAAGCTCAAGGACCTGGAATTTCATTCCCGTGCCAATATCGAGACGCTGGCCGAGCTTAGTCTGACGATCGAAGAAGAACTGAAGCAGCGAGAATTTTCCGAAGCAATTGGCGGCATCTACTCCGCGGAGGATGCCTTTCACTCAAAGATCGCGGCCTTCATCGAGACGTACCAAACGAAATGCGAGAGCCTCAGCTAATGGTCGGGAAGCAGGTCCTGCCTGTCGAACCATTCAATCCTGGCAGGCGGGAGCGCCTGCCCTACAATTCTCAAATAGCCCGGCCAAATATCAGATCACGTTGATCAACAGCTCCTCGATGATGCTTTCAGTCGATTTCAAGATTGAAATTGGCAGCGCAAATTCCCGTGGAATGCCCTCATCCTAATCTTCTCCCACCAGGGAGAACGAACTACCTCTCCCTGAGGGAGAGGGTTTGGGTGAGGGTTTTCTTCTTTTGGAGCCCCCGTATTCCCGCACGAGTCGAGCAGAAAGCAGATTTGATAACTTACGATCTTCCCCGAAACCGTTCGTTTAGCCCGGGTGTTTCATATCCGCTCGGCGGGAAGCCGAGCAGCCCCTTCGAAGCCAATAAGTTCGAGTGTATGCAAAAAGCCTTCCGATGAGTGTAGCTGCCTTTCGGGCGCATTTTTCGCCGGGCTAGCGAAAAATGCGGGTTAGGTCGGCTGAAGCGGCGTTCTGGGCCAGGAGGTTGAAGCTGCCGTCTTTCTGGATGATTTGGGCGGCGCGAAGAAAAGCGCCCCATGCCGCCAGAGCCAGGCCGGAGCCGACAGAAATGCGCCGGACGCCGAGATCAGCGAGCTGGGAGACCGTGAGCTGGCAATTGAAACCGGAAACGAGCACGTTGACCGGTTTCGGCGCAACCGCTTTCACGATCTGCTCAATCTCCTTAGGTTGCTGGACGCCGGGAGCGTAAAGACAATCAGCGCCGGCCTCAGCGTAAGAGGCAAGCCGGTCGAGAGCTATGCGAAATGGATCAGGACTTCCGACCAGCCAGGCTTCACATCGCCCGGTCAAGACTACTGGAATTCCTGAAGCATCGATGGCGTTGCGTGCCGCACGGATGCGATCGGCAGCCCGGTTTTTTTCGTAAAGCGGTTCTGCGTTGTTTCCCGTGTTGTCCTCAATCGACAGGCCGGCGACGCCTTGCGCGATACAGAGCTGTGTATTTCTGGCCACCGCTTCGGGCTCATCGGCGAATCCGTTCAAGAAATCGGCGTTGACTGGCAGCGTTGTGGCGGCAGCGATTTCACCAATGTGCCTGAGCATTTCGTCGAGGGAAACGCCGCCATCTGGTTTGCCGCGGGAAAAGGCGAAGCCGGCAGAGGTAGTGGCGAGCGCTTGGAAGCCGAGATGTCGCAGGTAAATCGCCGTGCCGACATCCCATGGGTTGGGCAGTACAAAACAGCCTGACTCATGCAATTCGCATCTGTTTAGCGAAGTCGCTCAAACCGACGAGAGTGGTTGTCCCACATACGTCGCAGCGATACAAAGCGGCGTCGTCGCTTCGCTTTGCCGCCGCACTCCACAGGATGGCTCGCTTTTGGACTGCGGTGGCAAGCGTAGCGCGACACCGCTTTAATGCTGGCGCGCGTGTTTTCGAGAAATCCTGGCAGATTTGTCACGTTTTCTACTTGTACGAGCGGTTAGCGAAGTCTTCGATCTCAGGCCGAGGAGTTGAAGCATCCGCAAGATAACATTTTTTGCCCACTAAACTCCGCCTACGGGGCGCAGCAATCATCGAGAATGGAAAGATCACAAAGTCGGGGGAGACGAAGAAACGATTGTGTCAAAAGTGGGGCTGACCCCGATTTTTTCTGGCGCATCTGTCGCTTGCTTTCCGTTTTTCCCAGGCACACGGTAACTGCCACGGTGATCAACCTGATTGTGACATGAAACTTTCCAGCGAAACCGAAAACCTCTTCACTGTTTTGCGACAATCGGCGAAGCCGAAGCCGGTAAGCGCGATCGAAAAGCTCATCGAGGATGCGCCGGACCGTGATCTCTGCCGTATCAACGCCCTCGCCTTTGCCGCCAGGCACAAGCTCAATGAGGAAGATGTGATTGCGGCTTTTCTGCACGGCGCGCGACTCGGCATTTTCGATATGTCTTGGAACATCCTTTGTCCCGCTTGCGGCGGCGTCCTCGATTCAGGCGCGACGCTTAAGACGGTAAAACAGGCTGAATACACGTGCGTCCTTTGCGCTGAGGATTGCGAACCGACGCTCGACGAAATCGTCGAGGTCACGTTCACCATCAGTCCGCGGGTGCGAAGAATCGCGGCGCACGATCCGGGGACGCTGCCTTTCATCGAATACTACAGACAGATCTTTTGGAGTTCAGGTGTCGATTTGCCCGATGACGAGGCATTGGCCAAATGGATTAAGGAAACTACTCTGGACGCCATCGAGCTTTCAGCCGGCGAGAAGGTGGTGCTCTCGCTCCAGCTGCCCGAAGGATATGTGATCGTGTTCGA
>QHRO01000267.1 GCA_003220155.1 Verrucomicrobiota bacterium
ATCGGCTGATTGATTTGAAATAGCTGCCTTTCTGACGCTTCTTCCTTCTTATCCGCCACAGAACGGATTGACTCATTCGCTGCCGCTCATTCGGCCTCGCGGGTCTGCCCATCTATGTCGCTCGCATCCCTGCTGCTGTATTCGCCGTGTCCGCCATTAGACAGACTGGCCCTGGCGAGGCGAATAACGGATACGCGGCCGTCGTCAGCGTTTTAGATGGTCGTGCCCGATCACTCTGGCCCGACTTCGCCCTTTATCATTCTGGCGGCATTTTGCCGGCCTGCCAGGAGACGTACAGCAGCGCGCACGAAAAGCATCTCGAATTCTGCGGTGACTAAGACACCGCTGCTGCGCCGTAGATCCAACGAAGGAGGGCTGTAGAGGTGCTTGTGCCAAGCGCCTTTCTTGTAGCTTCTACGTTCGCCGCGGCGAACGCCGCTTACATCGCCTTGCACTTAGAACTTCCCGGTTTCGCTTCAACGACGAAGGGCTTCAACGCTTCAACGACGTACCGAGTTGCCAACTAGCCAGCTTCCATCAACTGTCAGTCTCTCTGAAAGTTCACATCCTCGATACCATTCAGCTCGGCCGACCGGGCATCATTGCCGCGACCGCGCTGGAAACAACAAACGACGGCATCGTGCTGTTTGATACCGGGCCGGAGTCAACCTTTGATAATATCGTAACTGCGCTTCGGCAGATTGGTGCTTCGGTTAACGACATCCGGCATGTCTTCCTCAGTCATATTCATTTTGATCACGCCGGCGCGGCCTGGCGATTCGCCGAGCTTGGAGCGACGATTTACGTCCATCCCCGTGGGGCCCAGCACCTCATTGATCCCGCCAAGTTGATCGCATCCGCTGCCCGGATCTTCGGCGACGACATGCAGAGGTTGTGGGGCCGAATCGCACCGGTCCCGGAAAACCGCGTCAGAATTTTGGAAGACAAGGCGATCGTCCCGGTGGCCCCGTTTGAAATCCGCGCCATCGCCACACCGGGCCATGCCAGTCATCATCATGTTTACCGTTGGGAAGATAATCTCTTCGGCGGTGATATCGCCGGTGTCCGGCTCGGGAACGGGCCGCCGATTCCGCCGTTTGTTCCGCCTGAGCTGCAGATCGAATCCTGGCACGAATCGATTGCCAAAATCCGGGAACTCAATCCAACAAACCTCTATCTTCCCCATTTCGGTTCAGTGAAAGGCTGTGTCGCCGTGCACCTCGATGCGTTAGATGAACGCGTTACTCGGTGGTCCGAATGGTTTCGCGAGAAGATTTCGGCAGGATTTCGAGAGCCGGACCTCGTCGCTGCCTTTGCCAGGCTCGAGCACGACGACTTAATAGCCAATGGCGCGACCGAAGAACTGGCACGAGACTACGAAACCGTCGACCCGAGCTACATGGCCGTCCCCGGTGCCATACGTTATTGGCAGAAATATCATCCAGGCGAAGTTTTTGCCAATAACCGATAACGGATAGCTCGGCGCAGCCGCGCAGCCCACGCCTTTTTTGTCATTGTTTCGAGCTTCGGACTTCGTCATTTCGAAGTTTGCATTCACGATCGGCCGATGTAGCGCAACAGCATGGCCGATGCGCCCCCGCTGCCTGATTTCAACGACCCGATCGCGCCACATGCTCGCGTCGATCAGCCGCTGCTGAAGGCAGACATGACCGTCGAGGAGGCGCTCGCTGCCATCCGGCGCGAGGGTCTCGGCGAACGCATTATCTACTTTTACGCAGTCGATGAACACGATCGCCTCGCTGGTGTTTTACCTACCCGGCGTTTGCTGACCGCCTCACCCGACGTAACACTTCGCGAGCTGATGGTGACTCGCGTCGTCGCGATTCCAGCAACAGCTACCGTTCTCGACGCGTGCGAGTTCTTCGTTCTCTACAAATTCTTCGCCTTCCCGGTTGTCGATGCCGACCGTCACATTATCGGCGTTGTCGATATTAGCCTGTTTACCGCCGAGATGCTGGAGGAAGAGAATGCAGGTGCGCGGCCGGTCGCCGTTCAGGCTGATGAGATATTCGAAGCGCTTGGGTTTCGACTCTCCCATTTGCGCGGCGCATCCGCCTGGCGCGTCTTTCGGCATCGGTTTCCATGGCTTCTTGCTACAATCTTTGGTGGAACCATGTGCGCGCTGCTTGCCGGCGCGTTCGAGGCCACAATCGCCAGCAGCGTCGTCATCGCATTCTTCCTCACGATGGTCTTGGGGCTGAACGAGAGTGTCAGCATGCAAACGATGACCGTCACAATTCAGGCGCTCCGCTCACAAACGGTCACGAGCAGCTGGTTCAAAGTGGCATTTCTGCGAGAGCTTCGCTCAGCGGTGCTACTCGGCCTGGGCTGTGGCGCCCTCGTCGTCATGATCGTTCTCCTCTGGCGGAAAGAATTGACCGCCGCGTTTGCCATCGGCGGCAGCATCGGCCTGTCGCTAGTCACGGCATGTCTGTTCGGCCTGGGTATTCCCTCGTTACTCCATTCATTGAAACTCGACCCGAAAATCGCCGCTGGTCCGGTGACACTTGCCATAACTGACTTCGTCGCCCTCGCCCTCTACTTCGGCATCGCCGCGCTCGTCCTCTGACGATCGTCCGGTCAAACGTCACAGGTCACACATCGGAGGTCACAGGCCTTAACGAGGTAACATTGTAACGTTGTAATGCTTCAAACCTCTTCTTCCTCGCCACTCATCACTAACCCTTCCCTCGCTCCCTGTCCGCCGTTCGGACGGACTCGCCGTGGCGAGCTCTCCGCTCCCATCTCCCAGTTCCAGGCTTCCAGCTTCCCAAGGTCCGCGCTGACAAATGGTCGGGATCGGATTATACTGGGGACGTGAGTGCATCCGAGATCATCAACGAGCTGCCGAAGCTTACGGAGGCAGAGCGACGAGCCATCCTCGACAAGTTGCGTGAGCTTGCGCAAGTGGATGACGATCGCTGGAAGGAGATCATCAACGAACCGATGCCGCGCCCCAAATTGAAGACGTTCATCGAGCAAGCGACAGCTGAAGGTAGTGAGCCGCTCGATTTGAATCGCATGTGATTTCGCGGGCTACTCGGAGCTTTTGGCAGGCGTACGAGGGATTGAATGCCACGCAAAAAAGGGCGGCGCGACGCGCCTTTACTCTGTTCCTGCAGGATCCCGGACACAATTCGCTTCAATTCAAAAAACTTCGCGGTTACCCCGATTATTTGGCGGTGAGAGTAAGCCGAGATGTTCGCGTGGGCCTGGATCGGAACGCACAACGAATTCGACAAACTCTTCAGCTAAAAAATTGCGCTCGCCCTGGTCTGCCGATCCCATCTGCCATCTATTTCAGGGTTTCAAACATATCATCGTTTCAGTTTTCAGTGTTTCAGGTTTTACTCCCTGCTCCCTGTTCGCCGAAGGACGGATCCGCCGTGGCGGACATCTGAATCGAGCATGAGCATGAGTTCTTCATTCGGGCTTCGTCATTTTCACTCCTCTGATCTCTGACTTCTGGCATCTGACCTCTTCGCCAAAGGACGAAGTCGCCGTGGCGACTGGCCTCGCACGGCCGCTCAGCTCAGCGGTTAAGCAACAGTACGATCAGCGCAATGAGCACGAGCGTGACGAACAAGATTACCAGCCGCCATTGTCCCGGTGTGAGCAGACCGGCGCTGGCCCCATTCTTGGCAGGAACGACCCCGCCGCTGTCGTGTGCCAGCTTCATCGCATCTTCGTAGAGCTGACGCTCGGCGGCCGGCATCTGCTCAGGCGACGCGTATTCGCGCTCGTTGAACACGACCTTGGTGCTGATGGTTGCGCTTTCCGCGGCGATCGCTTTCTCGTAAGCGGAACGCGCTTCCGGCGGCATCTCCTCCACGCTGGAGTACTCCTGCCCGTTGTACTTGATCTTTGTTTTAAGGTTAACCTTCATCTGTCGGACCAAAGCGATCGCGTTCGATCATGGACAACTGTAGCTCGCCGCGCGAGGAATTTCGCATTCTCCTTTCCGGTAACGATAACGGATAACCCATAACGCGGCGCCTCGCACCCTCAGCTTTTCTCTCCGACCTGTAGAGCTCTACGAGCCGGAAGCAGCGTTTTAGCTTTCGGCGCGCAGGCGTTTCAGTGTTTCCAAACAACCGATAACGGCTAACGCGCAGCGTCGTTGCGTCCGATAACCCATAACTCAGCGCAGCTCGCGCTGCGCTTTTGCTTTGAAGGGTTGCGGGTCACACTGCTGGGCGGTAACATTTAATCGTGACAGCAACGCAAATAATCGATGAGATCAAGCGACTTGATCCTAAAGAGCAAGCGGGCGTTGTCCGCTTCGTCTACCAGCTCGATGCCGAGCGGAAACTCAGCGGGCCAGAGCTTTCCACCTTGGCCGAACGTCTCGTCAACGCGAAAGACCCGACCGAAGCTTCCGTGATTCGCGAGAGCATCGTTCGCGGTTTTTACGGTGGGCGATCGCATGCCTAAGATTCGTCGGCAAAATTTGCCGCCGATCTTGCTTGATCATCTTGTCGATCGCATTCGGTCCCGGGAGATCGCAGCTGAAGAACTTGGTCGCTTTGCCGATTGGCTCGATACCGAGCCCGACGTTCCGGCAGGGAAATGGTTCAAGCGATTTCCCGGGATGATAGTCTGCGGCGAGGCCGATTTGGTGAAGACGTTCCTACGTCCTGGACAGGTCGCGATTGGCAACGAAGTACAGTAGCTTCCACATCTCCCGGCAAGGCGGCAAAGTGCCGCCAGAATTCAGCCGTCGCCGAGGACAAGTTGCCGTTGCTCTGCCGGTGAAAAGCGAGTGATAGCCTGCTGAATGTCAGCCACCGTACTCATCCTCTCACATCATATCGCAAGACAATCCGATGTAAATCGACGCATCTTTTCGCTTTCTGCCTCCGGCTCGGTTTCCCGGTTTCCGACCTCTGGCGCCTCGCGCCGTCGTCCCGTACTCCGTTTTCCCGATAACCGATAACCGATAACTCAAGCGCCTGGCGCTTCGCGCCTCTGGCCTCAGCTTAGCGAGTAAGCAAAATTACGATCAGCGCAATGAGCACGAGCGCGACGAACAAGATTACCAGCCGCCATTGTCCCCGCGTCAGCAGACCAGCGCTAGCCTCATTCCTAGCGGGAACGATCCCGTCGGTGTCGTGTGCCAGCTTCATCGCATCTTCGTAGAGCTGACGCTCGGCGGGCGGCATCTGCTCAGGCGACGCGTACTCCCGCTCGTTGAACACGATCTTGGTGCTGATGGTTGCGCTTTCCGCGGCGATCGCTTTCTCGTAAGCGGAACGCGCTTCCGGCGGCAGCTCCTCCACGCTGGAGTACTCCTGCCCATTGTACTTGATCTTCGTCTTAAGGTTGATCTTCATCTGTCGGACCAAAGCGACCGCGTTCAATCATGGACAAGTGTAGCTCGCCGCGCGAGAAATTTCGGTCGATCTTTTCCGTTCCGGTAACGATAACTGATAAAACATCGACGCGCTGCTATGCTGAAGCCGTTTCTGACCGCGAATTGACGTCACCTGGTCATGCTCAACTTCGCCGTCGATTCGAAAATTCTCGCACCTCATGTGCCCGCTGGCACCGAGCTCGATTTCCACAACGACAAAACTTACCTCAGCGTCGTCGGCTTGCTCTATCACGCCAAATCTCGGCGCGCTCTATAGTGATAGATTGCGTCCTATATCGGCTCGTCGAAAATCCGACACCGATACCAACCTGACGGGAAGCAGTTGACTTTTAGAAGCTTACTACCCGGCTTAAAATCAGGTAACCGCGCGAGCGTCGGTTCGGCTTACACCGGCACGCTTTAGCGAGAATTGCGCGAGTCACCATATATCTATGATGATAATGGCCTTGTGACTTCTCGTGCTTTCTTGGCGCGATCAATGCTGTGTTTTTGCCGGGGTTATGCTGGCCCGGGACTGCTGGCTGGAGTTTTTCAACCGAAAGGAATCGATATGCACTCTGCGTCAGTTACAAAAAAAAGCTTATTCTCCGCGGCCGTCTGTGCGTTGCTCGCCGCCGCGCCAGCGAAAGCCACCATCTATGATGAAGCCGTTTCGGGGGACCTGTCCAATGATCCGGCTGCTCCGACTGCATTGACGCTCACGCCCGGATCAAATTCGGTCAGTGGCACCGTCGCCGGCTTTCCCGAATTTGGCGGCACCGACCCGCAGGATTGGGTTTCATTCACGATTCCCACCGGCTTCGTGATGGTTTCCTATGTCAACGCCAGATATAATTCGGCCGATGATCAGGGTTTTACCGGATTTCAATTCGGTTCGTCCTTTTCGGGTGACCCGTTTATGGCGATAAGTTATGCCGGCTACGCCCATTTTGGATTCGCTGCGACCAATCCGGATAAGAATCCGGTAGCCGCATCAACAGTCGGCCTCAATTTGTTGCCGCTGATGGCAGACCCAAGCTTCGCCCCCGGCGCCACGGGTT
>QHRO01000268.1 GCA_003220155.1 Verrucomicrobiota bacterium
CGTAGGAAAATCGCTCGGAGTTGCGGTCGATCGCGTTGGCCGGGTTGTGGTGCAGGAGGACCTAACGATTCCTGGACACCCGGAAGTACAAGTGATTGGCGATCTGGCTAATTTCACCGGCAAAGATGGCAACCCGCTGCCTGGCGTTTCGCCGGTCGCGATGCAACAGGGCCGTCACGCTGCGCGCAACATTTTGGGCATGATAGAAGGTCGAAAACCACAGCGCTTCTGGTACTTCGATAAGGGCAGCATGGCGACAATCGGCCGCAACAAAGCGGTCGCCGACTTACACTTGCTGCACCTGAGCGGATTGCCGGCATGGGTAGCGTGGCTGTTTGTCCACATCTTGTTTTTGGTCGGATTCCGCAATCGTGTCGTGGTGCTCTTTCAATGGGCCTGGGCTTATCTTACCTTCAATAAAGGTGCCCGCTTGATCACGCGTAACTTTCAAGCCGAGACCCGTCCGCCGGCCTGAAGAGAGTTAACGATTTAACGAGTTAGTGATTTGCAGATTTGAGTAAAGCGGGTGTGCTTATTGTTCATCATTTCTGTGCGGGCGGTCGCTGGTAGGGCGACGCTCTGCAGAGCCCGAAATCGCTAAATCACTAACTCGTTAACTCCCTAAATCATTCGAATCACTAAATGAAGATCGCCGTGGTCGGAACAGGCGCGATCGGCAGCTTTTATGGCGGCAAGCTCGCTCACGAAGGGCGCGACGTTCATTTCTTGTTAAGAAGCGGAATCGCTAAAATCAAACGTTCAGGCATCCGTATCCGTGGGCAAAAGGAAAATTTTCACGTTGCCAGAGTGCAATGCTACGAGACTGCTGACGCCATCGGGCCGTGCGACCTAGTTCTGATTGCGCTGAAGGCAACGAATAACGAGGCCTTGCTTCAATTGATTCCGCCGCTCCTGCACCAGCACACCATCCTGCTCACCTTGCAAAATGGATTGGGGAACGAGGATTTTCTCGCTCAACATTTCGGCGACGACCGAGTGATGGGTGGACTGTGTTTTATTTGTCTCAGCCGCATTTCTCCTGGTCTCATTGAGCATCTCGATTATGGACACCTCATCATTGGTGAATTTATTGGATCTCTAAGGGCGCGCACTTGCGCCGTCGCCCGGGAATTCCAACAGTCCAACGTCGTTTGCCAGATGGTCGACAATCTAATGGAAGAACGCTGGCGCAAACTGGTTTGGAACATCCCGTTCAATGGGCTGACGATCGCAGCCGGCGGAATCACGACCGAAGAGATCTTGCGGGAGGCTTCGCTGCATTCCGCGGCGTTGGCATTGATGAATGAAATAATCGAAGGAGCAAAAAGCTGTGGTCACAATTTGACGGGAGATGTTGCAGTTGAACATATGAAGCGCACCGAAACGATGGGCGCTTACAAGCCATCTACCCTGCTGGATTTTGAAGCCGGGCGCGCTCTCGAAGTCGAAGCTATCTGGGGCGAACCGCTACGTCGCGCTCAAGCTAACGGAGCGGCAATGCCTCGGTTGGAGCAGCTTTATGTCCTGCTGAAATCATTGAATGCCCGGCGCGAATGAGACATCGCTTGCCGCCGTCGATTGAAGTACGAAATCTTCAGCGCACCGTTCGGATTTCCACCCGCAGACTGCAACAGTTCGCTAACATCGCCTGCGCGCTGGCGTGGAAACAGAAGCAACCGGAGGCCGAGATTGCATCCGTGCCTGCGATCTCAGTGTTAATCGTGGGCGACCGACGAATGGCGGCGCTGCACAAAGAATTTTGCGGCTTCGCGGGCCCTACCGACGTGCTCACATTTCAGCACGGTGAAATCGTGATCAGCGCCGAGACGGCCGCACGACAGGCACGGATTTTTCACAGCAACCTCATAGCCGAAATTCAACTGTATTTGCTGCACGGCTTGTTGCATCTAGCCGGGTTCGATGATGTCACAGCTCACCAACGGAAGCGGATGCAACGATTGCAAAACAAATTGTTAGCAACGCTACGCACGGCTTGTAGCTATCGCCCTTGTCGGCGACGGCATCGCTTCGCACAATGATGCGGTTATAGAGTAATTTGAAGGAACAAGCCTGCGTGTTAGCTTTTTGCATGAGCCGGCTGTCCCGGAAAAAAGAGACAAAATTCGCAACGACTCTGGTTATCAATTTTCCTCACGCTACACTGGAAGCGCCAACCATTGAAAAGAAAGAAGCGACCAGCCAGGAAATCGAAATGCCCTGGAATGTCGTCGTGCACAATGACCCGGTGAACTTGATG
Organism: Verrucomicrobiota bacterium; assembly: GCA_003220155.1. Classification (GTDB taxonomy): domain Bacteria; phylum Verrucomicrobiota; class Verrucomicrobiia; order Chthoniobacterales; family UBA10450; genus AV69. The sequence continues at coordinate 2,258 of QHRO01000268.1, forward strand.
AGTTATGTGACGATGGTGTTCCAGCGCGTTTTTGGTTATCCGCGAGAAAGAGCGGAGAAGCACATGTTGGAAGTGCACCATAGCGGCCGATCAATTTTGTGGAGCGGTGTCCGTGAAAGGGCAGAGCTCTACGTGCAGCAACTGCATGGTTACCTCCTGCTCGCGACGATCGAGAAAACCGTGTGATGGAAATCTGCCGACAGGACCAAGCCCTCGAGATTCGCGAGCTTGATCCATTTCTGGCAGAGTTGCTCAGGCAAATCCCGGAAAGCACGCAACCGAAAGATTCGCCGGCAGCAGACGAGCGTCTTTTCAGCGCGCCCGCGGCGCCGGAGGAAAAAGACTTGTGCGCCGAGTGGAAAGTATACGTCGTTCCGGAATTGCGTCGCCTTTTTCAATCCGCCACAGAAACAGTGCGGCAGGATTTGAAACAGTTGCAATGTACCGGTAAGCCGTTCGCGAATTGTACTCTGTGCATTCCGTTGGCCCACACAGATGCATGGTTAAGCGCATTGAATCAGGCGCGGCTAGCAATCGCCGCCACCTATCAATTTAGCGATCACGAATTGTGCGACCATTATCGCTCGCCTCTCGGCAGTCGGCGCGACTTAAGTCTGTTTCAGGTCAACTTCTACGGCTTTCTCCAAGAGTTTATCCTACGCGAGATCGAAGGAAACAGTTGAAGCGCGATGCGCCGTCAATGCGCTTGCCGGTTCTTCACCATTTCCATCAATCGCGCTTTGATCTGGTCGGAAGCTCTTGCCGGTTTCAGACTCAATGCGAAGGCCTCGCTCAGTGAGTAGCATTCGGCGATGAAGGCTTCCGCTTCTTCTCCGAATTCGTGTCGCGCATTTTCAAACTCCGCCATTTCGTCCGGGTCGAGTGCGCCGACAACGAAGAGGCGGGTGCGGTTTTGAAACTCTTCAAAGCTCATCGCGTAGCTCCTTCAGGCCGTCGTAAATTTTCTTGAGGCCCAATTCTAGGCGCGTTTTCACCGTGCCCAGTGGTGTATTCGTTTTTGCGGCGATTTCGCGCTGACTCATCCCGCGAAAAAATGCCAGCTCGATGGCTTGTTGCTGCGCGGGCGGGAGCATTCCGATCACTCGCCGGATCAAAACCCGCCGATCACCGTCAAGGATTTCCTCCTCCGTAGAATTGTGGACCCAGGCATCGGGTTGTTGCTCGGTCTCGTGTTGTAAACGCTCCTCCGCTCGGGCGTAAGCTTGCTTTTTACGCAATCCGTCGATTGCGCGCCGCCGAGCCAGCGTTACCATCCAGCCAAGCGGTTTGCCCCTTTGGGCCGAGAAGTTTTTCGCCTGGTTCCAAATCTCCATAAAGATCTCTTGCAGCAAGTCGTCTGCCTCCGCTTCGTTATGGATGACCCGTAAGACCAGCGCTTTCAGAATTCCGTTGTAGCGATCATAGAGCTGCGAAAGCGCTTCTGACTCCTCTCGCTGAATGCCCTCCATCAACTCGAGGTCGCTGGGCGCGCCCGGTTTTAATGCCGTCGCTTGCGGCTGATCCAGGGAGTCCGCTTCTCCCTCTTTCTTTAGCAGTGGCCTTCGTGTTCTCAGATGCCCTCTTGTTCCAGTTAGATTATTTGTGTGGCAGTTGATTCCCTTGATCTGCGTTTCTCATTCAATGAGACTGACGCATAAGTTCGCATTGTCCGTTGAAATCACGACGGCGTCTAATTCCTTATAATTGATCGGCAATCTGACCGGACGCGTTATTTGCCGTCAAAACATTTCCTGTAGGCGAGCGTTCTCCCTCGCTAGGGAGGAGACAGCAAGGTCGGGAGCGCCCGCCCCAAAATTGTTCTCCGTGCGCTGCCAGATAACTCGGCGTTGCGTCGCTCACAGCATCGCGCCTAAAGTTCCAGACAATGTCTGATCCGCTTTGGTATAAGGACGCGATCATCTACGAGCTGCACGTGAGGACATTTCACGACAGCAACGCGGATGGTATCGGCGATTTTCGTGGGCTGATCGAGAAGCTCGATTATCTCCAGGAACTGGGTATCAGCGCAATTTGGCTGCTCCCTTTTTATCCGTCGCCCTTGAAGGATGACGGTTACGACATCGCCAATTATCTCGACGTCAATCCGAACTATGGCACGCTCGACGATTTCCGCGCCTTCCTGGACGCTGCGCATGAACGCGGATTGCGCGTTATTACCGAACTCGTTATCAACCACACGTCCGATCAAAATCCGTGGTTCAGAAAATCGCGTCGCGCTGCGCCGGGCTCGCCGGAACGCGAAGTGTATGTCTGGAGCGATACACCGGAAAAATACAAGGACGCGCGCATCATCTTCAAAGATTTTGAAACGTCTAACTGGTCGTGGGATCCGATCGCGAAATCATATTATTGGCATCGCTTCTATTCCCATCAGCCCGATTTGAATTTCGACAACCCCGCCGTGCACGAAGTGGTCGAGCAGGTCTGCGATTTCTGGCTCAAGCTCGGCGTCGACGGTCTGCGGCTCGATGCCGTTCCCTACCTCTACGAGCGCGAAGGAACGAACTGCGAAAATCTTCCGGAGACGCACGTCTATTTGAAGAAATTGCGCTCACACATCGATGCGCACTTTAGCGGTCGTATGCTTTTGGCCGAGGCGAACCAATGGCCGGAAGATGCAGTCTCCTATTTCGGAAACGGCGACGAATCGCACATGAATTTTCACTTCCCGCTCATGCCTCGAATGTTCATGGCGCTGCAGATGGAAGATCGCTTTCCCATTATCGACATTCTGGAACAAACGCCTGCTATTCCGGACAACTGCCAGTGGGCCATGTTCCTGCGCAATCACGACGAGCTCACTCTGGAGATGGTGACGGATGAGGAGCGCGATTACATGTGGCGCGTTTATGCCAACGATCCAACTGCGCGAATTAATCTTGGCATTCGCCGGCGGCTGGCACCGTTGCTCGCGAACAGCCGTCGCAAAATCGAACTGCTCAATATTCTCCTATTCTCCATGCCTGGCACGCCCGTGCTTTACTACGGTGATGAAATAGGAATGGGCGACAATTTTTATCTCGGCGATCGCAATGGCTGTCGCACCCCAATGCAATGGAGCGCCGATCGCAACGCCGGATTTTCCAAAGCGAATCCGCAGCAGCTTTACCTGCCGATCACGATTGATCCCGAATACCACTACGAAGCAATCAACGTCGAGAATCAGCAGAAGAATCTCTCATCGCTGTTGTGGTGGATGCGGCGGGTCATTGCCATGCGAAAAAATTACAAGGCCTTCTCCCGCGGCTCGCTTGAATTTTTGTTCCCGGAAAATCCGAAAGTACTGGTATTTCTCCGTCGCACCGAGGACGAAACCATTCTCGTGGTCGTGAATCTGTCCCGGTTTGCTCAACCGGTGGAACTCGATCTCGCGAAATTTTCCGGGTGTATTCCGATGGAAGTTTTTAGCCGCAATCGGTTCCCCGCGATCCGAAGAGCGCGTTATCCGCTTACCCTTGCGCCGCACGGGCATTACTGGTTCGTTTTGCAATCGCCCTCAGCTGCGAGCCGGGCGCGCAGACGCCTACGCACGCCTACAATCGCCTCAGTGCCGGGATTTTCAGAGCTCCTTTCCGGTTCATCACGCCGTGACCTCGAGCGCACGATTATTCCGAATTATCTTACCGGTTGCCGGTGGTTTGGCGCGAAAGCGCGCACCATTCGGGAACTCCGAATCGTGGAGGACCCGCTGATTTCGCCGCACCCGGATGGTGCGCGCCATGTGCTCATTGAAGTGAATTACACTGAAGGCGCTTCAGAAATTTACACCCTGCCGCTGCAAATCGCGCGTGATGAAAACGCGCACCGAATTTCCGGCGAGGCCCAACACGCTGTGATCGCCGAATTCGCTGACAGCAACGCCATCCTGCATGACGCGACCTTCGATGCCGATTATCGCGCCGAAATTTATCGCATCATTCGCGAGCAGCGAAAATTGCGGGCGCGGCGCGGCGAGATCGCTGGCTCCGCCACGGCGCAGTTCGCGGCGGCGGAGGATTTGAGCGCAAATTCCAGCGTCATGAGAGGGGAACAAAGCAATTCCTCGATCCTCTTCGGGACACAGTATTTTTTGAAAATCTTCCGGAAACTGGAGGAGGGGATTAATCCCGATGTTGAGATTACGCGGTTCCTGACTGAGCGCGCGAAATTTCCCAATGTGCCAGCGTTTGCCGGCACCCTCGAATATCGCTCTGGAAAAAATACGGTGGTGCTTGCACTCATTCAGTCTGCGATCGCGAACGAAGGTGACGCCTGGACTTTTACGCTCGATTCCGTCGGCAGTTATTACGAGCGTGTTTTGTCCCGTAAAGCGGACCTGAATGAAATCGGCTCAACCCAACTCATTCAAGAATTGATCGGTGGCATTTATCCGGAGAAAGCGCGGTTACTGGGCCAGCGCACCGGTGAATTGCATCGCGCGCTTGCCTCCGAGATCGACGATCCTGCGTTCGCGCCCGAGCCATTTAATGCCCTGGCGCAGCGGAGCGTGGTCCAATCGATGCGTGCTTCATCGCGGCGCGCTTTCGAGTTGCTCCGAAAAAAACTGGATGA
>QHRO01000269.1 GCA_003220155.1 Verrucomicrobiota bacterium
CTGGCCGAGCCAAAAAGTTTTGCCTCGGGCGAGGAGCTGCCGGTGATCGATCGTGGCGCTTGCCTGCTTAAGTTAAGCGCTGGGGCACAGGCGCAAGCGCGCCAGGAATCATTCCGGAAGCGGCCCTTCGATTTCCCGCATGGGGTTTCCCAGCCCGTGCCAGGAAAAAAAGAATAGCCGTGATCAGTGGCCGGCAAACGAACTAGATTGCGGGGAAGTCGCGTCCGCGCATTGTGATGGCATGACACCGACCTCGCTCATTATTGTGGCCGATCGGGGAAGCTTGAAAGCTTACCGGGTGAACGAAACCCCGACGCGCGGGCCAAGTTTAAAGTTGGTGCAGGCCTTCGATGTCACCGATGCGCATGGCAAACTGGTCGATAAAGTCACCGATTTGGCCGGGCGCTACGCGGCGAGCGATGGGGCCGGAATGCATCAGGCATCGATCGCGGAAACCAAATTGGAAACCGAAACCGAGCGCCGGATCAACAAACAGTTAGCCGATCAAATTACGCAAATCGCGAAGTCCAACGGAGTGGAAGGCTGGTCTTTCGCCGCGCCCGCCTCGTGCCATAACGCGATCATTGAATTGCTTGCGCCCGATGTCCGTAATCGCATCGTCGAATTCGTGAAATCCGATCTGGTGAAAGTGGAACCGGCAAAGTTAGCTTCCCATTTTCGCTCATTGCAGCCAATCTAGGGGAAAAATGGGCCACAGCCGAATCGCATGAGAGCGCTTGGCGTTGGCGGCTCGAACGCATTAGAATAGAGGCGCTATGCAATTGCCAGTAAACATCACTTATCGCGGCCTGAAGAAATCCCTGGGAATCGAACAGATGGTATTGGAGAAAGCGACGCGGCTGGATAAATTCTGTGATCACATCAGCCGGTGCGATGTTGCTATTGAGCAACCGAACCACGCCCACAAAAAGGGAAACCAATATCGGGTCCGGATTGATGTTACCGTCCCGCCCGGCCACGAGCTGGTCGCCGAAGAAAAACAGATCGATAATGGAACGCACGATCCGCTGGCAAAAGTGGTGCACGACGCGTTCAAGACAATGGAACGCGAATTGCGGCGAGTGGTGGACAAGCAACGGCGCAATGTGAAAACGCACGCCGATTCACGCTCTCCCAAATAGGTTTGCCAAACCGCTGGCGGCATGGGGAATGAACGCTGGCTTCCATGCCCACATGTTGCCGGCGTTCCGAACCGCCGTCCCTTCTCATTAACACCGGCCTTCAGGCCGGTGCGGATGCAGCACTATCACGACGAAAGCCGTTTCAACGGCTTTTCTTATTCTGCCCGCGAAGGATAAGCCGTTGAAACGGCTCATCTCCATCGCTAGCGGAGAAGCACCGGCCTGAAGGCCGGTGTTAATAAGAGTGCGACGGCGAACAACCTGAGCAAGAGAGTCGCGAACTTTTTCACGAGTAAGGATATCGTTCACTCACTCTTCCTTCTCCATTTGGCAATGATTTCATCAACCATCTGTTTTGGATCGCGATCGCGCAGCATTGGATCATTCTGATAATACTCAGCCCAATAAAGAATGTCGCGGTAATCAGTCTGTGCCGCTTTCAGGTACTCCCCGATTTTCTCAAGCTTGCCTCTGCTCAGCTCGAGAATGTCCCATCTTACCCGATCGCTCTCCGCTCCTGAGTAGCTGGCAAGTAGCTCAAGAACACGATTCTGGTCCGGTCCTTGGAACTCCCGGCCAATACGTTCAATTATGCGTTGCTCCATTGAGTTGCAGGATCGACCGATCCTTCTAGACTTTTCGCAGCACCGTGACAGACTGACCAAGATTACCCAAGGATTTCATGGAGGTCCCATTTTCCCACCGAATCTCTTCGGGAATCGAGATATGACCTTTGTCGCCGTCGACAAAGGAGTCGACGGCAGGGCCGCTATGACCTGCCACGCCGCGATGGCGTCGCGATCGAGAAACTGAATCAAAGGTCCACCCGCCTTCGCTTTGACTGATGCGATCAAGGTTTCCCAATGGCACGGGATCCGAAACTCCAGGAACGAAATGACTACATGCCCGCCTACCTTTAAGCATCGTGACGCCTCTTGAAGGTATTTGCAACTTTCTTCATGCGTCGTGTGTGTCAGAACGGAGAAAAATGTGACAAAGTCAGCCACGTTATCGGTGCACGGAATTTGCACATCGTCGACGACACTGAATTTCCAGTCATCGCGCATGGTCAAAGCTTGGGCCGATTCAATTAGCCGGGGAACGACATCTGTCCCGATGTAGCGGATGCCTTTATCCGGGGCTAGTTGCTGCGCCAGTCGACCGCTGCCGCAGCCGATATCGACAACGAGAGGCCCCCTGGTTAATCCCAAAGAGCGCAACAGATAATATTCCAGTTTGCCGACAGCTTCGGACTCGCCTCCGACCGCAAGCCGCAATGCCTCGTTTCCTGAGCCTAAGCGTTGCTCCAGTCTCCTGACATGATCGATATAGGCGTGGTTACCCTGAGACATAAGAGCGATGGAGCGAGAACAACATCAGCTAGGACCTTCGAGCCCGCTAGTCCGCCGCCCATCGGGCCAGAAGCGCTCATCGCGACTTGCCGCAGCCGGTTCGAACAGGTAGTAAGTAAATTCTTCGAATCATCGTGCCGCTGATTGAATTTCCGCCAACCGGCGTGACCGACGTTTTGCCGTCGCCCTATCTGCGGCGACTAATTCGAAGCGGTCGCGTCGTCGGCAGCTTTGTCACGGTTCAGGCGATCGTGCAGATGATCGGGTTCCTGAGCGGAATCCTGCTCATTCGAATGCTGGAGCAACGCGAGTACGCCTTCTTTACCATCGCCAACACAATGCAAGGCACCCTCAATTTGCTCGCCGATATCGGGGTTAGTGTTGGGCTCGTTTCCATTGGCGGCCGGGTTTGGCAGGACCGTTCCCGCTTCAGCCAGTTAATCAGCACCGCACTATATCTTCGGCGGCGTCTCGCCCTTCTGGCGATGATTGCTGTCACGCCACTGCTCTATTTCATGCTCGCAAAAAATGGAGCGTCCCTCAACTACACTGCTTTGCTAATCATTTTCGTTCTGATCGGTCTCGCCATTCAACTCGATGTCGGTGTCCTGGGAGTAATTCCGCGACTTCGTTCCGATGTTCGAGTCATTCAGCGCATCGATCTCATTGGCGCCATCCTACGACTAACGATTCTTGTGCTTCTAGCCTTCATTTTTCTCAATGCTGGCATCGCCGTCACCCTGTCGACGGGGGTGATTTTTCTGCAATATCTCTTGCTCCGCCGTTACAGCGCGACGGTGATCGATTTTGGCGCGCCGCAAAACGCCGAGGATCGGAAAACCATGCTCGGTCTCATTCGCAGTCAGGCTGCCAACGCTGTCTTCTATTGTTTCCAGGGACAAATCACCATTTTCCTCGTCAGCTTTTTCGCGCGTCAAAGTAGTTCGGTCGCGGAAGTCGGCGCGCTCGGCCGGCTCGCCATGATCTTTGTCGTGCTGGCAAATTTGCTGGCTAATATTTTCGTTCCCGCGTTCGCCCGCTGTCAGGAGCGGCGACAATTGCGTTCGCTCTATCTCGAGATCGCTGGTGGGGTCACCTTGTTCTGCCTTGTGGTACTCGCGGCCGCCGCAATTTTCCCAGATCAATTCCTTTTCGTACTCGGGAACAAATACGCCCACCTGCGTCGCGAGCTTTTATTGATGGTCGCCTCGGCCGTGCTGGCCGCGCTTACCGGAACATTTTGGTCGCTCAATGCTGCCAAAGCCTGGATCGCCGGATCGTGGCTTTACATTCCGCTGACCCTGCTCACCCAAATCGCGTTGATTCCGTTCACTGATTTTTCCAATGTGAGCAGCGTTCTCGTCTTCAACCTGCTTTCCAGCGTACCAAATCTGCTTCTCAATCTCGCCCTTTCTTTTCGCGGTTTCCGTTCGTTGGAAACGGCAGCGGCCTGAACGATGTGGAACTTTGGTTATCACCTGGCCCGATTTCGCGGCAGCGTGGCCCGAGAAGCTTATCGCCTGCTTCTGCCAATGATCGTGCGCCGTCGCATCGCTCCGCCGAGGATGCTCGACATCGATGTCTTTGCTTACTCGAACGAAGCGATGTTGCCCGAACAAATCGCCTCTCTCCGCTCATTTTTGAAATACGTGGGGCGACCCAACAATTTCACGATTGTTTCCGACGGCACCCACTGCCGGCGCGCAGTTTCGCTTTTGCAGCAAATCGATTCCTGCATTCGTCTCGCCGACGCGCGGGATTTTTTGCCGCAACCGTTATCTTCAGGCGACTACTTCGCCAACCATCCAACCGGCAAACAGCTTGCCCTGATTATGAGTCTTCCCCTCGAACGGCCCGCTCTGTATATCGACGCCGACGTTTTGTTTTTTCCCGGCGCGGTTGTGCTGGCCGATCTCTTACGCAATCACGACGCGCCTGCTCTTTATCTGGGCGATTGTCAGGTCGCGGGCGACGAGCGCTTGTTCCGCGATCCAGCCGAAACCGTCGATCCCGTAAACACCGGCGTCCTTTTCTTTTTCCAGAAACTCGATTGGTCTTTGGCCATGGAACGTTTTGAGCAACTAGACGGCTTGCCGAATTTCTTCACCAATCAAACGCTGACGCACCTCACGATGCATGCCAATGGTGCCCGTGCGCTCGATCCGGTGAAGTTTGTCCTACAACTCGATGATCAGTTTCAGTTGGCCGACCGCCACGCCAACAACAGCATCGTCCTGCGCCATTACGTCAATCCGGTGCGCCACAAATTCTGGGAACAGATTTTTTCTTGAGTGCGAAAAGTCTTCCGTTGCCGAACTCATGCGTATTTTGACGGTGCTTGATCTTCCATCGGACCCGCGGCTTGGCGCCGCGCGCATCTTCATGGAATTGTCGCGAGCCTGGGAGACTGCCGGACACAAGGTCTCGCATTATTGTTTGGGCGACGCGTTCACCGCGCCAACTTCGTCGCCTCCCTTGTCGGCCTGGCGACGGTTGCGTTTTCCCGGAAGGGGAGCGGCCTTTGTCAGGAAGAATGCCGCTCGATTCGATGTCATTGATTGTCTTGTCGGAGCATTGCCAGTTACGAAACACCGTTTGAATTTCACCGGCCTACTCGTCGCGCGATCGATTGGCTCTCATCGCCTCTATCGCAATTTTGAAGAGATGGCGCGCGAGCGTTGGCCGGACCAGCCGCGAGGGAAACTATCGGGCCGGATCTTCTACACCTTTTTTCAGCAACAGTTGTTTCGAAACTCAGAAAAAGCGCTGCAATACTGCGATCTCGTCAATTTGCCTAACGAATATGAGCTGAAATGTCTAAGCTCGAAAAAGCCGGCAATCATTCAACCGTATGGCCTGACTCAGGAGTGGCGCCGAAAGTTGGTGGAAGCGGCTGCTTCGCCCGACACGCGTTTGCTGCAACAAAAAGTGAGTTTTATCGGGATGTGGAGCACACGGAAAGGCGCCAGAGACTGGGGCGAAATCCTTCGACGCGTGCGCGCCATCGTTCCGGCGGCACGATTCAAATTCCTTGGGACGCTAACCGATAATGAAAGGGTCTGGCGTGATCTGAATATTTCTCCCTGCGATTGGATCGAAATTGTCCCAGCATACCAGCCCGACGAGCTGCCAAACCTTCTGTCTAATTCAACGGTAGGTGCATTTCCGAGCTATGCGGAAGGTTTTGGTCTGGGTTTGCTGGAACAGCTGGCGGCGGGAATTCCAACTGTTTCTTACGACGCCCCCGGTCCGCGTTTCATATTACAAGATGGTTTGTCTGATCTGCTAGTTCCCATTGGAAATGTTGAACAACTTTCCGCCGCGTTAATCCACATTCTTTCGGCTGATCTGGCCAGCTACCGGAAACTAATCGAGCGATGCATGGAAGTGGCGGGCCGCTTTTTGTGGTCAACCATCGCAAAAGAAACGGTGCGTCTGTATGAGACACATCTTGCTCGAGTACGGGGTGGCATTAGTGGAATTGTCCGGGCATGACTAACGGCGCGGCCGTCATCTGGCAGATAGTTCCTCGCATTTCGGATAACCCTGACGGGGTGACCGATTACGCTTTCAACCTGGCGAACGCTTTGTGGGCGAATCACGGTCTCAGAACGGTATTCGCTCCAGGTAAACCGAGTCAGGCGTCAAAAAAAGGAGAATTCGAAACAGCATCCATCACCGATGCCGGCACACCTCCGGCGAAGCCTGCGCACGTCATCTTGCACTACGTGAACTACGGTTATCAGAAACGTGGGCTGCCATTTTGGTTAGTACCGATTTTGTGTCGCGTTCGCGAAACTTTTGAGGGCCGTTTGATCGTAATTTTTCACGAACTCTTTGCATCTGGCCCGCCGTGGAAGAGCGAGTTTTGGCTTCAGCCTTTGCAGAAAAAAATCGCCCGGGACATCGCGCGATTGACCGACGCACGATTGGTCAGCAGCGAATCGATGCAGCAAATGCTCGAGGGACTTGTCCCTGGGCTCGATGTCCTAGTTCATCCCGTCCCATCGGCTTTCGGTGAACCGGTCATCGATTCTGCGCAGTTACGGGCGCGCGACAATCATCGCTGGGTCATTTGCGGTGGGACCGAGTTAATCGAGCGCTCGCTCCGCTCCTTTCTGCGAATAACCGACGAAATTCCCACGACCGTTCTGCCACGAAATCTGGTTGTTCTCGGCGGAATGGAAAATTCCAGAGTTCCGCCGCTCCTCCAAAGGTTGGCTGCTATTCAATGCCAATATTATCCCGCGGTTTCGCCCGAAACAGCTTCGCAAATTCTTTCGACCTGCGCTTTCGCCTGGCTGGATTATTTCACTACCGGAACCGTCAACCCGGAC
>QHRO01000252.1 GCA_003220155.1 Verrucomicrobiota bacterium
CGTGGATGAGTCTGTTCTGGGTCGGCTTCAGCGATCTTTACGTGCGCCTGTGCTCAATGGGTATCTGGCACGACTTCCGTCTTATTTAGACACTGACCAATCTCTTACCCAAACCGCGCATTCGAAAAGCAAGGACAACCAACAGAATTCCGAAAAGGAGTGCGTACGCTCCGACCCACCAAATCAAGACCAAGGCGCCGGCGGCCGGTTGAAGCAATAGCACAACTCCAAAAGCAACCGAAGCAATCCCGGCCAAAACAAGCAACCATTCATTATTGATTAGCTTGCGCAATTTGATCGCGGCGACGATCTCCAAAATCCCAGTCACCAGTGCCCAGCAGGCGATCAAAATGAGTAGCCCGATGGCAGTGAGGCCGGGCATAACGAAGGCGACCAGCCCGGCGAGGATGCCAAGTAATCCACCAAGAATTAAGCTGCCGAACCGAGGGTACCCTTTTGGAGCTTTGGCCGCGACTGCTAAGGATAGAACGCCGTTCACCAGCGCAAATGCGCCGAATAGCCAGACCAGCGTGATCAAGGTAGCGCCGGGCCAGATAAACGCCAGCACACCGAAGACTACCGCAGCCAAACCGCGCAAAGCCAGCAGCCACCAATTATGCCTAAGCGTATCGGCAACCGTGCCTGTAATATCAATAGTTCCATTCATCTTTACTTCCTCCATTTTTGGATTTCGATTTTCTTTTCTGCGGCAGATTCATCGTCGACGACGAACGCGCCTTCAGCTGTAATTGCTTTTGATCGGTTAGGTCGAGAATAATTTTGGCACTGTCCTGATTTGTACGAAGACGGATCTCAAATGTGCCACCCAGGCTTCCAGCCTTTATCATGCGAAAGACAGGCTGGCCGTTCGACAGGCTTAGCCCGATGGGAGATCCGTCTTCCTGGTTCCGTCGCATCAATGGTTGAGCACATTAAAGTTGGCAGTTAGAAGGTCGATGCTTTAAGGCTCATTCAAGCATGGCTGATTACGAAACTTTTCAGCATGACGTTCTCGTGATTGGTGCGGGCGGGGCGGGGTTGCGCGCGGCAATTGAAGCATCCGCTGCTGGATTGTCGGTCGGGCTGGTTTGCAAATCGCTTCTGGGCAAGGCGCACACAGTGATGGCGGAAGGTGGGATTGCTGCGGCTCTCGGCAACGTCGACGATCGCGACAATTGGAAAGTGCATTTTGCCGACACGATGCGTGGCGGCCAATACGTGAATCAATGGCGCATGGCCGAATTGCACGCGAAAGAAGCGCCGGATCGCGTGCGCGAGCTGGAAGCTTGGGGCGCAGTATTCGATCGCACCAAGGATGGCCGCATTCTACAGCGGAATTTTGGTGGTCATAAATATCCGCGGCTTGCGCACGTCGGCGATCGGACCGGGCTCGAAATGATTCGGACGTTGCAAGACCATGGTGTGCATCAAGGGATTGAGGTTTACATGGAACACACCGTTCTTGCGTTCCTCAAAGATGGTGAACGGGTCGTCGGCGCCTTTGGCTACGAACGTGAGCGCGGCCGATTCAGAATTTTTCGAGCGAAAGCAATCGTGCTCGCCACCGGCGGAATTGGCCGTGCTTACAAAATCACGAGCAACAGTTGGGAATCGACCGGCGATGGCCTCGCCCTCGGCTACGAAGCGGGCGCGGAACTGATCGACATGGAGTTTGTTCAATTTCATCCCACCGGAATGATTTGGCCACCGAGCGTGATGGGAATCCTCGTGACGGAAGGAGTGCGTGGCGAAGGCGGAATTCTCACAAACAAAGACGGACGCCGTTTTATGTTCGAAGCTATTCCGGAAAATTACAAAGCGCAGACCGCAGACAACGAAGAAGAAGGATGGCGGTATTGTCAGGGTGACAAAAACGCGCGGCGACCGCCGGAGTTATTAACGCGCGATCATGTCGCGCGCTGCATTGTTCGCGAAATCAAAGAGGGACGGGGGAGTCCGCACGGTGGCGTTTACCTGGACATCGCCTGGATCAAGCAAAAGCTGCCGAATGCGTCCGACTATATAAAAAGAAAATTGCCGAGTATGTATCACCAGTTCAAGCAACTGGCCGATATCGATATCACTGAGCAGCCGATGGAAGTCGGGCCGACCACGCACTACGCCATGGGCGGAATCCATGTCGATCCCGACACGCAAATGTCGCGTGTGCCCGGATTATTCGCGGCGGGGGAATGCGCCGCCGGCATCAACGGCGCGAACCGGCTGGGCGGCAATTCTCTTTCTGATATTGTGGTTTTCGGAAAACGCGCCGGCGAATTCGCCGCAAAATTCGCAAAGGAAAATTCGCTGGGCAAGATCGAGCAGGACAAGATCGAGATCCTCGCCCACGAGGCATTGGCACCGTTCGAGCGTGGCGCCGAAGAGAATCCTTATACGGTGCAACGCGATTTGCAAGAGGTGATGCAAGCCGATGTCGGCATTGTCCGCACTGAATCGGAAATGAAATCTGCACTCGAACATTTAAAAACGTTCCGGGAACGCGCGAACCGCGCCGGTGTCACCGGCCATCGTGAATTTAACCCTGGCTGGCACACCGCGCTCGATCTGAAAAATTTGCTCATGGTTTCCGAAGCGATCGCGCGTGCGGCATTGGAAAGAAAGGAGAGTCGCGGCGCGCAATTTCGTGAAGATTACCCAAACAAGGACGAACGCTATGCCAAAGTGAACACGATGACTTCGAAAGCGCCCGATGGCTCCATGCAAATCCGATTGGAGCCGTTGCCGGAAATGCCGGATTATCTCAAACAAGTGATTGAGGAAAATCGTTGAAAGCGAGATTCGAGAGTCGAGAACCGTGAATCGGCAATCTACATTTGAGGACTTGGAAGTGTACCAGGTAGCGCGGGAATTTCGGAAAGCCATGTATCGGTTGGCTAGGCAGTTGCCGGAAATCGACAAATTTGGCTTAGTGAGTCAAGTCCGCCGCGCGGCCCTCTCTTTAACTAACAACATCGCAGAAGGTCACGGTAGATTTCACTATTTAGATCAGATCAAGTTCACGCTTCAATCTCGGGGTTCCCTCGAAGAATTGATTGACGACCTGAATGCCTGCCATGATGAACAGTACGTGGCGACCGAACAAATTGCGTCCCTCAAAGCAGAGGGCTGGCGGGTGCGACAACTAATAGACGGTTACATTCGCTATCTACGTCAGCAAAAAAATGCCCCTTCGACGGTCGAAGAGACGCCACCGAGCTACAATGATTCTCTGGGGCTCGAAGACGATTCACGATTCACGATTTAACGATTCACGATCTCCAATGAATGCCACTTTCAAAATCTGGCGCGGCGATGCGAGCGGCGGCGAATTTCGCGAATACACTACCGAAATATCCGAGGGCATGGTTGTGCTCGATGCCGTGCACGACATTCAGCGGACGCAGGCGAACGATCTGGCCTGTCGCTGGAACTGCAAGGCGGGCAAGTGCGGCTCATGTTCGGCAGAAGTAAACGGAATGCCGAAGCTCATGTGCATGACGCGAATGAGCGATCTGTCGCGGGAGCGGCCGATCACGATTGAGCCGATGAAAGCATTCCCAGTCTTGAAAGATTTGATCACCGATGTGTCGTGGAATTTTCGGGTGAAAAAGCAGATCAAGAAGTTTAAACCGCGCCCGCCCGATGCGCCGGATGGCACCTGGCGGATGCAACAACAAGACATCGATCGGGTGCAGGAATTCCGGAAATGTATCGAGTGTTTTCTTTGTCAGGATGTCTGCCACGTCTTACGCGATCATCAGATGCACGATCGCTTTATCGGACCGCGCTTTTTGATTTACGCGGCCGCGCTCGAGATGCACCCGCTCGATACGGAAGATCGGGTGGGGGAATTGCGCGAAGCCCACGGTATCGGCTACTGCAATATCACGAAATGTTGTACCAAGGTCTGTCCGGAGGAGATTCAAATCACGGACAACGGAATCATTCCGTTGAAAGAACGGGTGGTGGACGAGTTTTATGATCCGCTGGGATGGATTTGGCGGCTGGGGAAACGGAAGGGTGAATCGTGAATCGGTTTGTATTTAGCGATTTAACGATTTAACAAATCACCATCTTCGCCATGTCGGAACTGAAACAGCTCTCAACGGACGCGATCCCGGGCGCGCTGGAAAAAGCGGAACGCTACCGCCTACTAAACGAACCGGCCGAAGCGGAAAGCATTTGTCTCGACGTTTTGGCGGCAGAGCCGGAAAATCAGGAGGCCTTAATTATATTGTTGCTGGCAGTGACGGATCGTTTCAGCAAGAGCTATGGTGTAAGCGATACGCAAGCGAGAGAAATTCTGCGCAGGATTACGGGTGAATACGAACAAGCCTACTATAATGGCATTCTCGCAGAGCGCCGCGCAAAAGCTCAGCTTGCGCGCGGCACACCCGGTTGCGCGCATCAGGCCTACGAGAGTCTGCGCGAAGCAATGCATTGGTTCGAAAAAGCTGAAGCTATTCGCCCGCCCGGAAATGATGATGCCCTTCTACGCTGGAACACCTGCGCCCGTATGATCGCACGCAATCAACTCACCGCCCGAGAAGAAGAACGAGCCGAGCCTCCGCTGGAATAATCCGGCCGCTGCGGCGAAACGTCGGCACCCGCCGTCTCGCCGAGAGGCTGAGGACCCTCTCCAGGTTTCGTCGCGCCGTCCAGAACCTGGCGGTAGAAACCTTCGAGCGTGCGGGCACTCTTTTCCCAATCAAAGTTCTGCGCGTAAAAGTTCAACGCGCCTTCACTCAGGCGCTGCACCAAGGCCGGATCCTTTCGGAAGTGGATTATGGTCTGGACAATTCCCAACGCATCGACCTTCGGCAAAACCCACGCGTGCACCCCGTGTTGAACGAAACGACCAACGTTAGTTTGCGGCACGACAACTGGCCGCCCCATCGCAAAAAATTCCGGCACTTTCGACGGCAGTCGGTACTCGTTGAATTCATCCGCAGTCCCAGGCTGGATCAGAAAGTCAGCCAGGCTAAGAACGCGCCCAATTTCGGTATGTTTCAAATAGCCTAATTCCACCGAGTATTTTCGCGCCCATTGCTCGTCAGTTCCGAGAAACGGGTAGTAGTCTCGGCCCGCGCGCACCAAGCTAGTCGGTACTCCTTCACGATTGAGCATCGCTACCGCAAGGTACAGGCTCCGTACTTCACGTGCATTCGCGGCATGGACGTTACCGGTGTAGGAAAGCACGATGCTGTTCACCGGGATGCGCAATTCCTTGAGAAGCACCTTGTCCTTCGGGCGGGCGTAAAATAGCTCCGAACTCGCTCCCGGCCAGAGAAGCAGCCGTGGTGTTGCCGGAGGCACGAACTTCTCCAGCCGATCCATGATGATGGTCATGCCTGAAGCCTCCGCAATAAACTGGCGGTAAAGCCGCGGATGTACAAGCGAAGAGGGAATCTCTTCCTCCGGCATGCCTGCCCCCTCGGCGAACGGCATCCGGAGATTCGCTTCGAAAATCGTCTCTTCGTTATCTTCGAGGTGTAAACAGAGCTCGAACGAGCACAAGCGCCTTAGTTTTTCGCATAGACGCCGCACGTTTTCTCTGGGCGTCCATGCGTGCACCAACTCGGGCGGACGACCATCCTTAAACAATCGTAACCAGTCGCCGCTAATCTCAGAAAAGTTGGCAGTGGCATAATTGCGAGGCCCGAGGTTCTCACAACTGGTCTTGTTTGTTGGCACGGTAACTGCCACGCGATGTCCAAATACCACCAGCTGATTTGCAAAGTTATGGACGTGAATCGCGCTATTCGCTCCGAAGTCGTGATAAAGAACGAAAAGTATATTCACCGTTCAGGAGCCAGGCTGTAGTCACCACGCTCTACATTGAGATTCCGGTTATAGTAGGGATCGCCGCGCTGGATGACCTCTTCCCACTGGTCGAGTAACAAATATCGATCGACTACGTCGTAGTAGCTCTGCCGCGACAAAGATTCGTGATGCAAAAGCACTGCTTGCGGCGTCCAAATAATGCGCAGACCGCGCTCGCGCAAACGCAGGCAGAAATCAAGGTCCTGATAGATGCTAAAGAAGTGTTCGTTCAATTCTCCGACCTCGACGAAGGTGGATTTTCGGACAGCCATGCAGGCGGCTGTAACAGCCGATACTTCGCGCGCACAGGACAGGCTGCCGGCGTAACCGTCCGATTTCGCCCTAAAACCCCGCATACTGTGGTCGGCGGTTCCACGCATCCCGAGGATTACTCCGGCATGTTGCACCGAGCCGTCGTCGTGCAGGAGAAGAGCTCCGACTGCGCCGACGTCGCGCTGCTCAGCATAATAGAGCAGGTGATCGAGCCATTCACGGGAAATGATCTCAGTATCGTTATTGAGAAAGACGAGATATTCCCCGTCGGCACGCCTTGCGGCGAGATTGTTGGCGCGAGAGAAATTAAACGGATTCGGCAGGTAAATGCGAGTAACCGGATAGTGCCGCATGAGCTTGAGTGCCTGAGCGTCGCCTGTATCGTTATCCACCAGAATAACTTCGTAGTTTGGGTATGCGGTAGTCTCAAAAAGGCTTTTAAGGCAACGCGCAAGTAGGTCCGGGCTATCTCTTGTAGGGACAATGATGCTGATCTTTGGAGAAGAAGAACGCGGCTTTGGAACTATTCTAAGCCGATGGGGAGCTGATCCAGCCCTAGCTTCGGCCGGCAAATTAACTCGCTGGAGGTGAGCATTAACGGCTTTTTCTTGAAGAACTGCCGCTTGAGGCTTCGCTGCCGAAGTTTCAGCAATGCTTCCAGGAGTTTTTCGCCAATGGTAAAGAATTCTGGGCACGTGACCGATGCGAGCGCCAGTCTCGCCAACCCGCAGCATGAACTCAAAGTCCTGCACCCCATCGAAGTTAGTATCAAAGCGGACCCGACAAGCTAAATCGCGCCGAAGACAAAGCAGGTGACCTACATACATAGCCCCGCGAAAATATTCCGGCGACCAGTCCGGCTTGAAGAATGGTTCCGTTAAGAGCCTGCGGTTATCGTCCAGCTTATCCTCATCGGAATAAACGACGTCAAAACCCTGGCTCAGTTCATCGTACATTGCCTGCAACGCCTCTGGCGCCAGTAGATCATCGTGGTCCAGAAAACAAACGAACTCACCGCGCGTCATTTCCAGCGCCTCGTTAGCGGCGGCGCTGATGCCTTTGCTTGAGCTTAGCTTCACGTGAATGTTGGGATGCGCCTGGGCAAGAGACTCTAATATTCGTTTTGTCTGCAGATCTTGTGAGCCGTCATCGACCAGGCACCATTCCCAATCGGCGAAACTTTGGTTCAGCAGACTGGCGCCGGCCTCGACGAACCATCGCGGTGCAGTGTTAAAAGTAGGAGTAATCACTGTGATGGTCGGCTTGGCAACATTGGCACGAGCAAGATGTTGCTGAATATGGGGTCCCAGCAGGGGTAGAACTTCATCCGCGCTTACATTGGGATAGAGCACCGGTTGGCTGCCGTTCGCATGAATCGGCCGATCGGGACGCTCAGTGGGAGGAGGCTCAATAGTAGGAGCTGATGTCGAGCGGTGACGCGGCGGGGCAGGCCCAGCGAGCGAGTGCTCCAGCACGAGACGCCACGGCCCATTGTGAGTAATAGCTTCCAGGCGGATAACCGAAGTTTCGGGCGTGACAGGAATCCGGAGCGAAAATCCGCTGTATAGTGTTGCCGGGTCAGCCATCGTCGTTTTCGCGAGGTCGTCCCGCTGCAAGCCGTAGCGCGCGAAGTATGATTTGCGGCCAATCTTCGCGCGCACGCCGACGATCTGCGGGCCACCGCGAGTGAAGCACCACCCGGTGAGCTCAACCGAATCGCGCCGGGCATTCCAAATGCCGGGACCATCGAGCGCGAAAACAATTTCACCGGCCGCTGGCTCGGGCTTGGCCGCTTTACGGCGCGACAGATGTCGCTCCGCTTTCCAAAGCGGTTTCGCCACTTTCCAAACAAATGACTCCTGGATCTCTCTGATCGAACTCTCGCGTTCTTTCAGCCGAACAGCAAAGTCAGCCCGGCGAACCCGGTTCTCCCAAACTTCCCGCTCCAAACGCTCAAGTTCCGAGCGATGGGCAGCGAGCTCTGCTTGATGTTCGTCTAGCGCGACTTCAAGACTCAAGCGTTGTTCTTCGAAGCTGCGCAAATTATTTTCCAAAGCAGCACGCTGCTGCTCCGTCTCCCGTAATTGCGCTTCCCTCTTCGCGAGTGCAGCACGCTGGCGCGATTGAAGTGCAGCAAAACACTCCCCAACGGTCTCGGGCCCGATATCGAGTCGCAGCCATATTTCCAGCTTGAGCGGTGAGCCGGAAGCGACATCGATCCGCGGGAGCAACACCTGAGGATCAATGCCGTAGTTGAGAATCCGGAAAACGCGCTCGTCCGGCACGACCACCGCTGTCCCGCCGACGACCAGCTGAGCTAGTTCAGCCACTCCACGCGCTCTCCATATCAGTTGGTTTGTGGCCATGCGGACTTGGATGCGCGCAATCTGGATTACACCTATCTCGTTGCCCGGATCGAAACGCAACGGCGCTGTGCCGTCCCCCACGCCTAAGGGCAGGTCAACCTCTATCCTGCGCCAGGTTGCTTTCCGGAATGTCGAAGTGCAGCAGTCATCTGGAGAATACCTCCCGGCTCGCGGCATGAATACCTGAAGTCGCCCAGTCTTAATGTCCTGCTGACGTTTCTCCTCGGCTTTAGCGGAGTTTAGCGCTGCAGCGGCGATGGCATAATGTGCTGTGATCTCACATTGCTGCGATTCGTCTGCCCGCAACAAATCCTGAATGAACGGTGAGTCCTCTTTAGAAACAAGGTTCCTCTTCCATAGCCCAAGACCGTGCCCGAACTGGAAGACAAAACTATTGCCCTTACGTGCAATCTCCTGCCAAAGCCGCCAGACGCCAAAGTCTGCTTCTTTAACCGTTACGTCGTGAAGTAAAACGATGCTGCGTTTCGAAAGCTTCGGTAGCCAACTCTCGAAGTCATGTTTCACCTCCTCGTACTGATGGCCGCCGTCGATATGAAGTAAATCGATGGTATCGTCAGCAAAGTCAGAGAGAGCTTCGTCGAACGTCATCTTCAACAGTTTCGAGAAAGAGGAGTATCTGCGGTTATACTGCTCGACCTCACCACCGATCTCCGGCCCATAGCTGCCCATATGAATGTCCCCGCGCCAGGTGTCTACTCCATAGCATCTGGTCGCGAGACCGTGCTCCGCCACCGATTGACAGAAGCCGAAATAAGATTCCCCTCGATAGACGCCAAGCTCGACGAAAATCTGGGGCTGTAATTCTCGTATCAAATCCCAGGCAAATGGGAGATGCATGCTCCACGCTTCGCCAAAGTAGCGTCGAATCTCCGGGCCGGTGTACGTCGGAAACAACAAGCTCGAAAAATTCGTCGCTCCGCTACCGGTCAATTGTTCTTTCACTATCTACGCGCCTCCTTTTGATCCCGTGTCCAAGTGAACGCTCGCGGAGGTGTTAATTAGGGCGAAAGGCAGGCTGATCCAAGAGCGGTTCATGGCACTTTGATTTCGAGAGCGTTACGAATCACGAAACAGACTTCGGGTAAGAGTTGCGAGTGCAACTCTGGCAGCTCGCAGCAAATGATTGACCCAACAACTAACAAAGCGCAAATCGTTACGGCTGCACCTCTTTGGCCTCACAAATGAAAGATAGTCTCGCACTTTCGTTTATCTGCATATCTCTGTCCCGGCCATCGCAGTCCCTTCAAGAGAACTAGGAGGCTGGCAAGGCAGGTGAACCGGGGAAAATGTCGGCCCCCGGTTCTGCACCCACGATTGATATACTGGAATGATGAAAGCATTGGCTAACGCGCCCTCGTCAGCTATCTCGGTAAACCAGTGACTGAAAGCCACACGGTCGCGTCCGTAAAGATCAGGGAAGGCTTGTTGCAAATCGGGCCGGCTACGATACAACCGCGCGCCAAGGTTCGTGATGAGCGGCGGGAGCCGACCAGCATGCGGATCATCGGAAGCGGGCGCATTTAAGCGAGAGTGATGATCTTGGATTGAATGAACGGCCGCAGGACTTGCCTTCCCGTAATCCTGCGCCATAACGAGTAACCTCGGGGAGTGCATTTGCGGCGCAGCGGTTAATCCTGTGGAAGATACAGCTTGCTGTTCTTTTGAGTTTAATGATTTAATGCTTTGTGTCTCGCAATCGGCAATCTCAGGATCTAGATCATAGCCAAGCCATCTCAATTGGGCAGGATAAGGGGGCGATTGATCGAGTAGCTCAATGATCGAGCGGGGAAGGCTCGATCTCCAGCCGCCAACTCCGCCACCGCGAAAAAAATCTCGGTCCTCTCCTACGTTACTGCGCATTTGCTCAATCCGCGATTTTGCGACGGCATTTTTTAATACTGGCTGTGGGACTGGACGAATTTCGTCGGTTAGAGCCTGGAGAGTTTCGAGAGGGGAGTACCAGAGGTCCTCGTAGCGGATTCCATAACTTAAATCACGTTGCAACCAGGCAATCGAGAAATTCAAGGCTTTGAAAAACTTAGTGCGCACATAAGCTTCAAATCCGTCGGAGACTTCAATACGAGAGGATCGGGTTTCCTTGTTAAGGAGAAGCTTGACGGTTTGGGGATCGATATAGGTTTTCCCGGCAAAGTTCTGGACATAATAATCTAATGACACGAGGGTATCGCCGGGATGCCGAACGGTGGTAGCGAGAACGATAT
Organism: Verrucomicrobiota bacterium; assembly: GCA_003220155.1. Taxonomy (GTDB): domain Bacteria; phylum Verrucomicrobiota; class Verrucomicrobiia; order Chthoniobacterales; family UBA10450; genus AV69. The sequence continues at coordinate 10,706 of QHRO01000252.1, forward strand.
TTCGCTCACGTGTCCAATCGACAAACGCTTGGTACGGCGGCAGATGCTGGTGCGCGATCCATCTCGGACCTAATTTATCAAACTGCTCGGAGTCGAAGTCTCGCCAGAACTCAGGCATTGGAAACTCGACTACTGGCAAATCGTAAGCTAGCGCGAGCAAAGACTTCAGCCAGGTATTCCCAGTTTTTGGCGTGCTTACAAGTAGGATTTTCAGATTGGATTGAGGGTGGTAAGTAGTCACGCGAGCAAGCTATGCGGTACGTATCTATATGAGCAACATGAGACTAACCGGGTCTGCTAACAATTGGTGAAGCCGTAACCCATTCGGGGTTTTGGGCCTTTTCGATATTCATTTTAGATGCAAGCTACCCTGCAAGGGAAAAGCCTGCTGCTGATCAAAATCTACTGCCCATGCTTTAAACATTTTGGCCTCCGCTGGCACTTTAGAGCAGTCGACCGATTCATCAAATCCAGCATTGATCATAACCTTTGATTTGAATACTTGCGACAAATCCGGCCGTTGATGGCCGGTCGGCAAGGCGGTAAAGGGGTGGAAAGAATCATCACGGGTTTGCCAGCCCAAAACGATGTACTGTACGGGTCGATTTTGCCGAGGATTTCGTGCCCACCCGGCGATTCGGTATTGCCCGTTTGGATGTGGGACCAGGAGATCAAGGTGGCCAGCCTCTAATGTATCAGTTGATGGGGGTCGGGAAATCGCCTGCCGCAGTTTTTCGCTGGCGAGGCGCATGCTTATTACCCCATAACGATTCATATCCACCACCCGCTGCCAAAATCCTTCTACATATGGGTAAGCAAGAGAGATTTCACGATTGTTTGGAAGCGCTGTGATCCACTTGATCGCGGTGCGCGCGCGCTCGCGATTCTCTTTAAAGAGCACGACGCGTTGTCGCTCTTCCGCTAGCATGTAAATCCACGCTACTATAAAGAGCGTGGTGCAAACCGCAGTTGCCAGGACGAATTGATTCTTCCAAACTCTGCCCGACGGAAGATGATCCAAGTAAAGGTTAAACAGAAGCCCAACAAGAGATATATAAACGAAAACGGCAGTGACATTATAGCGTACGCCGGAAAACAGATTGTACGAGGTGTTGAACACAAGATCCGTTCCGAGGTTGACTCGACTGATCGCAGTGAGGGAGCCGGCGCCCAAGGAGAACATGGCTAGAGCAAGCCAAGGATAGTATGCTTTCACTCGTTCTGTATTACGTCGAATGTAGTGAACGCTCCATGCGACAGCGGCGAGAAATGTCAAGCCAACGAGAGTTCCGGCAAACCGCGGATTCACACAAGCGGAGCGGAGGACGCCCCCGAGCCACACGACGAGGAAATCCACGATTTGAGGAGCTTGCTTAATGGATGCAGGATGAGGCGCAACCGGCGGGTGCCGGTAGCCGACGAAATAAAGAGCGATCGCGCAGATAGCGAATAGCAAGTAAAGTAGGTACCAGGCAGCTAAAGACCATTTGAGCGGACGGTTTGTATACTCTGATCGAACGGCAATCGGAAGACCTATCAACCATAAAAGTAGACCATGGCCAAAGCTGTAGCTGGCCACGAGAGCCAAGAGCGAGCAAATTCCGACTTTCAACGGGAAACGAATCGTTGAAAGATTGATCGCGATGCTGCCAAAGAGGCACAGAAATGGTAAGTAAATCTCGAAGATAAACCCGCATAGAAAGTTTTCGTACTGAGACGGTGCAAAGAGCAGAAAGTTAACTACCAACCAGCAGAAGAGCAACGGACGCGCCGCTTCTGATCTGCGCCGGCGCAGGAAGAAGAAAACGGCGACCGAACTGAGACACGCTGATAGGAACGTCAGTACCATGCCTTGACGCACATCCCAAGGCACCACCGTGGCCATCGCGATATGTATGAGCCTGGGCACGACTAGTCTGGCTTCGTTGTGCTGAGCAAACAAATCCTGCCACGTCAATCTGTCTTGAAAGTAGTGTAGAAGCGCGATCCCCGGAGCGTCCCATTCGTCCGAGATTGGAATATTGACCCAGTATCTGGTTTGGAAAGTCGCAGCCAGAAAGACTGGAGAGAGCGTCAGCAAAAGAAGCGACCATGTTTTCAAAAGATGCGATCTAGCTTCGTGCATCTGTAAGGCTGTGATTCTCGACCCGAAAATTTTTCGCATCATTTATCCAGCGCTCGTGTGGGATCTTTCGGCCTCGGTTCGCCCGCTTTGCTGCCGTGCGAGCTGAGTGTGATGTGCCAGTGGAGTAGGAGCGTGATCCAGAGAATTAAGCCGCAGACACAAATAAACCTCCCCGCACCCGCGACGCGGAATACGTGGTGGGATAAACGGGCCAGTTCTCGCGGACCACGTGTTTGGTGTTCAACGTGTCAACAGTCAGATCACCGGCATGTGTTGAGGCCAGTGTGACCGAGATAAGAAGAATACACGTAACTATTTTCATCCGCTCCGTTTAGGCCATTCGGATACTAGATGTCAAGTGCATCTCCAGAAGGGGTATACGCGAGGTCTCAGGCAAATAGCACATCATTCAAGCCGCCCATTTCCGGCAACCTTCGCGGCAAGTTGGAAGGAAAGAACTTTCCGAAATGGGAATGTTTCGTACGGCTGAGCGCCTCGCCACAGATTGTGACCAGCGGCCGACAAATAACACGTTTCAAGGTCATGTCGTGCCCTTTCAAAGAGCTTCGCAATATCTCTGTCGACTGGCATTCCTTCCATTAGGACATCGTGATGGACGGCTATCCGGTTGCACTGCTCTATGTGGTATTCCGCGCTCGCGCCTTCAAGTACACAATCGACTGAATGGAACACCCAGCCGCCGGGCCTTAGATAGAAAGAGATAGCCTTAACTATTGCGGCTAACTCCGGTGCCGGAATATGTTCAAGCACACTTATAGAATAAATTCCATCGAAGGTCTGATTTGCTAGTTCTGGTAGATCGGCTTGGAAGGTCCGCCGCAGGATCTGCACTTTAGGATAGACCTGCACAAATCTATCGAATTCAGTTGGACCACCTCCAGACCCATCGTACGGATCAACTACTGTGACCTCGTAGCCGAGCTCGGCAAGACAGGCAGCCACAAGCGGCTGACCCGCACCAATCTCAAGCAAGCGAGATCCGAGAGGCACAAGGCCAAGGGCTGCTTTGACTGTCCAAGGCCGTTGCAAATCTTTCAAATCGTTTTGCACGGAACTAAGCCAAGGCAGGTTGTCGCAGCTATCGCAGTAGTCACGCACCGTCCCATATGAGAGCAGCGGCACCTGGAAGCGCCCGGAGTAGCGCGCGATTAGAGCAGCTTTCTGTTCATCCGTGAGCTGGTACACGCGCCGCCTATCTACCCCCCGGTTTGACGTCCGGAATTGCCAGCGTCGTTCATAATTGTGCAGAGGCGAGCGCGCCCTTCTCGGCACGCGATGCGTGGGTGCTCCGCAGGGTCATTCCCAGGTGTCGATTGACTTTTCGCCAGTCAGATCGTCAGCGGCGATCACTTCAATTTCGACGTTCGCGCCCTTGGGCAGCGCCGCGACCTGAACGGTTGAGCGAGCCGGCGGATCGGATTTGAAATAGGAGCCGTAAAGCTCATTTACGGTTTGGAAATCGGCGAGGTTGGTCAGGAAAATGGTCGTCTTGATGATGTTTCCGAAATTCAGTTCCTCTGCCCGGAGCACGGCTGCGATGTTTTCCATTACCCGCCTCGTTTGTGCATTAACGTCGCCGGGAACGATTTCGCCAGTCTTTGGATCCAGCGGGATTTGGCCGGAACAAAAGACGAAATTGCCAATACGAATGGCCTGCGAGTACGACCCGACTGCCGCGGGGGCCTCCGAGGTGGAGATGATTTTCTTCATGGGGCCATGGTAGCGGCAGCCTGTGCCATGTCGAGCGACCTGTCGTGCCGTGGCCGAGCATGGCAAAAGCTGCAGGATCTGCCAATGAATCCCTAAAGGTAACGCGCTGAGAGTCCCCGCCTTCGCTCAAATGACAAATCGCGGAATCTCGGCGATAGTGAAAGCGAAATGGTTGGTTGGATTTTAAAGAAAATTTTAGGCTCGAAAAATCAGCGCGAAGTCAGGCGAATGGTGCCGATCGTCCGTCAGATCAACGAGTTGGAAGAGAAGTTTCAGAGTTTCTCTGATGATCAACTGCGCGGCCTGACTGCGAGTTGGAAGGAGGAGTTGGCCAAACTGCCGACCTTGGAGGAGCAGTGGAAACGGCTCGATGAGATTTTGCCGGAAGCGTTCGCGGTTGTAAAAAATTCGGCTCGCCGGCTAACGGAGCGCGGGCACACCTTCACCGTTTGCGATCAGCCGATGAAATGGGAAATGGTGCACTTCGACGTCCAGCTCATCGGCGGAATCGTCTTGCACCGCGGCAAAATTTCCGAGATGGCGACCGGCGAAGGCAAAACCCTGGTCGCGACTTTGCCGCTCTATTTGAACGCTCTGACCGGGCGTGGTGCGCATTTGGTGACGGTGAATGATTACCTGGCGCGACGTGACGCCGAATGGATGGGCCAGCTTTATGGCTTTCTCGGGCTCGCCGTCGGTTGTATTCAGCATGATCAGGACCCGAGCGTTCGCCGCCAGCAATATGCCTGCGACATAACTTACGGCACCAACTCTGAGTTCGGTTTCGATTATCTACGCGATAACGGAATGGCGACGACGCGCGACCAGCAGGTGCAGCGCGGTTATAACTACGCAATTGTCGATGAAGTCGATTCCATCCTGATCGACGAAGCGCGCACACCGCTAATCATTAGCGGGCCAGCAACAATTTCGACGCACCAATACGACAAGTGGAAACCGCTGGTTGAGCAACTGGTGCGCAAACAGACCATGCTTTGCAATCGCATCGCCAGTGAGGCCAAAGATGCGTTCGACGCGGGCAAGCTGGAAGAGGGCGGGCTCCTGATGTTCAAAGTAAAGCTTGGCCAGCCACGCAACAAACAGTTGTTGCGCATGATGGAAGATCCGGAAAAGCGCAAGGCGATCGATAAGGCGGAACTGTCGTTTTATCAGGACACGCGCAAGGAAGAGCTTTTTGCGTTGAAGGAAGAGTTGTTCTTTACCATCGACGAAAAATCGCAGGAAGCGGACCTCTCCGAGCAGGGGCGATCATTCATGAACCCGGATGATCCGAACGCATTCGTGCTGCCGGATTTGATCAGCGAATTTACTGAGATCGATCTAAACCAATCGTTGAGCGACGAGGAAAAGGAAAAACAAAAAGGGGAACGGCAACAGCTTTGCGACACGCAAGCGGAGCGTATTCACAACATCTCGCAATTGTTGCGCGCCTACTGCTTGTTCGAGAAGGACGTGCAGTACGTCGTGGAAGAAAACAAAGTCGTCATCGTGGACGAATATACCGGCCGCAAAATGCCGGGGCGGCGTTGGAGCGACGGGTTGCATCAGGCGGTGGAAGCAAAGGAAGCGGTTCAGATCGATCGCGAAACGCAAACCCTCGCTACCATTACGATTCAAAATTATTTCCGGCTTTATCAAAAACTGGCCGGGATGACGGGTACGGCTGAAACGGAAGCGAACGAATTCCACGACATCTACAAGCTCGACGTGTTGGTGATTCCGACCAATCGGCCGGTCGCGCGCAAAGATTCGAACGACCGCATCTACAAGACGCGGCGCGAGAAATACAATGCCGTGATTAACGAGATTAAGGAATGCCACGCCAAAACGCAGCCGGTCCTGGTTGGGACGGTGAGCGTGGAAGCAAGTGAGTTGCTCTCGCGCATGCTCAAGCGCGAAAAGATTCCGCACAATGTCTTGAACGCAAAATATCACATGCAGGAAGCGGAGATTGTCGCGCGTGCCGGCCAGGCTGGAACGGTCACGATTTCAACGAACATGGCGGGACGCGGCACCGACATTAAACTCGGTTCGGGAGTCGCGGACCGAGGTGGACTTTATGTCATCGGCACCGAACGCCACGAATCGCGCCGAATCGATCGGCAGTTGCGTGGACGTTGTGCGCGACAAGGAGATCCGGGGGCATCGCGTTTCTACGTCAGCTTCGAGGACGACCTGATGCGGAATTTCGGCGCGGCTGATCGGATGACGAAAATCATGGAACGCTTCGGTTTGGAAGAAGGGCAGGAGCTCGAACATCCATGGCTGAATAAGTCGGTCGAGACGGCACAGAAGCGAGTGGAGCAGCGCAATTATCTCATTCGCAAACGCACGCTCGACATGGACGACGTGATGAACAATCAGCGCGAAGTCGTTTATGGGTATCGCAATGAAGTGATCGATAGCGAGGAACCGCGTCCTTTGATTTACGAGGTGATCGATGAAGCGGTGCCCGCGAAAGTTCAGGAGTATCTCGGGACCGGCAAGCCAGGCGAGGACGCGAATTACACCGGACTGATGCAATGGGTAAATACCACCTTCCCGCTCGGATTAAATAAAGAGCGCGCCCAATTCGAAACGCGCGATCCGGAGGCGAACGCGCAATTTTTGATCGAGAAAATTAAGGACGCCTATCAGCGGAAATCGTCGCACGAAGAACCGACGGCGGTAAAAAGTCTGGAGCGTTACATCATTCTTAACGCGATTGATCGACTTTGGCAGGAGCACTTGTACGCGATGGATGCGTTGCGCGAAGGCGTTTATCTGCGCGCCTATGCCCAAAAAGACCCGCTGATCGAATACAAAGCTGAAGCTTACGACATGTTTGTCGAGCTGATGGCGAACATTAAAAACGAAGTGTTGCACAATCTCTTCCGCAGCACCTCGAACCTGCAGGCATTCGAGAATTTCCTGGCTACACTTCCGCAATTTCTGCTGAAAGAACAGGCTCCTTCGCCAGGATCGCCTGCGCCACAGCATGCTCCTCGTCCGCAACCAGCGATGGCTATGGCCGGAGGAAGCGGCGACGGCGAAATGAAACTCGATCTTGCACCGGTGCGCCGGGAATTGCCGAAAGTCGGCCGCAACGAACCCTGTCCCTGTGGCAGCGGAAAGAAATACAAAAACTGCTGCGGCCGCGTCGCATAGTTTGCGCTTGCAAACATTAGCTGGCGCTATTGCGTTCTTCTCCAATATGCGCCGTCTTGTTTTTCTGCTCATTATTGGGTTCGCGTTGAAATGTTCGGCCGAAGATCTGCCGATGTATCGGCCCGCGCTCATCGGCAAGTCGCCAGAGGCGATTATCAATCGGATTGACGAAAAACTGCTGCTGCGCGCAGGGCAAAAAGATGCCGCAGTCATGTTTTGCGCGGCGGTGGAAAAAACGGGCGAAGTAAAATGGAGCGCCACCTATCGGGGCACGCCCGACTCAAGATTGCTCGAGCAGGAAGTGCTGCGAGTGCTGGCTAAGGCGAAAATGATTCCAGCGGTGCGTAATCATCAGCCGATCTCGGTTTTTTATTACGGGACGGTGCTCTTCGAGGTAGTTGAAAACAAACCGCGGCTGCGCATTTTCGCGAATCAGGAAGAGAGTGAGCTCAAAAAAGAAAACGATTTTGTTGGACCGCAACCTTGTCTTGGCGGGGACTCGAAATTCTCCGGGTTGCATTATCCGAGCGCGCAGCAGGCGCCACTGCCGGTGGATGGCGCGGTCGCGCTTTGGCTTAAGATCGATGGGAGTGGAAATTTGCAGGAGGAAAAAGTGGTCAAGGAATCTCCGCCGCTTTTGGGTTTTGGCGACGCCGCGCTGGATGATTTTGCCAGCGCTAAATTCATTCCGGCGTTTCGTAACGGCAACCCGGTTCCATGCGAAATTACGCTGTCGGTTTATTACAAACCGGGGAGCTGAGTGGGCGGAGTGCGCTGGGACCAACCGGCGAAATGCTGCGGAGAGATTTTTTCCAGCGCGATCCGCTGAGCTGTGCCCGCGATCTCATCGGTTGCGAGCTCAATTGGAGTTCGTGCGCTGGGCTGATCGTTGAAACGGAAGCCTACAACGCAATCGGCGATGAAGCTTGTCATTGCTTTGTGCGCCCGAGTGCACGCGCCTTCGTCAAGCGAAATCACGCTGGGGCGGCTTACGTTTATTTCAATTACGGTGTTCATTGGATGTTAAACGTGTTGGTGAAAGGAAACGAAAACGGATTTGTTCTCATCCGTGCGTTGGAGCCAACTCGCGGAATTGCGCTGATGCGGAAGCGACGCGACGTCCATGACGTTCGTCGGCTTTGTTCGGGTCCCGGAAAACTGACGCAGGCATTGGGTATTACCGGTCGGCATGACGAGATGGATTTATGTGGGAATGAGAACCATTGTTTTCGAAAGCCAGCGGCTTCGATTGACGTCGTTGCCGACGAGAGAATCGGTATCCGCCGCTCCGCCCATTTGCCGTGGCGATTTACGTTGCGCGGTAGTGCGCATGTCAGCCGGAAAGCGTCGTCATCCCGAGCGAAGTCGAGGGATCCCGTTGCGCCAGCTTAAGGTACCTTTCACGGGATCCCTCGGCTTCGGCTCGGGATGACGATTGACCAGGAGTAACCTCTCGCCGATTTTCCGCGGGTGAATTCGCGAAACAAACAGCGCGTGCTTCTTGGCATGAGCGGCGGAGTCGATTCCAGCGTCGCTGGTTATTTGCTGCGCGAGCAAGGCTACGATGTCATTGGGGTGACGATGAAAGTGTGGCCGCAAGACTGCATTTCGCGGGCGGAGGACAAATGTTGCGGGCCACAGGCGGTGGCGGACGCGCGCAGCGTTGCCTATGCGCTCGGTATTCCGCATTACGTGATCGATGAAGCAGACCAGTTCGAAAAACTCGTGATCAAATATTTTTCGAGCGAATACCAGGCTGGTCGCACGCCGAATCCGTGTGTGATGTGCAACGAAAAATTGAAGTTCGGAAATCTTTGGCAAAAAGCAGAGGCGCTCGGGTGCGACTATATCGCGACCGGGCACTACGCAATCATTGAACATCACGATGCCGCGGCCGGCGACCGCGGCTACAAGCGCGCGGTGTTACGCAAGGGAGTCGATCCACGGAAAGATCAGTCATATTTCTTATTTAGTTTGCGGCAGGAACAATTACGACGTGCACTCACTCCACTCGGTCGAATGTCAAAATCTGAAATCCGCGCGATCGCCCGGAAACTCGGCCTAAAAGTGGCCGACAAACCGGATAGCCAGGAGATTTGTTTCGTGCCGGGTCAGGATTACAAAGCATTTTTGCGCTCACATCTTGGCGAGAACCAATTTCATCGCGGCGGGATTTACGATCTCGACGGTAACTTTATCGCCACGCATGACGGGATTGAGATGTTTACCATTGGCCAACGCAAAGGCTTGCCGGGCGGGTCGGCGCAGCCGCGTTATGTCGTCGATCTCGATCCGGAAACGAGCCGCGTAATTGTTGGTCAGGCGGAAGATTTGCTGGTGGAAGAGTTCGAGATCGATCGCGTGAATTGGACCGCGCCACGCCAGAATTATTCCGTCGCGCTTGCCGCAAATGGAGGGCGGAGCTCCTGCGACGCCGGGCTCGCGGGAGCTCGCCCCTCCAGGGGAAGCTGGGAGGGCTCCGTCGAATGCACGGTCAAGATTCGTTACAATCATCCAGGAACGCGGGCGACACTGGTACCGCTGGAAAATCGACGCGCGCGCATCCGTCTGCATGAACCGCAAAAAGCAGTTACTCCGGGACAGGCGGCGGTGTTTTACGATGATGACCTTGTCCTCGGCGGCGGCTGGATTTGCCGGCAGTCGGAATTGGTTGCGGCGTGAACGAAGATTTTGTCATCGCGTTCAGCACGTTCCCTGACGCGGAAATAGCGCGGAAAATCGCGCACGAGCTTGTTGAAAATGCGATCGTTGCCTGCGCGAATATCGTACCTTCTGTGAAATCAATTTATTTTTGGAAAGAGAAAGTGGAGACAAGCGCGGAAGTACTCACGATTTTCAAAATGACAGCGGCGGGCTATTCCGAATTCGAATCGCGTTTGCGGAAGCTACACCCGTACGATGTTCCCGAAATCGTGCGATTAAATATCGCCGGAGGGAATCCGGATTATCTTCGCTGGGTCAGCGAGAGCTGCGGGCGCGAGTCATCCCGAGCGTAGTCGAGGGACCCCGCTGCGAAAGCTTAAGGGTAACTTCTGCGGGATCCCTCGACTGTGCTCGGGATGACGGCATTTTTTAGGCGGGCCGCTTTCGGCGTGCACCGGCGAAAATGGCGGCACCAATGGCGTTCGCGATAACGGCGACGACGGCGATTTTCGTGCCGAAGATTAGCGGGTTGGGTACGTCGATGATGGGATAGACGGTGAAGAAAATGGCAAGCAATGAAACCCCACAGCCACAGGCCGATGCGACTCGCAGCCATACCGGCGCGCCGGAACGAACAGGAGAAGACCCGAAAATTGGAATGGCGAACAAGAGCAAGTAGACGATGGCGTAGAAAACATTGGCTGCGTTGTCGACGAGTTGAAACGCTTCCTGGATTCCAGCGCCAATCTGGCTTGAAATAGCGATGACCAGCGTGATGACGCCGATAAAAATGACCGAGTTGATTGGCGTTTTGTATTTTGGATGCAACCGGGTGAACCAGACTGGCAGCAGCCGGTC
>QHRO01000270.1 GCA_003220155.1 Verrucomicrobiota bacterium
TCCTTTTGTTTAGTCTTTTCAAAAGCGATCAATGCTTCGCTCCCGAGCGGGCCAAACTCTGTAACTAAGAGGGAACTCTCCGTGATTTTCCCAATATCGACATCGACCGGCTCGGGATCGTTTTCGAATCAGCCCGCATGATGATCATTTGCCCGCCCTTCACCAGGGTCGACTCCCCAAGACGTCCGGATAAATAAAGCCGCGCGGTTCCTTCCAACACGATAAACTTGTAGTAGGAGTTTTTGTTCTTCTTTGTTACTGCGTGTGTCTCCACCATCACGGTGGTGCCGGTGATCGCAGCAGTCACGGCCGACGAATTGATCCTTGCTCCACCGGCTCCTTTCGGAACGCGCAGCAGCATCGCTCCATCTTGCAGGTTCAGGTTACGATTACCTTCGGTGAAACTGAAGATGGTGTTGGCCCCTAGTCGAGCCAGAGTTTGATCGGTAAACTTTAACTCGCTGCGCGAATCCACCCCGGTGCGCACTGCTGCCCATCTCGCACTTCATCCCTGACCGCGGCTGGCCGCTCTGCCGCATCTGTCGGTAATAACTTAACATCTTTCACTACCTGGGTAACCCGCGCTTCTTTCAATTGCGCAGCAGGCACACTCACGGCAAAGCCGATAATTACGCCGAGGAGAGATAGGTTCCGAATCGCAGCGTGGGGGGCTATTCGGAGGGATACTGCCATTCTTAGAATTTAAATGTCAATGCTAATGCGCCGCCTAGATTAACAACGGAGTAATCAAAAACGCTGTGGTTCGACTGGTTCCAGGCAAAAGTACTTACCGCGCTCAAAGTCAGCCATTCACGGACCCGGTAATTTGCGGTGACGGCGAGTAGCTCGCTCACGTCATTTCGACCACCCTCGTAGTATTCCTTAAATAATACCCGTCCCACCGCGTCCATCGAAAACGAGCGGTTGAACTGCACGTGATAACCCGCATACACCTCGAAATCGCTTCGCTGCGGTCCACTCGGATCAGCCGCAATGCTGACATTGGCCAGCGACCCAAGGTTCAATTGCATTGCCCGTCAGAAACGAAAAGGCATGTCTGCGCTGGCAATAATTGAGTGATTGGCAAAGAACTCGTCGAACTCGTCCGTCGTCAATCGATTGTAATCGTAACTTAGCCGGAAAGTCAGGTTATGATAGTTTGGTAAGTAGTAGACGACTCCGGCAATGGCATCGAAGCTGGTGAAATTAAATGCGCCATATCTGTTGTAGTAGAACAATTGCTGAGCAGCAATGAATTCACCAAAGAGTGTCTTCGTCAACCTTGGCTGGTAGGCAAAAACAAATGCCGGCGCCACAACCCCGTCACTCACCCCGCCTGTTGGCACCAGCGCAACATTGGAAGTCCAGTAGTAAGGCAACGAAGCCGAAAAGGTAAACGGCTGATATTGCTCCTGCCGTTTTAAGATCGCCTGCACTCCAAGATCGGCGTCATTCGCGCTCGGGGCGGCATAACCAAAGGCGTTGGAACCCTGGCTTATCGGTTCACCCGGGCGAATGCTCGGTTCCGATCGGAAAATCTGCGAGCGATCAACGTCCTGCGAGGTCTGCCCCGTTTGCCCCATCACTTTGCCGCAAACCAGCATCCCCGTCACGAGACACAACACGATTGCGAGGTTGCGGCAGGTCATTGGCAGAGGACAATGAAACCTGATTTCTGAATAGCTTTGCGCCTTTCGTCAAGTTAATTGCAGGAAAAAACGCCGACCTCGTACCCTTGTCAGTTCTTATCTTATGTTACACCTACAACCCGATTAGCTGCCGCTGCCACGGTACCAGTAACTGTTTCGCTCGCGCGCGATCTGCCGCAATAGCATCGATTGTCGCCCGCGGCGCGATAAACGATGGTTCGATTTTCAACTCACTCGCGGCTTGATCACGTCGTTTGCGCATCCCCTCCGCTGCGCGTTCCATCTCGCGTGTAGGCCGCTCCCCGCGCCGCTTCCGTGTTTCCGGCCAGTCTTCTTCCTTCAAAGCAAGCGCGGAGTCTATCGCCGCCCGAAAATCGCGCGTCCGCCGCTCTGAAAAATGACGGAATTGCGGCGTTTCGCCTCTGGAAGCAGCGCACGCCGTCTCAATCAATTGATCATTCCGCAAAACGTGAAAAGAGGGCCGATCGAATCGCTCCGCCTCGCGATCGCGCCAATGCCACAAGGCACGCAATATCGCCGCTTCCCGACCGCGAATCAGTCCCGAACCACGAATTCGCCATGCTTCCTCCGTATCGCGCTCACGGTCGATCGCCGCCGACACGATAGCGCGCTCACACGACTGCTGAAACCATCCGAATCGATCGCGTTCGATCAGTTGTGTCTCCAGCTTCTCGGCTAGTGGCAACAAATAATGAGTATCGTTACGCGCATACTCTTCCATTTTCGGCGAAAGCGGGCGCAAGGCCCAGTTTGCTTTTTGCGAACCCTTGGCCAGCTCGATCCCGAAGTATTTCCCCACCAATGCGGCGTAACTAAATTCGCGTATGCCAAGTAATCGCGCGGCAATGACGGTATCGAACAATCGGGCCGGCTGGAAATTGAGTGCTCGCCGCAACAAACGCAGATCGTAATCCGCGCCGTGCAGCACAATTTCTTTTCGCGCAAGGGTGTCGGCCAGCGGGGCCAGATCGTTTTCCACCAGCGGATCGACCAGAAAATCGCCCTCCCGTAGACTCACCTGTAACAGACAAAGTTTTTCCCGATAACAATGCAAACTGTCCGCTTCGGTATCGACGGCGACGCGGGCATTGCGTTCGGCGAGAGGCAGTAGGTCTGCCAGCTCCGCCGGGCTTCCGATCAGACTCTGTGATAACGACGAATGACGAATGTCCGATGACGAAGGAATGACGAAATCCGAATCACGCGTAGAACTCTGTAGCGACCATTTCGACATTCGATCATTCGAGCTTCCTTCGTCATTCGTCATTCGTCATTCCCCACGCGCTCACCGAAGCCCCGCCAGCAGCAATTCGGCATTCGTTTTTGTCGCCTGCAAATTCGAGATCAGCGTCTCCATCGCCTCGATCGGCGGCAGCGCGGCCATCTTTTTGCGCAGCACCTGCACCCGTTCCCATTCGTCCGGGTGATAGAGCAAGTCCTCGCGGCGCGTCGCGGTTTGGAGTGGTTGAATGGCCGGATACAGCCGCTTCTCTACCAACGCGCGATCCAGATGCAGCTCCATATTTCCTGTGCCTTTGAATTCTTCGAAAATCACTTCGTCCATTCGGCTTCCGGTATCAATCAAGGCCGTTGCTAAAATCGTTAGGCTCCCGCCTTCTTCCACATTCCGGGCCGCGCCAAAAAACCGCTTCGGTTTCATCAGCGCTTTCGATTCCACGCCGCCCGACATGATTCGGCCGCGATTCGGTTGCAAGTTGTTATAGCCCCGCGCCAGGCGGGTGATGGAATCGAGTAGAATGACCACATCCCTTTTCAATTCGACCAATCGTTTCGCGCGTTCCAGCACCAGCTCGGCTACCTGGACGTGCCGATAAACATTTTCGTCAAAGGTGGAGCTGTAAATCTGGCAATCGACTTCTCGCTCCAAGTCGGTCACTTCCTCGGGGCGTTCGTCCACCAGTAAAATAATGAGCTCGATCTGCGGATGATTTACCCGAATCGCTTTTGCGATCTCCTTCAACAAAATCGTTTTGCCCACTCGCGGCGGCGACACGATCAACCCGCGTTGTCCGCGCCCGAGCGGCGCCAGCAAATCGACCGCCCGCGCGCTTAATGACTTCGTTTTATCATTCTCCAGCATGATCCGGCCTTCCGGATATTGCGGCGTCAACTTTTCAAAATCGATTTTCTCGCTCCATTCCGCCACCGGGGCGCCTTCGACTGCAATGAGTTCGTCCAAGACGAGGGATTTTTCGCGTTCGCGCGGTAGCCGCAATTTTCCTCCGATGCGTTGTCCCGGACGCAGCCAAAATTTTTGCAACATTGGTCGCAGCACTGCGGCATCTTCTGGCACCGGCATGAAATTTAGTTCCGGCGAGCGCAGAAATGCGATTGATTCACCCGGTTGATCGATGAAGCCTTCAGCGGTGACGGTTGAACCCGCGCCCAACGCCGCCCGCATTAGATCGAGAATGTGATAATGACGTGTCCGTGCCGGCTGCAAACAAACACCAAACTTTTTCGCCAGCTCCGCTAAATCTTCCGGGGACATCTTGTGGAGCGCATTCAAATCGAGCGACGCCGGAGCATCCGCAGCCGGGACCGGTGCCGTAGCCGCGGTTGTTGGCCGCGGTTCTTTTTTCTCATCCGTTTCCCTTGTAGCCGCGGTCGCTGGCTGCGGCCGCTCTGCTTCGCCACCTCCCTTTCTTCCGAGGTCACCCACCCCGGCTACAGACTCGCTCTTACTTCCGGGATCCTCCACCCCGGCTACCGAATCTTCCCTGTCCATAAGTTCCCCAAAAATCGCGCCTGCTCCGCCAGCAGGCTCTGCGGTCCATTATTCCAAACCACGTGATCAGCTCGTTTTACTTTTTCCGTGATCGCCATTTGCGCCGCAATGATTGCGGTTGCCGAATCCCGATCCAGTCCTGTCCGTTTCATCAGGCGCCCTATTTGGATCTCCTCCGAGCACGCCACCACCACCACCCGGTCGCAAAGTTTTTCTCCGCTGGTTTCATAAAGAAGCGGAATGTCCGCAAAAAAGTATTCATTCGATTGGCGATGCTTTTCCGCTTCGCGGCTCCAGTGCTGCCGAATTGGCGGATGAAGAATTTGTTCGAGCTGACGCCGTTTCTCCGGCGCCTGAAAAACCATCGCGCGAAGTGCGCTCCGATTCAACTGCCTATTTGCATCAAAAACATCATTGCCAAATTTCCTACGAATTTTGGCAAGCACGGCCTGGTCATGATGCGTGAGATCCCGCGCCATCCCATCAGCGTCGAAAAACGTCGCCTCTGGTAAAAGCTCACGCAGGCAATTTACAAAAGTCGTTTTCCCGGTGGAAATTCCGCCGGTGATCCCGATCGCTGGCATGCCAGAAGAGTAGCACAGACCGCTTGTCTGTGGGGCAAACGGGCATCTTGCCCGTTTTCTTTGCTGCAAAGACCACGCGCAAGGGCAGGTAAGTACTGAGCTCGAATATCGAAGCACGAAAGAAGCCCCAAAGCTTACGCTGCCGAGCGCAAGGCGGTCTTTTTCGAATGACGGTTTGGTGCAGATGCGGCCTTTCGCTCAGTCCGCCGGCGCATTGCTGCGCATCTGTTTTCCAGCTCGGCGATCTGAAGAGCGAGCAACGCAACGCCCATAGCGGAGATGGGAGTCGTACGACGCAACTCTGCCAGCCATGTTTCCAAAACGGCCTTACTCTTGGGAATAACGCAGTCTTTCGTTTTCACAGTCTTGAGTTGAGTTACTACCCGATCTTTAGCGTAAGACTTGCCACCCGTCGATTGGACGGTCATGGTTACTTCGTCTATTTATTGTTAATATAATGCGACATAAGTTCACAATGCACTCAACGAGTTCGGCACCCTAACGAGATCAAGACACGCCCGCTCTTAGCAGGCACCGGCGGCCATGCCCCGTTAGATCGGCGACTCGGAGCCCTCGGAATTCGCTTCCCTGTTTAACGTCGAGTCCCTCTGTCTTCCCTGCCGCGCCGTGGCCTTGCGCGCCTAGGCGGGTACCTGCGATCCACCGATCACCGTTCATGGATCACCAATTACAGCAGCGCACAGCGCCGCCCTATTCCACCTTCTCTCTCAGTAAGGTCGAGGGATTCGCGAACTCAGCGAACTGTTGACTGCCTTGATAAAGGCCCACCGCCAGGGCAACGAGCGTGTCCTGCGCATTCGGTTTCGCACCGGACTTGTAGCGCCAGTGACCGACCAGGTTGGATTTACTTAGCTCAACCGAATTAGTGCTAACGGACTTCTTCTCGTGCGGCTTAAGCGAATCAATGCTGAAACTACCGCTTTGCTGTCGTGGAGTCGCGGCAGCCTTTACGCCTAACTGTTCCTGCTATAAAGCCTGACATACTTGAGCTCGAGATTGGCCAGTTCCTTAAACGTCCTGTTCTCAATTGTCACGTCGTAGACCTAATGCTCCTTCGTCTCGTTAGCCCCATCATCCGAAGCCTTCTTTACGACCTGATCAACCGCCTCGGGACACAATGAATATCGAGATCGAAGTTACCGACGATTGCAACGTTTGCTGCCCACGTTATCAACAAAAAGAGAAACCGATAAGCAGTCTTCATACACTTAACTTAATAATCGCAGACGACTGCGAATTGCTACTTGCAAGGGATAGCGATGGTCCGCACGCCATCACCGCATCAAAATGAATGAAAGACGTCGACGAGCGCTATGCCGGTTTCTCCGTTTTTACCGGAAACGATTGCCGTGAAATTTCCAGTCGGCAGAGTCGCAAGAATCGCCGCCTCACGGTCATTCGGCGGAGCCAGACCAGTTGCCTGAATCTCGCTTTGTTGCAATGATTTCCAATCGTCGTTAGAGGCTACCACCGTCCCATTGCCGTCAACCAGCATCAGAGTCGGATCTGTCAGATTACCAGTAATATTGAATGGCGCTTGAGCGAGAGTAGGGCCAAGGGCTCGGATCAAAACCTGCCGTTCTCCGCTCCCTCCGCTAAGAATAAAGCCGCCAATCATGACGTTTTCCTCGGTTCCGACAAAACCGCGGGTCGAGACGTTGGTTAATTTGGACGGTACTCCAGTGCTAAGGTCGTCCATTTCAATCAACCCCACACCAGTGCCACCATTCTTTCCCCGCAAGACTGCGGTAAAGGTCCCGGGCTGCAGCGTGGCCAGGATCGCTGGTTCGCGCATATCGGCGGGTC
>QHRO01000271.1 GCA_003220155.1 Verrucomicrobiota bacterium
AATTTTGTAAATATTGTGGCACCTCGCAGGCTTGCGGAAGGCTGGCGTTTTCAGCAAATGCGTGGTGCCGCGATCTTATCGGCAAGGTAAGTGGCGAAATAGCCGTGGTAGCGTGCCTGCAGTTCGGACCGCTGCCAATCTTTGCCGGTAAGAATGCGACGACAATTGGGCGAGCCGCATTTGCATTCCATTTCGTAGCTGTCGTCGTCGGTCACGCACCAATCATGGGTCAATTCTTCCCCGGCACGGATATCGCGAATGGCGACGAAGATAATGTTACCACGCAGGCCGAGGTTGGCGTCGCAGGAATGATTGCTGTAGAGCATCGAACCTTCACGTTCCTCCTGTGTAACCGGCGCGATGAACAGATCGTCGCCAATCTGGATCTCAACTGGACCAAGCCTGGGCGTGACTTCGCGTTCCAGAAAATCGCGACTGACGATGTGACCGCCCTTGATCATCACTATCTCGCCTTTGGCAATATCGGCGACAGCAAATAGCCCTTTGCCGTGAATCGGACTTTGCCGCACTTCGGTCTTGGGCGAGCGCCAGGAAAGCGGAGTTTCGTTCACAAGGAGTCAGGTAGCAGATGCGCACCATAACGATGACGTAAGAAAAGAAAATGCGCGGCGGACTCTTTGGGGGCAAAAACCGTCGCGTTAGTGCCGCCTCATGCCTGTCATCCCGAGGTCGCCGCTGGCGAACGAGGGACCTCACCTAAGCTCGAAGGATCACACTAGCTGGTTTGCGCAATCGTCTTCCAATTGCGGGTCCCTCACCGTCTGCGCGGTTCGGGATGACGTGCGCAGTGGTTGTCATTGAATACAATCGGGTATTGCTTGGTCCTTGAGCTTCCGATACACCGTCGGTATGGCTAAAACACTTGCACACTTATTCGGTGTCGTTTTTCTATTGATCGGCATCCTCGGCTTCGTTCCGGCAGTGGCGCCGAATGAAATGCTGCTCAATATTTTTCACGTTAATGCAGCGCATAACGCGGTCCATTTGCTCACCGGGATAGTTGCCCTTTTGGCCGGCATGGCTGGGGTCGGAGCATCAAAAACTTTCTTTAAAATCTTTGGCGTGGTTTATGGGGTAGTTGCCGTCCTCGGCTTCGTCGTCGGCGATGGAATGTTGCTGGGCTTAATCAGCAATAACACGGCCGACACCTGGCTCCACGTTGGGATTGCCGTGGTGTCGCTTATCATCGGCTTCGCGCCGAGCGGCGAGCTGACAACAACCGCGGCATAGTTCAGGCGACAAGCGACCGGGCGCTCGTTTAGAAATTAAAGCCAGGCTGGGTGCGCACTTGCTGCTGCGACGCACCAGGCGCATTAGGGTTTACTTCGCCAGGAACGGCCTCCCGCGTTTTCGATGCCTCGGCGGCGTTGAATTCTTCGTCCGTAGCGCAACTGCTAAAGGCAGCAATTCCACAAGCGAGGAAAACGAAACACCAGCTTTTCACGGCGAGATAAATAACCGGCGCGTTCTCGATTTCCAGCGGAGATAAAAACTGTAGCCGCGGCCGCCGCAGACGCCGTTTCCTTTCGTCGGCGTTTCGCCGTAGAGATGGAGGGCGGAGCTCCGCGACGCCGGGCTCACGCGCTTCGCCCCTCCAAGATCGAAGGCGCCGAAATCGTTTCGTTGGTGGCACAATAAATTTCGAAAAGTGCACTGCTGATTTCGGCCAGACGTTTTTGAATAAGAGTCAGGTACTCATGCAGGCCGTATTCGAAGATGTCACCTATCGTAGCGAAATCGAGATCGTAACGTAAGCGGCCGGAAAGACGTTCTGCTTCATTGGCGTAATTTGTTTCCGGCGCGCCAGAGATGCGATGGAGAGCAGCATCAAGAGACTCGACACTGAAGCGGATGGATCGGGGAAATTCGGGATGGGTGATCAAAAATTCCGCGACCTTCCAAGGCGCGACCTGCCCAACATAGATCTTACGGTAAGCCTCGAGGGCGCTGCACGACTTCAAGACCGACATCCATTGGACAGTATCGATGTTACCGCCGACTTTTTCTCCCGAAGGCAAAAGGAGATGGTATTTGACGTCGAGAATACGCGAGGTGTTGTCGGCGCGTTCGAGAAATCTTCCAATGCGAATGAAATCCCAACCTTCGCTGTGCGTCATGGTCGCGTCGACAACTCCCTGCACGAGATGTGAGCCGGTAATGATGCGGCGAAAGAATTCGTAGGGACTCAAACGCAGCATCTTTTTCCCGGTCTCGCCCTTGATGAAAAGGTAGAGACGATTGATGTGCTCCCACATCTCGCTTGAGATTTGTTCGCGCACGGTGCGCGCATTTTCGCGGGCGGCGGCGAGACAGGCATAAACGGAGTTTGGGTTCTGGCGTTGCAGACAGACGAAATCGACAGCAGCCTGGCCATCGGGGTTTTGATAGAGCGAAGTGAAAAGTTCGTTCTCTTCCAGCGAACTGATGATCGGGTTCCATTGCTGCTGAGTGTCCGGATCGCGCGTGTTTTCGAGGTCGAGGAGCAATTGCAAATTTACGTCGGCGATGCGGGCATTATTTTCCGCGCGCTCGATGTAGCGGCTCATCCAGAAAAGGGAATCAGCGACGCGACTAAGCATATGACAAGGGAGTGATGGAGTAATGGAGTGTTGGAGTGATGGGAAAGCAGGTAATCGACATGACCATTACTCCAACACTCCATTACTCCGCTGCTGCCGCTTCTTCTTCGAGCACCCAGGTATCTTTGCTCCCGCCGCCTTGCGATGAATTGACGACCAATGAACCTTCGCACAACGCCACTCGGGTGAGCGCGCCGGGGATGATTTTGATTTTCTCTCCGGATAAAATGTAGGGCCGCAAATCAACGTGCCGCCCACGGATGACGCCCTCATCGAAGGCGGGCGAACGTGAGAGGGGAATAATGGGCTGGGCAATGTAATTGCGCGGTTCCTTTCGAATGCGCCCCCGAAATTTTTCGCGCTCCGCTTCGGTGGAATGTGAGCCGACCAGCATGCCATAGCCGCCGCTTTCGTTGGCTGCTTTGACGACAAGCTTCTCGAGGTTGTCCAAAATGAATGCGCGATCGGTTTCGTTTGTCGCCAGATAGGTATCGACGTTCGGCAGAATCGCGTCCTGATCGAGATAGTAGCGGATCATTTTCGGCACGAAGTGATAGATGACTTTGTCGTCCGCGGTGCCGGTGCCGATGGAATTGGCCAGACTGACATTTCCCTTGCGGTAGGCATCGACCAATCCAGGAACGCCAAGTCCGGAATCTTTCCGAAAAACCTTCGGATCGAGAAAATCGTCATCAATCCGGCGGTAAATAACGTCGACCGGCTGCAGGCCTTTGGTCGTGCGCATGAAAATTTTCCCATCGCGCGCAGTAAGATCCCGGCCCTCGACAATTTCGATTCCCATGGAGCGCGCGAGAAACGAATGCTCGTAATAAGCGGAGTTGTGGATGCCGGGCGTAAGAAGCACGACGGTGGGGTTCGCTTTCCCCGCGGGCGCGATGTAACGCAGAACATTGAGGAGCTCCTGGCTATAATCTTCCACTGGCCGGACACGGTGTTGCGCGAAGAGATTTGGAAAAACCCGGCGCATCACCTGCCGATTTTGGACGACATAGGAAACGCCGGATGGGCAGCGCGCATTGTCCTCCAGCACGAGAAAATTACCGTCGCGATCGCGGACCAGATCGGTGCCGCAAATGTGGATGTAGATATTTTGCGGGACATTGAAATGCATGAACTCCGGGCGGAAGTGCGCGGCCTGCCAAACGTAATCTTTTGGAATCACGCCATCGCGCAGAATGGATTGACCGTGATAGATGTCGTGCAGGAAAAGATTGAGCGCGGTAATTCGCTGCTCCAGACCGCGCTCGACCTTTTTCCATTCCTCCCCGGAAATAATTCGCGGGATGAGATCGAAGGGAAAAATCCGCTCAGTGCCCTGAGCGTCGCTGTAAACGGTGAAGGTGACGCCCTGGCGCAAGAGAGTGAGCGCGGCCAGGTCACGTTTGCGATCGAATTCTCCTTCCGTCAACTCGGTGAAACGTTGCAGTAGCCGCTGGTAATGGGGCCGGGCCTGGCCCGGCGCGGCAAACATTTCGTCGTAAAATTCGCCCGTATCGTAGTTGGCGAAGAATTCGGTCACGAATTCAGTTTGTCGCCGCCTCTACGCCGCGCAAACAAAAAGGGGACTAGGTTGCCGCTATAATCCGGCGCGCCGCGTGTGAAGCGGCCGCTCGAATGCGCTTTTGTCGGTGTGTGAAAGAACTTCCCGCAAAAATGGCGCGGTTCGGCTCACTCGGCTTTTCGCGACTTGCTCCGGTGTCCCGGTGGCTACGATCTCACCCCCGGCATCGCCCGCTTCCGGGCCAATATCGACAATGTAATCCGCTTCCGCGATTACGCTGAGGTTGTGCTCAATCACAATGACGGTATGACCGTCATGCACCAGCCGGTGCAGCAAGTTCAGCAGCAATTCCACATCGGCCATATGCAAGCCAATCGTCGGTTCCTCCAATAGATAGAGCGTCGATTTCGGTCGGCGCATTTTACGGATCCGCTCGTTTTGCGCACGGCCAATACCCCGGGTCAGCTCGGTCGCGAGCTTCAGTCGTTGCGCTTCGCCACCGCTCAAAGTCGGGCTCGGCTGCCCCAGCTTCAGATAACCTAGTCCGGTATCGACGAGCAGTGAAAGCGATCGAGCGATCTTGGGGTTGGCTTTGAAAAATCCGGCCGCTTCTTCGATCGTCATTTCCATCACGTCTCCGATCGATTTTTCGTGATAAAGAACTTCGAGCGTCTGGGCGTTGTAACGTTTCCCGCCGCAATCTTCACAGGGTACATAGGTGCTCGGCAGAAAATTCATCTCCAATTTGATCATGCCCTGGCCCTTGCACGACTCGCAACGGCCGCCCTCAGCGTTGAAGGAGAACCGACTCGGGCTGTAACCGCGCATGCGCGCAACCGGAACTTGTGCGTAAAGATTGCGAATCTCATCGAAGACCTTGATGTAAGTTGCCGGGGTGGAGCGCGAAGTTTTGCCGATGGGTGATTGATCGACTTCGTAAACCGCATCGATCGCCTCCATCCCTCCAACTCGCTCGAACAGCTCGCCGGGACGTTGACGTTTTCGAGTTAATTGCTCACGTACCGCCGGTAAAAGGACATCGCCCATCAAGGTGGATTTGCCGCTACCGGAAATTCCGGTGATAACCGACAAGCGAGCGACGGGAAATTTCACCTCGATGTTTTTCAGATTGTTCGCCCGCGCATTCCTGATCTCGACCCAACCCGCAACATTGTGCAAGCTTCGCCGCGATTTGCGAATGGGATGGCAGAGCGGCGTTTTTAGACAACGTCCGGTCTCGGAATCTTTTGCGCGCTCGATCTCGCGCAGCGATCCACTGACAACCACTTCGCCGCCGTGTGTCCCGGCGCGCGGGCCGAGATCGATGATGTGATCAGCGCGCCGCATCGTTGCTTCGTCATGTTCGACAATGACGAGCGAGTTCCCTTTTGCGCGCAACGCGGTCAGAGTCTCGAGCAGCCGCACATTATCGCGCGGATGCAAACCAATGGTTGGCTCATCCAGCACGTAGAGAACACCGCGCAAATTCGAGCCGAGCTGCGCCGCCAGGCGAATCCGCTGCGATTCTCCTCCACTTAAAGTCTTGGCCGATCGACCTAACGACAAATAGCCGAGACCGACGTTGTCCATGAATCGAAGCCGCTGCACGATTTCCGGAATCAATTCGCTCGCGATGGTTTTTTGTTTTCCACGAAATTTTAGCCGCCCGATTTGTTTGGCAGCGGTAGCGGCCGAAAGGGCCGTAAAATTGTCGATCGTCATGTTTTGCACGCGCACGTGACGCGCGATCGCGTTCAGACGCGAGCCATGGCAAGCCGGGCAGATCTGCGCTTCACTTTCTTCGATCCATTCCGATTCACGTTCGGCAGCAAGCTCATTTTCAAGGACGGACTCGCCATCCTCGCTTTCACCGACTTGCAGCGATTGGTTCCAGATTTCGCCGAAGCCGCCGCATTCTTCGCAAGCACCGTGCGGCGAATTGAATGAGAATAATCGCGGATCGAGTTCTTCGAAGGCGCGCCCGCAACTCGGACAACTCATTTCCGTGCTCATGACCGTGATTCGATTTTTCGCATCGATGAGACGGGCGGTGCCGCGACCAATCTCGAGCGCGCGCTGGCTGAGATTTCGCGCCTTAGCGATCCGCTTCTTGTCAATCACACCGACAACGACATCGATGGTGTGTTCCTTGAATCGCTCAAGCCTGCGAAACCGCTCCACCGAAACGAACTGCCCGTCGACGAAAAGGGTGTCGAATCCGTTGCGCTCCGCCCAACGCGCGACATCGGTGTGGAACCCCTTGCGCGCTTTTACCAGCGGCGCCAGCACCTTGAGTGGACCACGGCGGGCCGCCGTCTCCACTTGTTTCACGATTGCTGCCAGAGTCTGTTTTTCCACTGGCAGATTGCAATCCGGACAGAATTGCGTGCCGGTTTTCGCGAAGAGCAACCGTAGGAAATGATAAACTTCCGTCACCGTCGCGACGGTTGATTTCCCGCCCCCGCGTGTGACACGCTGCTCAATCGCGACGCTCGGCGGCAACCCTTCGACCAGATCAACGTCGGGCTTTTCCAGTTGCTCGACGAACTGTCGGGCGTAAGGCGACATACTGTCGAGAAAGCGGCGCTGGCCCTCCGCGAACAAAATGTCGAAAGCGAGCGTCGATTTTCCTGACCCACTCAGGCCGGTAAT
>QHRO01000253.1 GCA_003220155.1 Verrucomicrobiota bacterium
GGATCTCCCGTCCCTTTCGGTAACGGGCGGATGACCGTCGCGAGAGCGTCTGACTTCCAATTAAGGCGTGCCATGTTCCCTAAAACGCGACCAAGCCTCCTTGGTTCTGAAGTATCGGTTCGGGAATCTCACCTGTATCTCGAACAACGCAGGGTAAAGCACTGAGAATTGTCAGTTCAGAGTTGAGAGAAAAAGCACTGGTTTTCCTACTCAACTCTCAACCAACAACTCGCAGTTATTTCAAAAGAACTACTCGCGCAATTCCGCACCGACATCGTTGCGCAACCGCTCACGAATCCGCGCGTGCACCGCGCTCACTTCCTCACTTGTCAGTGTGCGATTTTTATCCCGGTATGTCAACGAGTAGGCGAGGGACTTTTTCATTTCCGGCATCCCTTTGCCGTCATTTTCCATAAATAAATCGAATAACTCCACCTTCTCCAGCAATGGCTCGTTAGCCGACGCGATCGCCGCCAGAATTTCCGCGTGCGTTACTTTAGGGCCGACAAACATCGCAATGTCGCGGGTCACTTCCGGATAGCGATCGATTTCTTTGAATGGTTTCGCGTCTTCTTTTGTCTGCGCAATGCGTGCCAGATCAATCTCTGCTACTAGCACTGGCGCGGTTGCCGATGTCATGACCGAAAGCTGCCCGCCATAGCCGATCCGATCTGTTTGGTAAAAAATTTCGGCCATTAAGACAAAGCTCGGTTGGCTGCTACGCCGAAACTCAAACGCGCCCACTGCATTGAGTGCACCTTTTAAATCAAAAAAATCGAGCTGCCGTTTTTTTGCACCACGCCAGTCTGTGCCGGACGTGACATGCCCGCAGAGCGCGATTGCCAGTTTGCGTTGTTGTTGGCCGGTCGGTGGCGCAAAGGTGTTACCGATTTCAAATAGCGCGATTCGTTCTGCTCCGGCCCGAATATTTCGCGCGACCGCTCCGAGCAAGCCTGCAATTAAACTTGTGCGCAGTGCCACATGATCTTCGCTCAAGGGATTGCGTAGTTCGATCGCGCCGTTGGTCTTCGCCACTTCAGACCGCGCAATCAATGAGGAAGTGCGCGCTTCCGTTAACCCGAGAGCAATCAGATCGCGGCGCAGTTTCGTTTCAAAATCAAAGTTGCGGTCCGCCTCGCTCAGCGGGGTAAACCGGCTGCGGTCAGCGCTTGGAATCTTCTCGATCCCATTCGCGCGAATAATTTCCTCGATCAAATCGACCTCGCGCTGGAGATCGCGTCGGTAGCTTGGAATTTTCCAGTGCGAGTGACTCGCAGAATCGCTCTTAGTTAAACCAAAACGAGTCAAGATTCCGTCGGCCGTTGCCGGTTCGATGTGAATGCCGAGGAGTTGATCGAGCCCCTCGTAGCGTAGCGAAACATCTGGCGGATCCGGCGGCAGCTCGCCAGCAACTGCAACGGTGGGGGCCGACGTTGCGCCGGCTACTTCACAAATTAGTTCCGTCACTCGTGTCGATGCCGGCAAAATCACTTCCGGATCAACGCCGCGCTCGAATCGGTAACTGGCGTCGCTGGGCAAATTCAATTCGCGCGCCGTTCGTCGAATACTGGCCGGCAAAAAATACGCGCTTTCTAGCAACACGTTCCTGGTTGATTCAGTGACGCCGGATTCTTCGCCACCCATCACCCCAGCGATTCCAACCGCGCGCTCGTCATCGGCAATAACCAGATTTTCGGGAGTGAGTGCATAAGTTTTTCCATCAAGCGCGAGAAACTTTTCACCTTCCCGCGCCAGTCGCACGCTTATCTCACCACTGAGTTTGTCGGCATCAAACGCATGCGTAGGCTGACCCAGCTCGAGCATCACAAAATTGGAAACATCGACGACGTTGTTGATCGAGCGAATGCCGACGCCTTCGATTTTCGCGCGCAACCAATCTGGGCTCGGCCCGACCTTTACCTTTTCAATTCGACGCGCGGAATAAAAAGGACATTCGCGTAACGCGGAAATTTTAATGCCTTTCGTTTGTAGGGCAGGCGCATCGCCTGCCGATTTCGATGGCAAGCAGAGCGCTTGCCCTACAAATCTTTTGTTCGTCAGAGCGGCGATCTCTCGCGTCAGTCCGAAGTGGCTGAGCAAATCACCGCGATTGGGTGTGATCTCGACATCAAGAATGGTGTCGGGTGGAAATAAGTCGCGAATAGGCGTGCCGATTTTTGCTTCCGGCGACAGGATGAGCAGACCGGCCGCGTCTTCCGCCACGCCGAGTTCTTTCGCGCTGCAGAGCATTCCTTCGCTTTCGACGCCGCGCAATTTGCTCGCTCGAATCTTCAGACCGCCGGTCAGTTCCGCTCCCGGCAACGCCAGCGGAACCTTGTCGTCCACTTTGTAGTTTTTTGCGCCGCAAACGATCTGGCGTTTTGTTCCGCTGCCATCGTCAACCACGCAAACGGTGAGACGATCGGCGTTCGGATGCGGTTTGGATTCGATGATCTGCGCCACCACCACACAGTCGAAATCGGCGCCGCGTTTTTCGATCGCTTCGATTTCGACACCCGACATCGTAAGCAACTCCGCCAAGGCATCGATACTCGGCGGTGACTCCACGAATTCGCGCAGCCAGTTAACGGAAAATTTCATTCTTCCTTCCTGCCGTCATCCCGAACGAAGTGAGGGACCTCGCGAGCGAGGGCTGACTCTCGAACGACACTGCGGCGTGGCTTGAGTGACGATCTCCGCGTAGGAGAGGTCTCTCGGTCGCCGCGGCGACCTCGGGATGACTCGCGCTGTTAGTTGGGCGTTCATGCGAATTGGTGGAAATCGGAACATAGGCATCCTGCCTCTGCGCCCAGCGGCCAGTCTGCCCGCTGTCTTCTTGGATTGTCGCTGTCCGCTGGCGCTCGGTAGCGGAGTGCAACTCCGCTGGGCGCACAGACCACAGGTCTATGCTCCAGAGGTTTTTCATGCGAATTGCCTCAGAAAGCGCAGATCATTTTGCGCGAACAAGCGGATGTCGGGAATGTCGAACAAGATCATCGCGAGGCGGTCCATCCCGAGACCGAAGGCAAAACCGGTCCATTTTTCCGGATTATAAGCGTTGTCGCCGCGTGATTGATTGACGGCTTCGAAAACGGCGGGATGCACCATGCCGCAGCCGCAAACCTCGACCCATTGTTCGCCGCCTTTCAGCGCACTCGATTTCACATCAATCTCAAAACTCGGTTCGGTGAAAGGAAAATAATGCGGGCGAAAACGCACCGCCGTGTCGGCACCGAAAAGTTCGCGCAGAAAAAATTCCAGCGTGCCCTTCAAATCGGCGACGCTGACATTTTCATCGACGTAAAGACCTTCGATCTGATGAAACTGGCTGGTATGAGTGGCGTCGATCTCATCGCGTCGGTAAGCCGCGCCGGGAGCGATGACGCGAATGGGTGGCAGCGCTGATTCCATCGCGCGGATTTGCACCGTGGATGTGTGGGTGCGCAACAGGCGACCGTCCGGTAGATAAAATGTGTCCTGCTCGTTGCGCGCGGGATGGTCAGCGGGAGTGTTGAGGGCATCGAAACAATGCCATTCGGTCTCGATGTCCGGGCCTTCGGCTAACGCGAACCCCATTCGCCGGAAAATCGCGATACTGCGGTCGAGCATCTGGGTGAGCGGATGAAGAGCGCCGCGCTCATGGGGTGTGCCCGGAAGCGAAAGATCAATATTGGCCACCGCGGCAGATTCCTTTTCGGCGCGAAAATTTTCGGCGCGTGCTTCAATTGCGGCCGTGATCGCGACCCGAACCTCATTCAACAATTTGCCAACGGCCGGTTTTTCCTCTTTCGGCAGCGATTTCATTTTGTCGCTCCACTCGGAAACGCTGCCGCCGCGTCCGAGAAATTTCACCCGCACGGTTTCGAGGACCCGCTGGTCTGGGGCGGAGGCGATTTGTGCCAAGGCGTCGTCGCGTAATTGTTCGAGAGGATGCATGGGTGAAGGGTTAAATTGTTAAAAGGGTTACATCGTTACAACGGAAAGGCATCTTCGCACTCAGCCGATTTAACGATTTAACGTTTTAACGATTTAGCGCGCCTTCAGGCCGCCGCTTTCTTCGACTTCGATTTCTTTTCCAGCGCGCCCTTCGCCTGCTCTATAATCGACGCGAATGTTTTTTCTTCGGTCACGGCTAGGTCGGCGAGGATTTTGCGATCCAGGGTGATGGCAGCTGCTTTTAAGCCTTCAGCGAACCGACTGTAAGTCATGCCATTTGCGCGGACGGCGGCGTTCAAGCGCTGGATCCAAAGCATGCGGAAATTGCGTTTGCGTGTCTTTCTATCCCGATAGGCCCAATACTGGCCTTTCATGGTCGCGTCTTTGGCGTAACGGAAAAGTTTCGAGCGCCGACCGCGATAACCTTTCGCTTTTTTCAAAACCCGCCGTCGCCGTTCGCGACTGGCCGGGGCGTTTGTTGCTCTCGGCATTTGTTATTCCCCGAATTTTAGTTCGGGTCCTCCTCTCAGCGCGCTGTTCTTATATAATATGATCTGCGCGACCTCGGGCGCTGATATGATCGCAATCACGATCAGGTGTGCAGATTACCAATTCAACCACGAACCGGGTCGGAAGAATAAAGCGCGTCGGCAAAATTACAACTCGGGGGGCGGAACACAGGGCTGGAGCCCTGTGTGGCGCACGGGCCTGAGGCCTGTGTTCCTACGCCTGAACGAGAGGTATGGTTTTTCGCGTAAGAAACCACGTAACCAGGCCGACTCCAGCTCCGCCCAAATGCGCAAAGGACGAAACCGAGCTGATTCCGATCTTTTGTTCGTAAGCACCAATGATTTGGAAAAAAATCCAGAGCACGAAAACGAACCACGCCGGCAGGCGAATCCAGCGAAAATAATAAAAGTAGCGCCACAAAAAGCCGATTTTCGCCTGCGGGAATGCCAATGCGTAAAATGTGATCACACCGGCGATTCCACCGCTGGCACCGATGCAGGGAATGGTGGAATTCGGGGCCGATGCAATGTGCACGAGATCCCCAACGAATGCCGCAATCGCGATCAATGCGATGTAGCGCAGCGCACCGAGAAAATTTTCCACGTCATCGCCGAAAACGAGGAGGAAATACATGTTGCCGACGAGATGAATGACTCCGGCATGGAGGAAAAATGAGGTAACGAAGGTCAAACCGTGCAGCCGGAGCGGTTGCGCAGGAATTAGTCCGAAAAGTTGGACAGCCTCCTGCAAATGGAAGAACGCGTGAACACTTGCGGTGATGATAACGGCGGCCAAAAACCAGGTTACTACGGGACGGCGTTCCTGCGCGGGCGCGTCAAATTCGACCGGCATCCCGAGAAAAGCCGCCATCGATTTCCACCATTCATCCGGTGGCGCGCTGTCGAAATCGGGGCCGCGCGCTTGCTCGGCGAGTTGCTGAACTTTCGCCAGCGCGATCGCCTCGCGCGCTTTTTGCGGCAAAACGACCTGCGGTTTTGGTTTCGGTAATGGGCGCGCTTGCAGCGTTTGGGTTTCGCCGGAATCGAACCAGACAAATTCGCAAATTCGACAGACTTCGACTCTGATTCCGCTGCTGCTAGCAAGTGCGACCTCGATCATTGCGTTCCCGCAGGACGGACAAGGCCTGGCGCTGCTCCCCTCGTTATGGATCGCGTGCAGCCAAAGCGGGTTGATCGATTCCGGCGTGAAAGTGCGACGGAGCAATTGCAGACCGACCGCGCGGCCATCGCATTTTTCGCAACGCCAAATGATGCCGTTGCCGGTGCGGATTTCGGTTAACGGAATGCGACAAGCCGGGCAAAAAAGTTCAGCGTCCACCGCGGGAATGATGTCGTAGACCAGGCATCTAGTCGATCATGCGACTGGAGGGGCGAGCTCTGCGAGCCTTCTTCTGTAGCGGCAGCCGTGTCGGCTGCAGAGGAGCACGCGACACGCGTGCCACCACAGAAATGCCCAATCGGGCTCGCGGAGCTCGCCCCTCCACTAGGAATTAGCGGCACGTCGCGTTTCGGATTGGCCGTTCCCGTGTAATTTCATAAAATAACCCAATGTCCTGGCTGGCGCGCCACCGTCGTTTGGCCTTTGCCGCGATCTGCACGTTTTGGACGGCGGTGGTTTTTGTGGGTTATTTTTTCCCGACCCTGCCTTTTATTTCCATGCCGTGGCGGGGGGAGCAAAGTTTTGAGGACACGCTGCGCCGGGAAGGCCGTAAGACCGCTACGCGTGACGATTTTATTTTCCTGGGAATCGATCAGCAATCGTTGCAATTGGATGCGGTCGGACCGGAGGAGATCGCGGGTAATCGCGCCTTTGAATTGATGACCGAGCGGCCGTTCCCATGGTCGCGCCAACTTTGGGTCCTTTTACTGGATCGCTTGTTTGGGGCCGGTGCGCGTCTGGTCATGTTCGACCTGATGTTCAACAATCCAAACGACGGTGATCCCGCTTTCCGCGTGGCGCTCGATCGGTATCGCGATCGGGTTGTTGTGGCGATGAATATCGATATGCAAAATAACATCCAAATTGTACTGCCAAACGCGCAGCTCATCCCGCCGCCAGCGCAAACTGACGGTCGCGTCGGTTTCGTAAATTATTGGAATGACGAGATCGACGGAAAACTGCGCGCGGCGCGCTTCTTCACTTCTGAACGTCAACTCGCGGGGGTAGCCCCTGTCTCCGGTGACGAGATTTATGTTTCGATGCCGGCGCGCGCGCTAACGAAACTTGGACGCAGCGCTGATATTCCACAGGATCAACGCGATCATCTTTTTCGTTTTAGCTCCAATGATGCTTATCCACCATTCCCTCTTTGGCAGGTTTTCCATCCGAGCTTTTGGAAAGCGAACTACGCCGACGGCGCAATTTTTAAAGATAAAATCGTAATCGTCGGCGCATCTTCGCAAATCGGCCACGACTTCATCGTTACTCCGATGAATCCGGCCGCGCCTGGTCCGGCGGTTCATTTGCAGGTAATGGCCGCGACCGAGGCACACGAATTTCTGCGGCAAACACCAACGCAGGTCATGCTTGGCCTCGTTCTCGTCGCTGGGGTGATCGGGTGGGGCATAATTCCTTTTTTGCGACGTCCAATTCTTTCTCTGTTCTCGCTCATTGCAATCGCCGTGATTTATCTGGCGGTTGCCCGTCTGGCCTATGATCGCTCCGGCTTCCTTCTCGCATCGGTACCCGTGCTCTCGACTTTTCTCCTCTGTGGCGTTAGCACCCTTGGGATCGATTACGCGATTGAGCGCATGGAAAAGTTGCGCACGCGGCGGACGCTCGAGCGTTACGTTTCCAAGAACCTGGTCAAAGAAATTCTCGAGAATCCCCGCGGCTACTACAACTCGCTCAAGGGTTCGCGCATGCCGGCCACGATTTTGTTTTCCGACATCGTCGGTTTCACCACCTTAAGCGAGAAGGCGGACGAAAAAGAATTGGTTCGGCAGTTGAATGAATACCTGACCGCAATGACCAATGTCGTTTTTCAGTACGATGGCACGCTCGATAAATTTATCGGTGACGCCATCATGGCGGTGTGGGGGAACGTCAAGAGCCAGGGGGTAGCCAAAGATGCTAAGGCAGCCGCGCACGCGGCCCTCGGGATGCGGCGCGAATTGTTGAGACTAAATAACGCCTGGAAAACGGAAGGCCGCATGACCCTGGGAATGGGCATTGGCATTAATCATGGCGACGTTCTCGCGGGAAACATTGGCTCGCAGGATCGCGCCGATCTCACCGTGATTGGCAATGCGGTTAATCTGGCGTCGCGTTTGGAAGGGCTGACGCGCATTTACGGCGTGGACATTCTTGTCGGCACGGCGGCGGCGGATTTGATTCGCGACGAATTTCATTTGCGTTCCGTCGCGCGTGCACAAGTCAAAGGAAAGACCGAGCCGGTCGATGTTTTTACGATCGTGGAGGCGCGTAACGCTGCGCTCGATCAGGAATTGTTGATCTGGCTGGAAACGTACGAGAAAGGAATTCGCAAGTTTCGCGATCGCGATTTCATTCAGGCGAAAATTCTGTTCTCGCGCTTCCTGGAATTTTACCCCGAGGATTACCTGGCAAAAACATACCTCGACCGTTCGCTGGAATACGAACAGGCCCCGCCCGATGAAGCATGGAATGCGGTGGAAGTATTCGAGCGGAAATGACAATCCCTTGCGATTGTCATCTCGAGCGCAAGTCGAGGGATCCCGGTGAAGTTATCTTTAAGCTTTCGCCACGGGATCCCTCGACTTCGTTCGCGATGACGGGCGTTCGTTTCGCTAGCGTAGTTGGCTTCTCCGGGTAAAGAATTGCTGTGAAAGAAGCGCCGCGGCATTTTCATTTTCTCGGAATTTGCGGCACGGCGATGGGGTCCGTCGCGGCGGCGATGAGCGAGCGCGGTTTCACGGTCACCGGCTCGGACGAAAATATTTATCCGCCTATGTCTACCTTTCTGGAAAAGCGCAAAATTGCGCTCTCATCCGGCTATCGCGCGGAAAATATTCCCGCAAACGCTGATGTGGTTGTGATCGGCAATGCGATTAAACGCGGCAACCCCGAAGCAGAAGCGGTCCTGAATCGGAAGCTATTCTATCTTTCGTTGCCGGAAGTTTTGAAAAATTACTTTCTCCGCGGGCGACACAATCTCGTTGTCACCGGCACGCACGGTAAAACAACAACCACAACGTTGCTGACCTGGATCATGGACTTCGCCAAGCACCAGCCGAGCTACATGATCGGCGGTATTCCGCGCAATTTCGGGCAGGGTGCGCGCTTCAACAAATCCAAATTTTTTGTCATCGAAGGCGACGAATACGACACCGCGTTTTTCGACAAGCGCTCAAAATTCATTCATTACCTGCCGGAGCTTCTAGTGGTGAACAACATCGAGTTCGATCATGCCGACATCTTTCCGGATCTCGATGCGATCAGGACAAGTTTTCGTCGTCTGGTGAACATTGTGCCGCAGAACGGAATGATCGTGCTCAATGGCGATGACAAAAATTGCGTCGAGGTCACGCGCGATTCCTTGGCACCAATGGTCGAGGTCGGTTTTTCCAAAAACTGTGCGCAGCGTATTCGTGATGTCAGCTATTCGGCAAAAAAATCTCGTTTCGTGTTACGCGACGAGGAATTCGAGGTTCCGATGTTTGGCGAGTTCAACGTGCGCAACGCCGCGATGGCGATCTCAGCTGCGAAATTTTATGGCGTATCAGCGGAGACGATTCGCGCGGCATTACCGAAGTTCGAAGGTGTCGCGCGACGTCAGGAAATCCGTGGCGAAGTGCGAGGGGTGAAAGTGATAGACGATTTCGGGCATCATCCGACCGCGATTGCCCAAACGCTGACGGCGCTACGTCATCGTTATCCGAAGCATCGGTTATGGGCGATTTTCGAGCCGCGTTCCAACACAACCCGGCGTGCCGTTTTTCAGCACGAGTTGCCTAAAGCCTTGAAAATAGCAGACGGCGTTTTCATCTCCCAGGTGGCGAGACTCGAGCAAATTCCCGAGGCGGAGCGATTGAATCCGGAGGCGGTTGTGAAAGAGATTAAGCAATCCGGGCGTTCAGCCTTTTATGAAGAGAACGCGAACGCAATTGTTGAGCGCATCGTGCCGTTATTAAAGAAGAACGATATCGTGACTGTATTCAGCAATGGCGGGTTCGATGGGATACACGAGAAGTTGCTGAATAAGTTAAAGGGTTAAAAAGGTTACAAAGTTACGGCAATTGAAACTTTGAAGCGTCTCGCGATAGTTTTCGCATTCTGTAGCGGCGGTCCATGACCGCCGACGACCGCAAGCAGCGGCTACATCGCCGCGATCGGATATTCTTGCGCACAGCGATCTATTTTGTAACAACACGCACAAATAATCGCAGCGCGATATTGGCAACAAAATCAGTTCACCAAGCTTTTATCCGCTTCGCTGAAAAAGGCCCGGGCCACGGCGCATGGATCGGCGCGTACGTACTCATGCCTGACCATCTTCATGTTTTCGTCGGACTGAATGATCAAAAGATTGACCTTCCCGGGTGGATGAAATCATTAAAAAATGCGCTGTCGAAGGGGTTGCACTTTGATGGAATCTCATCGCCGCATTGGCAAAAAGATTTCTTTGACCACGTCTTGCGAAGTGAGGAGTCATACGAAGAGAAGTGGCACTATGTCCGTGAGAATCCAGTGCGGGCCGGACCGGTGAAGCGATGGCACGATTGGCCCTTTGGTGGTGAGATCTTTGATTTGGAATATTACTCCGAGTGATCGCGATCCGGCGGTCATAGACCGCCGCTACACAACGCAAGTTACGGCGGCGGCGCAGCCGCCGAGGTATGATCGTGCACGATGCGCCAACCGTCCGGGGTTTTGCGGAAGATCAAGGTGAAACGACCATGGGGGTTGTCACTTGCGCGTTTTAGCTCCCAGTGCCCGAGCGCGAGGGCGGAATCCGGGCCAAGCTGTTCGATTTCAAGATCCGAAAACGTAAGCGTCCCCATCTTGGCGCGATCATTGTATTTGCTGAGATAACGATCGCGAACCGTTTGCCAGCCACGAATCACTTCATCGCCGGAAACAAAAACGGTGGTTTCGTCGCGGGCGTAACCATTCATGAAACTGTCAATATCGCCGCGGTTCCAAGCCTCCTGTTGCGCGCGCAAAACGGCGCGAATTTCCGAAATGACTGGAGCGTTGCCGGATTTCTCATCTGCCGCTTCGAGAATTGCCGCGCCCAGAATCAGAACCAATGCTAACCGGAATGGCTTCACTTCATTTCTTTACGATTAAGTTGGAAAGGTGAAAAGCTGAGGATTCAGGGTTCCTGCCTAGCGCCCGGCGAGGGTGGATATACCGAGCTGAGCGGTATTGACCCGGAGAGCGCTTCCTCTTACATATTGCGAGTGTTGAAATACCCCCTCGTCGTTGTTGTGCTGCTTACCTCAGCAGCATTGGCTTTTGCGCAACGCCCGGTATCGCCCGCGCCCCCTGCGCCAGCGCGGACAGGTGCGGCTACACCGAGCTCTCAGGATCGGGTGAAATTGCAATTTCCGAATAGCGACGTTCAGGACGTCCTTCGGCTGTATGAGCAGCTCACCGGTAAACGGGTGATCATGGATAATTTCGTGCAAGGCAAGGTGAATATTTTCCTCACTAATGATCCAACCCGCGAAGAAGCGATTCAGATCATTAAGATCAGCCTATTGATGAATGGATTCTCACTCGTTCCGGAAGATCCTGATATCGTGAAGGTGATCGGAACAGGGAAAAATCCACGCGGACAAGGCGTGCCGATTATTTCGGATCAGGCCGACATCCCTCCGGGCGATCAGATAATCAGCTATCTCTTTAAGCTTCGCTATGCTGATCCGGCCGAGTTGCAGCAGGTGCTCGGACAGTATCTTTCGCCGC
Source organism: Verrucomicrobiota bacterium (assembly GCA_003220155.1). GTDB lineage: Bacteria > Verrucomicrobiota > Verrucomicrobiia > Chthoniobacterales > UBA10450 > AV69. The sequence goes on from QHRO01000253.1 coordinate 11,359, forward strand.
CGCAAACTTATACATCGGTGCTCCCGCTGCCGAAATCGTCGAGCGTATTAATAACGGAAAATTCCACCGTCATTCGCGGGTTAGCCAAGATCATCGATCAAATTGATGTCGCTCCCGCTGAAGTGACGAGTGAATTCATCAAGCTCGAACGCGCCGACGCCACCAAGGTGGTCGATACGTTAAAGGACATTTTCGAGAAAGGAGCCGAACAAAACCGGCCGGCCGGCCCAGGGGGTGGACCAGTCCGGGGCGTGCGTGGGGTTGCCAATCCAGTCGTGCCGGTGGCTCAGGGCGAAGGCGAACTTGGCACGCTCACCGCGCTTTCGGAGGAATCCGTTATCGTTGGTAAAATTAAGCTGGCACCCGATGTGCGGACGAACCGCATTCACGTCATTACTCGGCCGATAAACATGCCATTTATCCGGAAACTGATCGCGGAGCTCGACGCCAACGTGGAGTTTGGTAAACCGGTGACGCGGCCGTTGCGCTATATTTCAGCTAGTGATGTTTTGCCGGTGTTGGTGCAGGCCCTGACCGAACCAGGCGAACAGCAACAAGGTGCCGCCGGCGGAGCCGCGGGGCCGCAGGCAGGACCGACGCCGCAGCGCACGCCCAATCCCACGGTGACCAACCCATATAATGTCGGACAAGGCAGCACTGCGACTGGCAGCACTCTTAACGTTTCCGAAGAGTTATCAACTCAACCTGTCGATACCGCGCCGAAGGCTGTGATCGTTGGCAATTCCAAGATCATCGCTGATCAGCGTGCCAACACCATCATCGTTCTGGGTAATCGCGAGGTGGTGGTGAAGATAGAAAAAATCCTCGACGAGATGGACGTGAAAGCGCCGCAAGTCGCTCTTGCCACTGTCATCGGCGAGCTGACGCTGAACAACGACGAAGAATTCGGCGTGGATTATTTTCTGCGCTATGGCAGGAAAGCGGCTGAAATTTCGCGTAACACGACTGCGCGTGTGCCAATCGCAACCAGCAGTCCTTCTGGCTCTCCGGCTTCCACAACCATCACCAGCCCCTTGGGAGTTTTTACTCCCGGTGATTTGGGCACCTTTACGCAACTAGTCACCGGCGCAGCCGCCGGCACCAATATTTATGTTGCGGCGGGTAGCACGTTGTCCGCGATTGTGCATATGCTTGATTCCACTGGCCGATTTCATGTCATTTCGCGGCCAATGGTTTTCACCAGTAACAATAAGAAGGCAATCATCGCGAGCGGCCAGGAGATTCCGGTACCAGTCAGTACGCTAAGTAATGTGACTAGCACCGTCGCGACCAATGGCACCGCCGCTGTCGCTTCGAACATTGAATTTAAGAAGGTTGCTTTGCAGCTGGAAGTAGTGCCGTTGATTAACTCCGAAAAGGAAGTCTCCCTCGATATTCTACAGAAACTCGACAGTTTGACTGGCCAAACGACGACCGTTGATGGCAACCAGATTCCGACTATCGCGACTCGCTATATTCGCACCAATGTCTCAGCCCCGAATTGCTCAACGATTATTCTTGGTGGGCTAATCACCGACGATAAGAAGACCACCAAGGTTGGAATTCCAGTTCTCGATCGAATTCCATATATCGGTTCGATATTCAGAAATACGGTTCGAAGTAAACAACGGCAGGAGTTGGTTATTCTCATGCGTCCGGAAGTGACGCTGACGAAACTCGATCTGTATCGTCTTCGTCAAAGGACAGAGGACCGGTCGCACTTCGGGCCTGAGCTTGAACAGGATGATTGTCCGGATTGTCCGAAACGGGGGGATGGAAAGCAACTGCCGCCTCCGGATGTCCCATCTCCCAAAGATGTAGGAATGCGCTGATGAAACGACTCGGGATTGTTTTTATCGCGATGTTTCTCGCCTACGATGGCGCTCCTGGATTCATCGTAGACGAGGAGATCTTTTCCTATCATTCCGTCGATTCACTGGCGCCGCGCGACGAATATGGGCTGCTCCACCAAATGCCCACGGTGCGTGCCACTGACTTCGACCGGCGATATAACTGGCGTTGGATCTATTATTTCAAGGCGAACGAGCAATTGATGGTGCAGCCAGCTTATGTCGGCGCCCTGCAAAGAGATTTGCGCCGGCTGGGATACTATTGCGGCCCGATTGACGGCGTCTTTTCCAACGAGGTGAGCGACGCGATAGCGCGTCTTCAGAAAAATTATTCAATACGTGTGAGTGGCACGCTAAACGATCCAGTGCGACGGGCATTGCATTTGCCCTAGTCTGGGGCACGCCCGCTCCCTGAAGCAAAAGCATTGTCGCGCTCTGGCAAAACGGCGGCCTAATGGCATAATTCGAGGGTTAAAATGAGATCCCCCGTCCGCCAGCCGAGTTGCGATTTTTTGATGCGCGCTGTAGCGGCGCTCTATGAGCGGCGAGTCCTGGGAATTTCGGCGGTCACTTCGGCTCCGCCCAGCGCAGGCTCCGACCGCCGCTACAAAAAGGGATCAAGATGAACGCGGCGGTAAGCAAATCGATTGTTGATCTTTTGATCGCTGGCGGCGTGGAGTCTCGCGAAGAAGCTGCCCAGCTTTCGCAGAATCTCAATGGCGGTTCCTGGACGACCCAAGTGCTCGATTCCGGCAAGGTCGACGAGCAACGGTTTCTCTCTGCCATTGGAAATTTCTTCCGCGTCCCGGTTGTCACGCTCGACGCCAAGACAATCGATCGGCAAACACTGTCGATTTTGCCCTCGCGATTTGTTTTTCAGCATCACATTTTGCCGATCGCGGAAAAGGACAATTCTGTTGTTCTCGCGACCTACGATCTTTTCAATTCCGCCGGCCGCCAGCTTGTGACGCAACTCTTGAAGAAACCGGCGGAATGGGTCTTGGTGCCGCGCGCGCAGTTACTGCGCGCCATGAAAACGCTCTACGGCGTGGGCGCGGAAACCTTCGATGAAATTCTCAAGACCAATCGGGGTTTTGAAGTCTTGCATGAAGGAGAGACCGCGACGGACATCAACGCGGACGATCCGGAGGCCTCCGTCGTTAAATTCGTTAATCAAGTTATCCGCGAAGCGATCGCCGAGCGTGCGACCGATATTCACGTCGAGCCCCTCGAGAACGACATCCGCATTCGTTACCGCATCGACGGAATTCTGCACGAAGTGGCGGTGCCGCCACAGCTGCGCGTGCTTCACGCCGCGATTATTTCGCGATTGAAAGTGATGTCGCATATGGACATCGCCGAACGACGTTTGCCGCAGGATGGCCGCATGAATTTGCACGCGAACAATCAGGAGATCGACGTTCGCGTTTCGACCATCCCGACGGTGAACGGCGAATCGATCAGCCTGCGTTTGCTCGCCCGCGGCGGTCAGCAGTTCGGCTTTCAACGCCTCGATCTCAGTGAACGACAGGAAAACGTCATCCGCCGTCTCCTGGCCCAGCCTAATGGGATCATTTTGCTCACCGGCCCGACCGGCTGCGGGAAATCGACATCGTTGTATTGTTTCCTCAGCACGATCAATTCAGTCTCGCGCCGCATCATCACCATCGAGGAACCGGTCGAGTATAAATTGCCCGGCGTGTTGCAAATGGATGTGAAACCGGAAATCGATTTCACCTTTGCGCGCGGTTTACGTCACATTCTTCGACAAGATCCGAACGTGGTGATGGTCGGTGAAATTCGGGACGTCGAGACGGCAGACATTGCGATTCGGGCGGCGATGACCGGCCATCTGGTCTTCAGTACGCTGCACACCAATGATGCCGTCGGGGGCATTACCCGTTTGCTCGATATGGATGTCGAACCGTTCCTGCTCTCGTCGGTTGTGAAATCATTCATTGCGCAGCGGCTTGTCCGCACCATCTGCCCTGAGTGTGCCGAGAAAGTTGAATATCCGGGAGAGTATCTCGGCGAAATCGGATTCCCATTGAAAGAGCTGGGAACGAAATTCATGCGCGGCAAGGGTTGCGATCAGTGCCGGCAAACTGGCTATCAAGGTCGCGCCGCGATTTACGAAATCTGCGTCGTGACCGAGCCACTGCGCAAAATGATCATGCAGAAGCGCGATGGGGGCGAGCTGAAGCAGTGCGCCATTGCGGAGGGGATGGAAACGTTGCGGCAGGACGGCTGGCGCCGCGTAGCGCAGGGCAGCACCACTATCGAGGAAGTGGTTAGGGTGACGCAAACTGACGAAGTGATGGCGGAAACGAGCGCCGAAGCTGAGCCGGTTGTGGCGGGCTAGGGCGAATTTTTTGCTTTTATCGCGAGCGAGCAGGCGCGATGGGAAATTTTGCGTCAGCCTAGCTGCCCAATCGCGTGTCATCCCGAGCCGCGCAGACGGCGAGGGACCTCACAATTGGAAAATAGGTTACACAAAATTACACTGAGTGATCCGACTACCTAAGGCGAGGTCCCTCGCTTGCGCTCGGGATGACGGGTTGGGAACGTGAAAGAGTTCTATGTGTACATGATGACCAATCGAAGCCGGGTCGTGCTCTATACCGGCGTGACGAGCAAGTTGGAAGGGCGGGGTTTGGGAGCACAAGAATCATGTAGTGAAAGGCTTCACTTCAAAGTACAAGCTCGATCGCCTCGTCTATTACGAGCAATTTTCGGATCCCATCTCGGCAATCACGCGCGAAAAAGAAATCAAAGCCTGGCGGCGTGAGAAGGAAAATAACTTGGTGCGAAAGCTAAATCCGAAATGGGAGGACCTCGCGAAAAAAATTATTTGGCGGAAATGTTTAACCGCGCCGCTCGTCATCCCGAACCGCGCAGACGGTGAGGGACCTCACCAAAGCGGTTGGCGAACGAAAACTATCTTGTGTGATCCAATACCTTGGGCGAGGTCCCTCGCATGCGCTCGGGATGACGGAGGATTGATGGTAGGTGTTATTCCCCGCGCAAGGCGCGAATCTCCGTGGCGTAGTCCTCGGATTTGAAGATGGATGTGCCCGCCACGAGGACGTTGGCGCCGCTTTCAATCGATACGCGTGCCGTCACCGGATTAATGCCGCCGTCCACTTCGATATCCAGCGCAGGATTGTTTTTTGTCTTCCAATCGCGAGCACGACGCACTTTTTCCATTTGTTCGCTGCGGAACGATTGGCCACCAAAACCCGGATGTACCGTCATGATGAGAAGAAGATCGAGCTGGCTGAGAAATGGCTCCAGCAAGGCAAATGGCGTGGCCGGATTTAAGGTCAGACCAGCACGACAGCCCCCGCCGCGAATTTGCTCCAAGGTTTTGGCAACGTCGTGTTTCGATTCCGGTTCAACGTGGACCGTGATCGAATTTGCTCCGGCCTCGATAAAACGCGGTAGATAATGATCGGCGTACTCGATCATGAGATGGACGTCGAGCGGCAAATTTGTGAGCTTGCGAACAATCGCGACGATTCCCGGGCCGAAGGAAATGTTATCGACGAAATGTCCATCCATGATGTCGCAATGAATCCAATCGGCCCCGGCCTCCTCAACCCGGCGAACTTCATCGGCCAATCGGGAAAAATCGGCGGCGAGGATGGATGGGGCGATAAGGATCCGATGCATGGAGCATTCGAGTATTTGAGTATTTGAAGTGATGGAGTGTTGGGCAGAATACATTACTCCACTACTCCAACACTCCATTACTCCGCGGCTTGGCTGCAGCAAGCTTTCCCTTGACGGGTGGCAGCTCTGTTCCAAGGTTCTACGCGTTTTCGGGCGCTGAAACAGCTGGGGAGCATTGAACGTCAGGAGTTTATTTTCCCGTGCGGCTTTCGCTGGCTCGAAACTTGCAGCGCAGTCAATTCTAATTTCTCCTAAATTAAATGTTCGAAGGACTTTTTGGCTGGTTATCCAGCGATATCGGCATCGATCTTGGCACGGCCAACACCCTGGTTTACGTCAAGGACCAAGGAATTGTCTTGCGCGAGCCTTCGGTGGTGGCGGTGCAGGCAGGCACCAACAAAGTTCTGGCGGTGGGGGATGAAGCCAAGCGCATGCTCGGGCGAACGCCGGCAAACATCGTGGCGGTGCGGCCGCTGAAAGATGGCGTGATAGCGGATTTCGAAGTGACTGAGGCAATGCTCCGGCATTTCATCACCAAAGTGCACGGCCGGCGTATGCGGGCACGGCCGCGGGTAGTGATTGCGGTTCCATCCGGCATTACCGAAGTGGAAAAACGCGCGGTGCGCGAATCGGCCACTCACGCCGGTGCTCGCGAGGTTTATTTGATCGAGGAACCGATGGCGGCGGCGATTGGGGTTGGTCTTCCGGTGCAGGATCCGGCGGGTAACATGATCATCGACATCGGCGGCGGTACGACGGAAGTGGCGTTGATTTCGCTCTCTGGCATCGTTTTCAGCCGCAGCGTGCGGGTAGCCGGTGACGAGCTGGATGAAGCGATCGTGCAATATATGAAGCGCGCTTACAATTTGATGGTGGGTGAGCGGACCGCGGAAGAAATCAAAATCAAAATCGGCTCGGCTTATCCCACCGACAAGGAAACGAGTGTGGAAGTGAAAGGGCGGGACCTCGTCGCGGGCCTGCCGAAAACTTTGCAGATCACTTCGCAGGAAGTGCGCGAAGCATTGCTGGAACCGATTTCCACCATCGTCGATTCGGTGCGAATCACCTTGGAACGTTGCCCGCCAGAATTATCGGCCGATTTGGTCGATCGAGGTCTGGTTTTGGCCGGCGGCGGCGCGCTTTTGCGCGGTTTCGATAAACTTTTGAGCGAGGAAACTGGTTTGCCTGTCCATGTTGCGGAAGATCCGCTAAGCGCGGTCGCAGAAGGAACGGGCAAATGCCTCAATGAACTTAAATTTTTGCGCCAGGTTGCGTCTGCCGATCGGCAGTGGCGCCAATAATTCCGGAGTTCGGGCTTTCGGATCAATCGCTCAGTTCGGCGTTCGAACTTCGGGCCTGAGATGAGTCGCACGAGCATTGTTGCGCTGGTGCTTTTCGTGGCGGCGCTGGGGTATCTTCTGAGTCTGGGGACTGGTGGCACCCGGAAGTTGCAGTCGAACGTTTATCAATTGATTGCGCCGTTTTTGAGCTCAGGCGCGGGTTTGCAAAAGCAAATCACTTCAGTGCGGAGTAACTTGAAATCGCTTGATGATCTTCAAGCGGAAAATAGTTCATTGCGGGTAGAGAACCGTTCGCTCAAAGCGACAAACCAGGCCTTGCGCGACGTCGAGCACGAAGTGAATCGATTGCGTCACGCGCTGAACTATCGCGAACGCTCCGTGTTTAAACTTGTGCCGGCCGAAGTCATAACGCGCGATTCCTCCACCTGGTGGCGCACTGTTACTATTAACCGCGGCAAACAAGATCGGATCGAGAGCGATATGCCGGTCGTGACCGATGAAGGATTGGTCGGCAAGACCACAACGGTAAGTGAAAACATCGCGATTGTTCTCCTGGTTTCGGATGAAAATTGCCGCGTCGCCGCCAACGTCGAAGGTACGCGCGAACAAGGCATCGTCACGGGGGAGCGGGTTGCGGGTGGTGTGGCGCCATTGCTGAATTTAAATTTTCTGTCGAAGCAGGCGAATTTGCAGCCCGGCCAGAAAACTTATACCTCGGGAGTGGGCGGGGTGTTTCCGCCGGGGTTGCTGCTCGGAACGGTCAAAGAATTTCGGGTGCGGGAACTGGATGGTCAGGCGCAGCTGACACCGGCGGTTGATCTAGCGAAACTGGAGGACGTGTTCGTCGTCGTTGGGCGCAAATGATTTTCTTTTGTGTTTTGATCGTTCTCGTCTTTGTCGCGCAGATGGCGGAATTTTTCATTCCGCCGCTCGATTGGATGTCGAACGCGCATGTTTACATCACGCCAGTTCTGGTTTTTTACGGGGCCATGGCCTTACCGCTGCCGCTTCTTCTGGTGCTGGTCTTCTGGGCCGGTTTTTTGCTCGACGCACTGACCGCGCAGATCATCGGCGGACGTGTTGAAATTTCCTTCGGCTCGTCAATACTTCTCTACGCCGTTTTGGCGGGAATCATGCATGGGTTGCGGCCGCTTTTTGCGCGTGGGCGCTGGGAAGTTCATTGTATCATGAGCGGCATTTGCACCTCGGCTCTGTTGCTCGGCCAATATCTAATGCTTTCGTTCCGGCGTGGCTCCATTTTTTTCTCACGTGAAGTCTGGTGGCAAATCGGCGGGCCAGGCTTGCTGGCGATGATTATGGCGCCGCTCGTTTTTTGGGCGTTGCACTGGCTGGCGCGTGCGACCGCCTACCCTTATCTTCCACGGCGAGGACTCATATGAACAGGCCACGACTTAGTCCGCTCTTGCGGTTGCAATTTCTCGGGCTGCTGATGTTGCTCGGCCTGGGTGCGCTGGCTGCCCGCCTTTGGTGGGTGCAGGTGGCGCGTGGGACGGAGTGGACCGCTCGGATTCGTGGCAGCTCCGAGGCAACCGTGCGAATTCCATCGATTCGCGGTGAGATTCGCGACCGCAATGGCACTTCCCTGGTGCAGAACCGCGCGAGTTACGAAGTCGATTTCTATCTGCCCGAGATGGTGAAGGGCTACCGACAACGTTACGGGCAACCACCGCTTACCGCCTATCGGGGAAAGGTGAGTGGGATGCCGAAAGATTTGAAGGAACCAGACATCGTCAAAATCGTGAATGATGGAATTGTCCCACGCCTCGACGATCTGGATTTGGCGCGAGATTACAACGCCGGCCAATTACAAAAGCATTATCGCACCAACACGGAAGTTCCCTACACCTACATCAAGGACATTGATTTTCCGACGATGGCGAAGTTTTCCGAGCACGATGTCGGATTGCCTGGAGTGGACATCGCGATCAAGCCGGTGCGCTCTTATGTCTATGGCGCGCTCGCGGCCCATCTCCTGGGCTACGTCGGTCCACCCGATGACACCAACAAAGAGGAAGCGGGCAAGTTCACTTTTTACCAGAGCGATGTGGATGGGAAATCGAATATCGAGAAAATATTCGACCAGTATTTGAGGGGCCGGCCGGGGGTTCGCTATCTGCGGCGCAATGCCAAGGGCGTGATTGATGGAGTGCTACGAGAAGATCCGCCGATGCAGGGCGCGAATGTCTACTTGACCATTGATGCCCGCATCCAGGCGATCGCCGAGGAAGCGATTCGCTCGGTCGCGCGCGGTGCGGCAGTGGTGGTCGATCCTAATAACGGCGACGTGCTGGCAATGGTTTCGGTGCCGTCATTCGATCCCAATACTTTTATTCCCAGCATCAAGGCGAAAGATTGGGCGGCGTTGCAGAAGGATGAGGCCAGGCCATTGATCAATCGCGCGATCAGCACCTTTCCGCCGGGCTCGACCTTCAAAATCGTGACCTCGCTCGCAGGTTTACGCCGGAAGCTATCCACCGCACGTTTCAATTGCAGCGGCGGCGTATCTTACGGCGACCATTATTTCCGTTGCTGGATTGCCGACAAAGGCGGCGCGCACGGTACGCTTGGATTAATCGACGCGATCAAAGTTTCGTGCGACTCGTTTTTCTATCAATATGGAAATGCGGCTGGAATCGACGCGATCGACCAGACTGGCAACGCGCTCGGCTTGGGTAAGGAGACTGGCATCCACCTCACGGGCGAGCAACCGGGGATCATGCCCGGGCCGGAGTGGATGGCGATCCATTATCCTCGGGAACGCTGGACGCAGGCTTACACTGCGAACGTTTCGATTGGCCAGGGTTATGTGCTGGCCTCGCCGCTACAAATGGCGATGGCCTACGCCACTGTCGCCAATGGCGGTGTTTCCTATTATCCGCGTCTCGTTAGTAAAATCTTGAATCAAAACGGCTCGATAGCGTTGGATGAAAATGGCAAGCCCGCCGTTCCCGCCGAACCCCGCATCGATAGCGATTTGCGACTCGATTTTTCACCGGAACAAATCGAAATGGTTCGTCGCGGACTTTGGGAAGTGGTAAACGAAGATGGCGGCACGGGTGGGCGGGCGCGATTGAAAGGCGTACAGGTCGCCGGCAAAACCGGAACCGCCCAGGCTTCGACCAACGGCAAAAAAGATACCATTGCCTGGTTCTGCTGCTTCGCTCCGTTCGATCAGCCAAAATACGTTGTCGTGGCAATGGTTCAGGGCG
>QHRO01000272.1 GCA_003220155.1 Verrucomicrobiota bacterium
TCTTTCACAATCTCACCTTCGCGGACTACTGAAGGAAACCCGATTGAGACGCTGGCGAATTTTAACTTCGCAGTGGTCTCGTGAAATTTCCTTACGAAATCGCGCGGCGTCATATCCGGTCCGGAATCGAATTTCAATTTGTCCTTCGTCGACATCAGCAGTTTGACGTGAGTGCCGCCGATGTCGACGACGAGAACGTTCTGTTTCATCGCGCGGCCTTGGGCAGGTAAAAACTACTCTCCGATCCCTATCGACCTGCCCAGTCGTTTGAAAACGCTGCCGCGCGCCGCCTTTTCGGAACCACCCGGGGGCCAGCATTCGACAATCTCGAGTTCAACGAAACGGAAGAGCGTCAAGCGGGCGAATTTCAGATCTAGCCGAAGATTGCGCGCGATCTGAGCGATGGAACGGGTGCCGTTGAATTGCGAGGCGAATTGCGCTTCGGCCACAGTAAGCCGCAGCCTTTGGATACGCTCAAAACCATCGCGCGTATAAGCGGGAATCCAGGCCGGGTCATAATTGGCTTTGTCGGCAAGATCCTGCACCTGGACGAAGCGCAGCGTGGCCAGCATCCAGTGCTCGATGTCCTCGTCGGCAGGCACGTTGTCGGTAAAATCGGGCAGCTCGTTCGTTTGCTCAAACGCGAACCGAACGCGCCGCGTGCTCCAGAGCTGCGCGAAAAGTTTTTGCCCATAATGCTGGATCAATTGCAGGGCCGGATCGCGCGAGATCAGGTCCTCCCGCATGAGAGGGACGAACAATGGGCAACCGGTCTGCGATTGGGTCGCTCGCGCTTGTGAGACACGTTCCGCGTCGATGTTGACTAACGTAATGGGGGCTTCCGAGCAGTAGAGCTCGGCATCGCGCGTCGTCACCAAAAGAACTCTTCCTTCCCGCGCATACAGCTCAACGTTCTCCTTCGTCCAGTAACCATGAAGCACCCCGGTGAGCTTTTCCCTGCCGATCACTCGCAGCGCGCAACTGAAGGAAAAAAAATCGGTGTTGCCGGAAAAGTAAATATTCGCCGCCCAACCCGAATCGATCGGAGCCACGGCAAAGTAAGTAGTCGGTTGCGCGAGAGAATTCGGATCACCGAAACCAGCGTGCGTCGGCTCTGATGGCGGCTGAGCAAAGGCCCCTTCGTTCCAAAGCGGCGACGAAGAAACAGGCGATTCAACTTCCCCACCAATTACATTGGTGAACTCAGAGCTCATTGCCGACTCGGGGGCAGTTTCCGGCTCCGCGCCCTCTTCGGTGGCAATTTTAGGCAGAGGTTGCTCGACCACTTTCAAGAGTAAATCGGAGGTGAATGGTTTATTGAGAACCCCCACAACGTTGGCAAAATTCGACTGCGCATTTTGTAAGTCGGCGCCGAAACCGGACATGAAAAGCACGGGGATGTCAGCGGTCGATTCATCTTCGCTGAGGAGGCGACTAACTTCATCACCGCGCAAATCGGGGAGCAAATAATCAAGCAGGATCAAATCGGGCTTTTGCTCGAGGATGGCGTGTAAACCCTCCTGCGCGGTCCCAGCCGTTACTACATCGTAGTTGGCTTCGGCCAGAATTTCCTCGACGAAACCTAAAAGCATCAAACTGTCGTCGATTACCAAAATCCGGTGTCGCTGTGAGGGGCGAATATTCTTCCGGCGCTCCCGCCGTGCGCTGGTTTCATCAACTTTGCGCACCGCTTCCATCAAAAGAAACTGCCAATCAGTATCGATCGTGCGCGGGGGCGTTTCCTCGCCGAAGACTTCCGAAATCTTCCCCCCTTTCCAGCCTACGACTTCATTGAAGGCTTCAATCCCTTCGCGCCCCGGAGTAACTGCATGACAGACCTGACCCTGATCGAAATAAACGCGCGCCTTCTCGCCCGCCGGACCGGTGAATTCGAGCGCTGATGTCGCGCCACTCATGCATTTTAGCTGGATGATGTCGGAAAGATGCAGATCACTTAGCGTACCTTGGAACTTTGCGCCTTCTTCTTCGTCAGCCGGTCGCAGGAGCGCGTGCACCAAACCTACGAAGTCCGAATGCGGAAATGGTTTTTCCAAAAAATGAATGGCGCCGATCCCGGCCGCTTGTTCGCGCTGCGACGGCAGGTGCACCGCCGTTAAGATGATTGCGCGCGCATTCGGATGGCTGGTGCGCAAATCGAGCAGGAAATCCTGACCCAAATCCTCGGCCGCATCCATGTCGAGGACGAACAGATCTGGCCGATCATCCAGGACAATGCGATGCGCCTCGTCCAGATCGTGGGCCACATCGACCACCGCTTCCGGCGCAACCTCGTGCAACGCGCTCAAAATTGACGAGAGCAATGCTTCGTCTGGCTCTAGAACCAGAATGCGCTCTTCGCGTTTAGTAGTCCGAGCAGTAGATTTTTTCACTGGGAAAAAGGCGCGCCGTCGCAAGAAACGTCCCACTGCCAACGCGCTGCCTCTAACAATTTATCCTTCTCGGCAAATGAAAAGCATTTTCTCGCTGGGGGTACGTGTTTAACGCCAACGGGGATTGTAAGGCGGCCATCCTGGCCGCCAACTAAAAGAAATGGCGGCGAAAATCGTCGGCCTACAATTCTTGGCGCTAGCGGACGGCTGGATAGCGCCGAGCCAGCTCGCGCCGGCTGGTTTTGCCGCGCTCGTTTACCGGGATCGCCTCCACGAAATAAATCCGGCGCGGCACCTGCCAACTGCTCAGCCGCGCCCGACAATGCGCGAGCAATTCTCTCTCGCTCAAGCCTTTCGCTACCACACAGGCGGCAATTTCTTCATTCCGACGCTCCGATTCGCGACCGAAAACGACCGCCGCTCGCACTCCCTGGCAGCGCAAGATTTCAGCTTCCACTTCCGCTGGATGCACTTTTTTGCCGGCAACGTTGATCAAGTCTGAGCTGCGTCCGGCGATCCGGTAACCGCCCTGCGTTTTTTCCAACAAATCATCCGGGACAAAAACGCCGTGTCCCAGTTTGTCTTCATCCGGCTCGGGAAAGTAACCAGCAGCCACCGCTCGACTTCGCACCCGAATGAGCGACGCCGGCTCGTCGGGATCGATCTGTTCGATCTCAACTCCAGACATCGCCTCGCCAACAAATCCCGGAACCGGCTGTGCTTCGCGGGCATAACAAATCCCGCCACACTCCGATGCGCCGTAAAAGGAGTGGATCTCGCGTCCGAATTTTTCGCAAAAGGCTTGCGCGGTTTCCGGCGGCAACGGAGCTCCGGCCGAAATGCAAAGCCATAAACCTTGCAAGGATGGCGCCTCGCTCATTTCGCAAAACGACTGGTAGAAAACCGGCATTCCCGGAAAAACGGTCGCGCGAGTCGCGGCGAGGCCGTCGATGACGGCTCGCGGTATCCGATCGTTGCTGAGCGCAAGCGAAACGCCGCGTGCGATGAGCGGCGTCAGCAAATTGCTAAAGCCATAGGAGTGCGAAATTGGGATGACGCCGAAGTTCGAGTCGCGCTGGCTGATGCCCATTGTCTCGCAAATGTTCTCGCAATCGGCCAGCAATTGTTCGCTGCGAAAACGGACCGCGCGCGGCGCGGCGGTCGTCCCAGACGTGAGCTTCAACAGCGAGGGTCGATCGTTGCCCCAATCGTTCACCCTAATCTCTGTTGTAGCTGCCGCCGTCTCCGGCGGCAGAATTTGGACGTCCCTGCCGCCGGAGACGGCGGCAGCTACAACGCGGCAGATTTCGAACGCGCTTTGCTTTTGTTCATCGCTGATCGTTTGTTCTAGCGGAAGAACGACCAGTTGCCTCCGCAGGCACGCTAGAAATAATGATGGCCAATCCGGATGATTCCCAATTTGAATCGCGATAACTTGACCTGGTGGAATCGCCGCCAGCTGAGTCGCAAAATGACCTGCGCGCTCCTCAATTTCAGAAAATGTGCGCGCAATTTTCCCCTGCGCGTCAAGAATGGCGGCGCGTTGGCGATTTTTTTCGAGCGTCTCTTCCCACGCCTCGAGAATCGGGTCGTCTAATGTCGTCCTCACTTGCGAATTTGCCCTTTCGCGGCTAAGGTTTCTGCTTGTTTTTCAACATGAAGGCGGACATTCATCCCGATTATCAGGAGACCGATATCGTTTGCGCGTGCGGCGCGGTTTATCACACCCGCTCGACCAAACGAGACATTAAAATCGGCATCTGCGCTGCCTGCCATCCGTTTTTTACCGGCGAACAAAAATTCGTCGACACCGCCGGGCGCGTGGAAAAGTTCGCGCGTCGTTACGGCAGCACCAAGGCCGCCCGCGCCACCAAGGCTTAGCTGAATGTAGAGGCGCTCGCCGCGGCGAGCGCCTGCGCCAACGGCTGACACAGCCACCGCTACAACAATCATGGACTTTGATCTTCTCATTCAACGTAAACGCGAGCGTTTCGAACAACTCGAGTGCGAAATCGCCGACCCGTCCCTTTTCGAAAATCGCAATCGTGCTGGCGAAATCATGCGGGAACACGCGAACGTAAAGGCGTTACTGGCGAAATGGAACGAATTGTCGAGCGCGCGAATGCAACTGGCAGACAATCGCGAACTCGCCAACTCGACCGACGTCGACCTGGCCCAAATGGCGCAGGAAGAAATTCCAGCGCTCGAAAAACGGGTCGCCGACCTCGAACGCGAGATGCAGGTGGCTTTGCTTCCGCCGGACGAAAATGAAAATCGCGACGCCATCATTGAGATCCGTGCGGGCACGGGCGGGAGCGAGGCGGCCATTTTCGCCGCCGATTTATATCGAATGTACAATCGCTTTGCCGAGTCAGCCGGATTGAAAATCGAGAGTATGGACTCGAGTCCATCGGAGCTTGGTGGATTAAAGGAAGTGATTTTCAAGGTGAGTGGCGAATCGGTTTTTCGAAAATTGCGTTACGAAAGTGGGGTGCACCGGGTCCAACGTGTGCCCGCAACCGAGGCGCAGGGGCGCATTCATACCAGCACCGCCACGGTCGCGGTTTTGCCGGAGGCGGAGGAAATCGATCTGGAATTAAAACCCGAAGAACTTCGTATCGAAGTTTGCCGCTCCGGCGGACCAGGCGGCCAGGGCGTAAACACGACTGACTCCGCAGTGCAGATTTTGCATATTCCCACGGGTACAATCGTCCGCTGCCAGGACGGGCGGAGCCAGCAAAAGAACAAGGAGAAAGCGCTCAATGTTTTGCGCTCGCGATTGCTCGAAACCAAACAACGTGAAGAAGCGGAGAAATACGCCGCCCATCGCCGGAGTCAGATCGGATCGGGCGGCCGCGAAGAAAAAATCCGCACTTACAACTTTCCGCAGAACCGCGTCACTGACCACCGCATCGGGCTCACTCTTTACAATCTGGACCGGTTTATGGAAGGCGAGCTCGGGGAAATGATTTCAGCGCTGCAAGCTACCGATTTGGCCGAACGATTGAAAGACAGCGCGCTGAGCGCGTAATGGAAACGCGTCTTGCGTCTTTATTGATTGTCATTCCGAGCCGCGCAGACAATGCCAGTCCGGCTCGGACTGAGGAACCTCGCATCGCTCGCCCACGCTCGCTTCGTCGGAGAGGTCCTTCGCCATCTGTGCGGCTCAGGATGACGGCATTTGAAGCACGGGGTTTATGACGGTGCTCGACGTTCTGCAATCCACCACCGCCTATTTCAAAAAACGCGGGATCGAAAATCCGCGCTTGAACGCCGAGCATTTGCTGGCGCATTCCCTCGGGCAGAAAAGGCTCGACGTTTATCTCGAGTTCGAGCGCGATCTCGCCGAGCCCGAACTGGCACCTTTACGCGAGCTTGTCCGGCGGCGAGGACAAAACGAGCCGCTCCAACATTTGCTCGGCACGATCGAATTTTGCGGAAACATCTTTCTCTGCGACAAACGCGCGCTCGTTCCGCGACCGGAAACGGAAGAATTTGTCGGGCTGGTTGAATCGAAAATCGTGAATCGTGAATCGAGAATCGTCGATCTCGGGACTGGTTCGGGTGTGATCGCGCTTTCTCTGGCACAAAAATTTCCCGAGGCGGAAATCATCGCCACCGATATTTCGGCCGACGCGCTGTTGCTGGCGCGTGAAAATGCCGTCCGGCTTGGAACCGCTCGTGTTCAGTTTCTCAAAAGCGACCTGTTAGAGAATGTCGGTGGGAAATTCGACTTAATCGTCGCGAACCTGCCCTACATTTCCCGCCACGATCGAGACCAGCTCGCGCCCGAAGTTTTGCGCGATCCGGAAGTCGCCCTTTTTGCCGGCGTGAAGGGCGATGAAATTATTCGCCGATTGATTGAGACGGCGCCATCGCACCTGAGCCGCAAGGGGTTGCTCGCGTTGGAGATCGGGCTCGGCCAGGAACCCGCCCTAATCGACTTTTTGCGCGATAAAAATTACGGCGACATCGAGGCGAAAAACGATTATTCAGGTAGAACGCGTTTTCTCTTTGCCCGGTATGGATAAGATACTTGTGCATGGCGGGAATTCCCTCGCCGGTTCCATCAAGGTCAGCGGTTCTAAGAACTCCGCCCTTCCCATCCTTGCCGCGACCCTGCTGACGCGCGAGCCGTGCACGATCCATCGCGTGCCGGACCTGAGCGACACGCATTACATGTTGCAAATTCTCACCCATCTCGGCGCCCAGGTGGAACGCGCCAGCGGGATTGTCACCGTCACCGCCGACACAGTGCAATCGGTCGCCCCGTATGACGTTGTGCGAAAAATGCGGGCATCGGTTGGCGTGCTCGGCCCGCTCCTCGGGCGTTGCAAAGAAGCGACCGTCTCCCTGCCGGGAGGTTGCGTCATCGGCGATCGGCCAATCGATTTGCATTTGAAGGGCTTCGAAGCCCTCGGCGCGGCGGTGCGAGTGGAGGGCGGTAACGTGAAAGTTTTTGCCCCGAAACTAGCCGGCGCCGTGATTAATTTGCGCGGCAAATTCGGACCCACTGTTCTCGGCACTGACAATGTGATGATGGCTGCCGTTCTCGCCGAAGGCACAACCGTAATCGAAGGCGCGGCGCAAGAGCCGGAAGTTTGCGATCTGGCTGATTTTCTCAATAAGATGGGCGCGAAAATCGAAGGCGCCGGGACACGAAGAATAATCATCGAGGGCGTTAGCGAATTACATGGAGCGGAGCACGACATCATTCCCGACAGGATCGAAGCTGGCACTTTTCTGGTGGCGGGCGCAATAGCTGGCAGCGGAGTGACTGTTAATCGAGTTGAGCCAAAACATCTTACGGCGATTACCGATGCGCTGAGCGGTTGTGGATTTAAAATCGAAGCGAAGAAACAAACCATAACCGTTTCACCAAATGGTGCGCCAAAGCCGTTGGAAATCACGACGGAGCCCTACCCCGGATTTCCGACCGACATGCAGGCGCAAATGTGCGCGTTGCTTTCCACCACCGAGGGAATCAGCGTGATCACGGAGAATATTTTCCCGCAGCGTTACATGCACGTGGCCGAGCTGAAACGGATGGGCGCCCAGGTGCAAATGGAAGGCGCAACCGCAGTGATTCAGGGCGTGGAGCGATTGACCGGCGCGCCGGTGATGGCGAGCGATCTGCGCGCCTCAGCCGCCCTGGTGCTCGCGGGACTGAAGGCCGACGGAATCACCGAAGTGAGCCGCGTCTATCATATCGATCGCGGCTACGAACATCTCGATGAAAAGCTGAGCGAGCTGGGTGCACACATCGAGCGAGTGAAAGCCTGAACCGTTGTAGCACAGCCATCTTGGCTGTGGGGCCAGCGGGCATCTTGCCCGCTGATCGTGGCGTTCGAAGAAAAGCAAGAAGCGGCGGTGCCTTGCACGGAGGGTGCCGGCGACGCGTGAGCCTACTCCTGCTTGCGTTCTTTGGAAACAAGCGAGACGCTTATTCTACTTATGGAAACGACCCCACCGTCTTCTACGTCTTCTTCGTCAGCTGATGTCCGGACCTGGAACGTTCTTTGCCACGCCAGCGCGCTCCTGGGATTCTTCTTTCCCTGGGCTGGTCACATCCTGGCGCCTTTAATCGTGTGGCTGGTAAAACGCGGCGATTCTCCCGAAATCGATGCGTACGGAAAAGAATCGGTCAATTTCCAGCTTTCGATGCTTATTTACTCAATAATCTCTGGCATCCTATGTCTGGTGCTAATCGGATTCGTTTTGCTGGCGATCCTGCACGTTCTCAACGTCGTCTTTGTCATCATCGCCTCCATCCGCGCGAGCGAAGGAAATTTTTATCGTTATCCGCTCACGATCCGTTTTCTGAATTAGAAAATTGCGTGCTCGTCGATGCCCGAGTCAACGCGTTCGAATCGTGCCCTGCCCATAGGCGACGCCTACCTCGCCGTGAACTTTTGAATCGTCGCGTTGCAACATTGGATCGGACGCTTCCTGCTGGCGGCGCAGCCGGTTTCGAAAATCGCAACTGCGAGAAGCAAACAGTATAGGAGTCGCACAAAGTATTTCGCGTTAGTTTAATAAGATGTGAATCCAGCGTCCGCGGACAAAGCAACCGAGCCTTCGACCACCGGGATTGTCATTTCGTTCATTGTGCCGGCCTATAATGAAGAAGCGGAACTGCCGGGAACGCTTCGCGCCATTCGTTCTGCCGCTACCGGTTATGAGCACGAGATTGTGCTGGTGAATGACGGATCGACCGACGCAACGGGCCCAATAGGGGAAGAATTCGGGGCGCTCTTGATTTCGATCGAGCGTCGACAAATCGCCGCCGCGCGTAACGCGGGAGCCGCCGCTGCGCGCGGCAACATTTTTATTTTCGTCGATGCTGATACCCGGATCGGACCAGAACACGTGCGCGGCGCAGTGGAAGCGCTCGAGAGCGGTTGTGCCGGGGGAGGTGCGCGGCTGGCGACTGATCGTGAAATTCCGCTCTGGGGCAGAATCTTTTTCCGCGTTTTTACTACTCTGTATTTTGGACTCAACCTCGGCGCCGGCGCGTTCCTCTTTACCACGCGGGGGAACTTTCTGGCGGTCGGCGGCTTCGATGAGATCTATTTTGCGAGCGAAGAAATCTTTTTTACCACCGCCCTGAAACGTCTGGGACGATTCAGGCTATTGCGCGAACCAGCCATGACCTCGGGCCGAAAACTGCGGATGTATTCAGGTTGGAAAATTTTTACCCGCTCTCTTTCTTTGATTTTCGGCGGTCCGCGTGGGGTCATGTCACGGAAAAAGCTCGACATGTGGTACGGTGGCGAGCGCGAGAAACGCATCGGCTAAGGGCGAAAAGTGATGGTCAGCTGCGAATCGACCGTGTACTGTCGCGCCATCTAACCGCAAAAAACCTATGCTACACATCATCTGGCACATCATTGTTGGTTTCGTTGTCGGTCTGGTCGCGCGCGCTGTCATGCCCGGCGCACAAGCCATGGGACTGATCAAAACGACCCTGCTCGGGATCGTAGGCGGCGTTGTCGGTGGATTAATTGGGCGGCTCTTTTCCAAGCCGGAACCGGGCTCGGCCTTTCATCCCGCCGGGTTCATCATGTCAGTCATCGGCGCCGTTATTGCCCTCTTTCTTTGGACGCGATTGGCGCCCGCCGGCTAGTGTTGGAAACGAAGATTCGCAATTTCACAAGCAATGAGGAAGTGCGCGAGTTGGTGCGCGCCTTCGAGGAAGCGACGATTCTGCCTTCGCAATTCCACCACTGCGCCCACATTGCGGTGGCGTTAACTTATCTCGCTGAAGCCCCCCTCGATGACGCGACCGTACGGATGCGGCAGACACTGCAAAAATTCACACAGCGCCACGGCGTTAATGTTTATCACGAAACCGTGACGCGTTTTTGGATGAAGCTGCTCGATCATCTTGCGACCACTCATTACCGCGACATGCCGTTGTGGCGCCGAATCAATTTGATCGTGGAGCGCTGGATCGCAGCGGATCCGATTGCTGCGCATTATTCGCGCAGCGTTATCAGTTCACATGCCGCGCGCGAATCGTGGATCGCGCCCGACCGTTTGCCGCTACCGTTTTAACTTGAGGGCGCATTGCAGCTAATGGAGGGTGGGGCTCTGCGACGCCGGAACCGCCAGTCCCGGACCGGGCTCGCGGGAGCTCGCCCCTCCATGTATTAATGACGCGACCTCGTCCGTCGCCAGGTGCGATAGGTTCTTGTGAGCGAACAGGGATCGCCGGGCCGTGAGCGTCTCCACACTTATCTCAACGATCATCTGGCTGGTTCGGTCGCGGCGATCGAATTACTCGACGATCTGATCAAGCATCATTCGGAAGACCGGTTCGGAAAAATCTTTCGCGATCTATGCGATGAGATTGAGGCCGATCAAGAAACGCTGCGCAATTTGATTCGGAAACTCGGAGCCGAGGAAAGCGCCGTGCGCAAGGCCGGTGCGTGGCTGGCCGAGAAATTTAGTCGGGTAAAAATCGGGGATGCGGACGACAGTGCAGAGCTGCTTCAAGTGCTGGAAGGACTGGCGCTCGGAATTTCCGGCAAGCAGCTTTTGTGGCGATCGCTGGCCGCGACCGAGGCGAATTTTCCGGCATTGCAAGGAAGTGATTTCAGTGAGCTGGAAAAGCGCGCGCACGATCAGTTTGAGCGCGTCGAAGGGTTGCGCATGCAAATGGTACGCGAAGCGTTTCGCGCGTAGATCGAGCGAATAATTAACTCCCTGGGCTCGCGCGCTGAACTCTGGGGAGCATAGGCTGCCAGCCTGTTCATCTCGGCAGCTTGCCGAGGTGCTGCGTACGCTATTTGGTAGAGTTCCGCGCACCTGTTGCAGGCAAGGCTGCCGGCAACTACAGGCTGGCAGCCTGTGGTCCCTCCAGAAAGGAGACGCGTACGCTACCCTTTGCATGTGCGCGAATTCGGCGAGACCCTTTCCGCTAATGAAAGTTTTTGTCGCAGTCAGTCTCGTGCTCACAAGTTCGCTCCTCGCGCAAACACCAGCGCCTGCTCTCTCCAGCGGCAAACATCCATTCACCTTCGAAGACATGATGAAGCTCAAACGCGTCGGCGCGCCGGTGCCGTCGCCGGATGGGAAATGGGTCGTATTCGACTGCGAAGATGTCGATCTCGAGGCGAACAGAGAAATCTCGCATTTGTGGATCGTGCCAGCGCAAGGGGGCGAATCACGCCGGCTCAACCCGACCCCAAACCATGAGGAACGGCCACGTTTTTCGTCTGACGGGAAACAGCTCATATGGACATCGAAAGCGACCGATCCGACACAAATTTGGATGTGCGATTTTGATTCGAATGCCGGCGCGCTCGCCGGTCAGCCGCATCAGGTCACGAATATTTCGACTGGCGCGGATGGCGGTATCTGGTCGCCGGATGGGAAGAATATCGTGTTTGTCTCGGCGGTGTATCCGGATTGCGCTGATGATGCGTGCAATAAACAGCGCGATGAAGAGCTAAAGAAGAGCAAAGTCAAAGCGAAGATTTTCACGCGCTTGTTCTATCGGCACTGGAACACCTACACCGAATTCAAACGCAACCATCTGTTCGTCGTTAGCACTGATGCAAATCGTCGCACAGACATCTTGTCTGTGGGGACAGCGGGCGTCTCGCCTGCGGAATCTTCGAGTGTCTCGCGCGCTGCATCTGAAACACCGGACAAGATGTCCGGTGACCCCACAGGCAAGATGCCTGTGCTACGTGAAAGCGAGCCGCGCGATTTAACGCCTGGCGATCACGATGTCCCGCCGTTCCATCTCGGCGGGCAAGACATGTATGCGATTTCGCCGGACGGCCAGGAAATGGCTTACACCAGCAACATCGATGAAGTGGAGGCCACCAGCACGAACAACGAAATTTTCATCGTGCCGATGGCCGGCGGCACGCCCAAGAAAATTTCCACAAGCCCCGGCAGCGATTCGACGCCGCTCTATTCGCCGGATGGAAAATACATCGCCTGGCGATCGCAAGCCCGCGCCGGCTTCGAAGCCGATAAATGGCGGCTCTTTGTTCAAGATCGACAATCGGGAGAAACACGCGATCTGACGGAGACGTTTGATCGTTGGGTCGGGAGTTTCACATGGAAGAGCGATTCATCGCTCATCATCTTTGCCGCGGATGATCGTGGAGGCTCGGAACTGTGTGCTGCTTCGCCGGAAGGAAAGTTGTTTTATCCATCCGAGCTCTTCTCGTCCACGTCGTCGAAAACCGAGATCCCGCTTCACTACGACGATCTTGTTTACTCCGATCACAACCTTTATTTCGGTTTAGCGCAGATTGATGCGCCAACCGAAATCTGGCAGGTCAATGGACGCATCGGGGAAAGCTACGCACAGCGCGGCAGCGTAAAGATGTCCGGCGTAACTGGAATGAACCACGCGCTGTTGTCACAGATCGACATGCAGCCCGTGGAGTCGTTCACCTTCAAAGGCGCGAACAACGAGGAGGTACAGGGATTTATGGTCAAGCCGCCGGGATTCGATCCTAACAAGAAATATCCGCTAAAATTTTTGATCCATGGCGGGCCGCAAGGAGCGTGGGGAAACGAGTGGACGTATCGATGGAACGCAGAGTTGTTCGTGGCCAATGGCTACGTCGTGGTGATGATCAACTTCCACGGCTCAACCGGTTATGGGCAGAAGTTTACGGACTCGATCAGTGGCGATTGGGGCGGCAAACCGTATGTCGATCTGATGAAGGGGCTCGATTACGTGGAGAAAACATATCCCTTCATCGACAAGAATCGCGAGGCCGCACTGGGCGCGAGCTACGGCGGTTACATGGCCAA
>QHRO01000273.1 GCA_003220155.1 Verrucomicrobiota bacterium
CACAATCTCTTTTGCCTCGGCATCGGCCGCCCGTTTCTTCCGGTATTTCTCGTAGGCAGCGAGATTTTCAAGGTCGATCATTACAACCATGAACAAAACAAAGATACTAGCCGTTTACCTTCTCCTTATGGGTGGCAATGCAATCGCCCTCACTGAGGAGGAGGCAAAGGCTCGGGTAATTGCCCAGGAGAAGGCGTGGTCGGATGCGGTCATCCACCATGACATCGCGAAAGTAGCTTCGCTTCTCGCCGATGACTTCATCGGCACAGATGGCCGAGGATTTGTCACTGACAAAGCGGCCGAACTAAAAGAAGCCGAGCCGCCCGCGCCTGACTCAACCGCGCCGCGGTTAGTGAGAGAGGACCTCTCTGATTTCACGGCCCGGATTTACGCGGATACGGCCATTCTTAATTTGGCCAATACCGCTCACTTTTCCTCGAAAGGAAAGGAAACAACGATCAAGTATCGGCGGACAACGGTGTGGGTGCACGACTCGAGCGGTTGGCGCTGCGTCTCCTTTCACGCCAGCCGCGTTGTCGAGCCGCCAACGGACTGACATCCTCCGCCTTTGGCTGATTTCGACGCTACCTCACGCGGAGCCGACTCACCTATTAACCGCTCTCCGCTCTCCGCTCTTTGCCGTGCTCTTCCACCCTTACTTATCACTTCTCACGTCTCACTTCTCACTCGCGCCCTCGCTCCATGCACTTGCGCGATCTCATCACTGAATATAACAGAACTTTATGCGTAAATCTGTCTTGGTAACAGGCGCGACCGGCACGATCGGGCGCGATGTAGCAAAGCGACTTTCCGAAAAGGGCGTAGCTGTGCGTGCGGGGGTGCGCGATCAAGCCAAAGCGAGAAAACAATTTGGCTCGAACATTGCACTCGCGCCATTCGACTTTGAAAACGAGCAAACATTTTCCGGGGCACTCGAAGGGGTCGAGAAAGTTTTTCTTCTGCCGCCGCTGCTGCCAAATCAGCTGGAGGTAACGAATGTGTTTGTCGATGCCGCGAAACGCGCCGGCGTTCGCCATATTGCGAAACTTTCGGCGATCGGCGTCGATGACGAGACGCGGCCCACAGCTATAAAATGGCATGGCGCAAACGAACAACACATTCGTGAATCAGGCGTAGCCTTCACATTTTTGCGGCCGAATTCGTTCATGCAAAATTTCTTCACCTACTTTCCCCCACGCAATGGCGCGATTTATCTGCCATGGGGAACTGGTACGGCCAGCTTTGTCGATACGCGTGATATCGCGAGTGTTGCCGCGAAGGTCCTAACAAGCGACGGACACGAAGGAAAAATTCATACCCTCACCGGCCCGGCGACGCTCGGGATTGCCGAGGTCGCACGAATTCTTTCCGAGATGACCGGGCGTGAGTTTAAGTACGTCGACGTGCCGGAAGCCGCCGCGCGCGACGGAATGCTTCAGGCCGGGGTGCCGCCGTGGCAGGTGGATCTGGTAATGGAACTGCACGCAGTCAATAAACAGAACCGTTGGAGCGCCGTCACATCCGACATTGAAAAAGTCACGGGTACTCCCCCGACTGACTTCGCACAGTTCGCCCGCGACCACGCCGACAAATTTCGAACCAGCTAACCGTTCGATAGGATTGAAATGAAGATAAATGGCCCCGATTTCTTTGAGGTTCTAGTACTGGAATGATCGCTCACGGGTAAATCCCAATTCCCAAGCTCCAGGC
Organism: Verrucomicrobiota bacterium; assembly: GCA_003220155.1. Taxonomy (GTDB): domain Bacteria; phylum Verrucomicrobiota; class Verrucomicrobiia; order Chthoniobacterales; family UBA10450; genus AV69. Next base: position 1,711 of record QHRO01000273.1, read on the forward strand.
TCCAAGCAATACCCCAAGCCGCAATAGCGCGGCAATCAACCACGTTGCCGTCGCCGCTTCCAACATCGACGGCACGCAAACACAATCATCGCCACGAGCGCGAAGACCGCAAACAGAAGCAGCAGAAGATTGTGCATGGGATGAGTAATTGAGTAATTCTCATGGGACGCATAGAAACCGTTAAAGGAGTTGAGCGCCACGGGCAGCGTCAGTAAATCTTGTCGCGACAATTCAAGAGCACGCTCATTCGGATGATAAGTCGAACCTTGGGCGTAGGTGTGGCCGGCCATGTCACGTTCGATGTGGCCGCCGAGGATGTGCGCGAGAGGACGCCCGGCAAGAAATTCAATTACGCGCGCGACGCTTTTCTTCTCAGCCCCGGTGTCCTCGAGCGTCAGTCTGCCCGGCAGCAGAAGATCGCCTGATAAAAGGAGCGCTGTTCTCTCATCGTAGAAAGCGATGTGGGCGGCTTCATGCCCGGGCGTGGGGATGACATCAACCATGCGGTCGCCGACGTCCAAATGCGCGACTCCCTCTGGCCAATAGTCAAACTGAAAGAAAGCACGCACGGCGGCCAAGTCCGGAGCGACGATCTGAACATCTGGCGCCGAAGCGAATTGTATGTCGCCAGCGTAATGATCGCGGTGTCGGTGGGTATGCACGATAAGCAGGGGAAGGCGCACGCCGTTCTTAAGCGGCAAAAGCGAAAGGATAGTTTGTGCCAGCGGCATCTTGGCTGGATCTGCGACGGCGCCGGTGTCGATCAGGAGAGCCTTTTGCGATCCAACAAGCAGATAGAGAAAATTAGCTTCCGGATCGACGCAGGGACTTTGACGAAGGATGAAAGTTTGCGGTTCGTAGCTGTACACCTGCAACGGAGCTTGAGGCGACGCTGCGCAATCCGACGCACCGATGGTCCACTGCGCGGGCAGCGATCCGGGGATGGGCTGCGACCATGCGGGCGTAGTGCAAGACAATATGGTTGCAAGCCCCAGCAGCGGCTTGGTCCATGCCGACTCAAAAACTTCCTGAAGGCGCGCAAACATGCTTGATCAGATTAATGCAGCGGTTTGGACATGAAAATTGCGGTACCTGTTTTTTCCTGCGGCGCGTAACGCACAAAACCAGCTGCCCGGTACATGCGCAGGGCGTGATGATTATTGTCCATCACTTCCAGCGTTAACTTGCAGCAACCCAGTTCCCGGGCCTTGCCTTCCACAGCATCGAGCAAACGCCGTCCGATGCCTTTGCCGCGGGACGCCGTTAGAACTACGAAATCATGAATCTTGATGAGCGGTTTGGCGGCGAAAGTCGAGAAACCAATGAAACAGACCGCCGCTCCAACGGGCCGGTCCCCGTCAAATGCGAGGAAAATGAGTGTCGTCGAGTGCCTCTGCAATCCTGGGATCAGCCGCGCCCGAACATCCGATCAAGAGGTTTAGCTTCACCCATCGCGTCTCTCGAATAGGCGTCAACCATTGCAAGCACCGCCTCCTGGTGTTCGGGCAATCTCAAATCGGCCTCGATAATCTGAATCGGCGACGATGCATCGCCCGCCATGCGTCCGCTTGTTGCCTGCCTGTTTTCCTCGGTCATGCCCGCCAGCCTGCCATTTCGAGAAGCGCGTTCACCGTTCGCCAGCTCCTCGTCGTAGCTACAGTTGTCATTCCGGGCGAAGTCGGCGACCAATAATAGGACATGAATCGCTGTTGGAGACTGCCAGGTGTACCCTCATAATGAGGGTCAAAAAGTTAATAGGGTTAAAAGCATTACAACGTTACAAAAAGCAACTGTTTTAAAGTTGTAACTTTGTAACGAATTGTAACTCTGTCGTTTCATCGACTGCGCTCGACATGACAAGAACCTTAAGAGATCTCCAACGCGCTCTCATTTGCGCTGCTCTTGCTTTCGGCGTGACTTCCAGCGCTCGTGCACAAATCTTCAGCGGCAGCATCGTCTCTACTGAAACGACGATGCCGATGCAACATGGATCTTCCGTCGTCGAACTCGATGACGGCTCGCTCCTCGTCTCCTGGTATTCGGCAAGCAATGAAGCCGCACGTGACAGCCGGATTTTTTGTCGCCGCTCAACGTCGGATGGCTTGAACTGGGGCCCAACTCAAATTGCTGTCTCACCGGGAGAGCGCGCACGCGAATCCTGGTTTGCGAACAAAGCTGTCGGAAACAGTGTCTTGTTTCAAGACAAGGAAAATGTTCTTTGGCTTTTCTATGCTGCCGTTGAAGCCGGTGGCTGGAGCGGCGCACACGTCGATTACAAAACTTCGCGCGATCGCGGACACACCTGGTCGGAGTCCCATCGGCTAACGAGTGGGCTTGGCGATTTGCCCCGCAATAAACCCGTGGAGTTGGCCGGATGCGAGATTCTCTTACCGCTCTCTCATTCCGCCTTTCGAAAGTATGCTTACGGGGCGCGTTGGAAAACATGCGCGAAACTTTTGCAACCGAGCTATCCGACCATCGATGGCTCGAAATTTAGCCATCCTGCTTTTGTCGCTGTAGGTTCGAATAGCGTCGTCGCCTTCGTCCGTGCCCGCGGCGGCGGAATGTTGCAAAGCACGTTTTTTGATCCCGACAAGAATGGATGGAGCATTCCGCAGTCAACGAATTTACCCAACTCCGATTCAGCGATCGATGCTGTTCGGCTTGCAGATGGCCGGATCCTGCTTGTCTATAATGATGATGGCGCGGTGCGTAATCCGCTGAGCATCGCAATCTCAGATGACGGGACAACGTTTCGCAAGCTCCGCGATGTCGAAAACGAATCCGGACAGGATTTCTCCTATCCTTCGTTAGTTCAAGCGCAAGACGGGACGTTTTATTTGAGTTATACCTGGCATTATCGATCCGCCATCAAGTGCGCCCATTTCGATGCCAACTGGCTTGGCCTAAATCCTGTTAGCGTTGGCCAATAGAAAGCGCCGCAGAAGGCGGAATTATCTCCTGCCGAGTTTTGGGCGGAAGTTCCGCACCGGCGTCCGGGCCGTCTACGTGAATGCTCGCTTTCGGGGGATGCAGGAAGCGATGCAAGTCGAGCACTATTTTCTCGCCGGGACCGACGTACTGAATTGGAATTTCACCAAAAAAAGTTTGGCGTCATTGCTTGCGCGCTGACAACTGCAAACAGCGCGGCAGCGGAAAGAACCAATGCGCGATGGGACGAAACCATAAACAGACGCGATCTGGGCTTTTCCCAAGCAAAAATAAAGACCGGCATTACGGTGTCTTTGCCATTTCGTGATAAGGCAAACCCAATTCGTAGAGCGGTAGTTCGTCGTGAATGGCGTTATAAACCGCATTGTTGTCGGCCCGGCTTGCCAGTTTCATCGCTTGGCGCGCGGTCTGCAGTGCCTCGTCAAAGCGTCCCGCTTCAGCATATGCGGCGGCCAAAGTGTGAAGAATCGTTGGATCGTTATTACCCGCGAGCGTATTCGCTCGCTCGGCTAATTGAACGGCGCGTTTACCGTCGCGTACTGAATCGTCCGAAGCCGTCGCGAGCAACCAGGCGAGGATATTCAGTGCGCTCACTTTGTCTGGCGCGAGTTGAAGCGCACGGTTAAGTTCCGCGGCGGCTTCGCCGCTCTGTCCGTTCTTCATTAAAGCAAGGGCGAGCGTGACACGGGTAGCGGCATCATTTGGTTGTAAACGCTTGGCAGCTTCGAGGTTTGTGATCGCTTCGGCCGTCCGGCCGCGTTGGAGGAGAAGCGAGCCAAGATTCAGGCGCGCATCGAGGTATTGCGGTCGCAAGGAAAGGGCGCGTTTGTATTCGGTTTCGGCCTGGTCGAATTGCCTGAGCTCACGCAGAGCGCTGGCGTAATTGTTATGTGAGTCCGCCTCCTCGGGGCGGATTTCGATCGCGCGCCGATATTCGGCAAGCGCTTCATCGACCTCTCCTTTTTCGATGTAGGCGCCGCCCAAATTGTAATGCGCGTCGACATAATCGGGCCAGATATTGATGGCCCTTCGATAATGCGAGATCGCTTCGTCCAGTTGACCCTGATTTTTCAGGGCCAGCCCGAGGTTATATTCCGCCATCCAGCATTTTGGGTTTTGTGCGAGGGTAGCCTGATAAAGGGTAATGAGATCATGATACTTCGCGCTTTGATGAAAGGTCAGTGCGCCAAGGATCAATAAGATACCCAACGTCCCAGCCGTTTGGATCCGTAGCCGGTGGATCGCAATTTTTTCAACGGCCGTGACAACGCCGGCACCCGCCAGGGCCAGCGGCCCCATGCTGGCGAGATATTGGAAATGATCGCTGACAAAGCTGTAGCGAAAGAAATAAACATCAAAAAAATCGAGCACCGGAAAAAGGGTAATGACGAAATAGGCGAAAGCGAAAGTAACCGGGCGCAAGCAGGTGTTCCGTTTGATGAATAAAGCGGTGGCGGCAAGAAGCAGCGCGACTAACGGGATCCAGGCAAGCCAACGCGATGGATCAACGTTCCAGCGGGAGTAGATGAAAATTAACGGATGTGGCCAGATGAGCTTGAGCAGATAAAACCAAATGGCGTCGGCTGAAATAAGAATGCGCTGAAGAGGCGTCTGCACCCATTCTGCTCCGGTAGCATGGGAATGAAATTTC
>QHRO01000344.1 GCA_003220155.1 Verrucomicrobiota bacterium
CGCATGAGTTTCTTCGCCGAGCTCAAGCGGCGTAGCGTCTACAAGGTCGCGGTTGTCTATGCGAAGCCTGAACCCTCTTCCAACTTCGGCGTTCGGCGTTGGACGTTGGCCTCCGGCTTCGTAGAGCCTACGGCTCGGAGAGATGTTCGGCGTTCGGTGTTTGCCTTACTAAAAGCTACTACCTCAGTTTCCGTACATAATCGTACTGCATTCAGAGATGCCTCTGAATTCCCGAAACTCGCCACGGCGAGTCCGTCCTTTGGCGAACAGGGTAAAATCGAAGCTAGAATCTGACAGCTCGTTTTCCGTTGTAACGATTCAACGGTTTAACGAATCAACGGAGCGGAGCGCAGCGCAGCCCTACTCCTTATCGTAAACGGCCTTGGATTTGAACTTCTTCCCGTCCGCGTCCGTACCATTAACCGTGACGGTCCGCGTTTTACCATCCACTGAGACCGTGCTCTCGCCATTGGTGAACACTTTTCCGCCTTTCATCGTCGTAATCCCGTAGGTGTGGTCGTTCACAACTTTGTAGGCCGCCGCGTCCCAAGCAAGGTTCCCCTTCACCTTATAGGTTTTGCCGTCAGCCTTGCCCATCCAGACGCCGTGCCTCGGTTTCCCATCCTTATCTACACCGTCCACCGTTACCTCCATTTTGTCCTTCATCTCGGTGTAAACGACCGTGTTGTTCTTCCCCATTCCGGGTGCCAGCTTCGACTTCGCTTCATTGAGCTTCCACGTACCCATATGCGGATCAGCCGCAAAGCAGGCGCCTGCCGCCACACGTCAATACCAATTCGCGTGCCAGCGGCGCGCGCCCGTTAAATAGTTAAAAAGGTTAAATTGTTAAAATCGGTCCCTGCTAATACTCATGCTCGGCCAGAAGACTCTGAAACCTGAACCCTCTTCTGCCTTCGACGTTCAACGTTCGGTGTTTGCTTTGATTCCGAATCCTCCGCCGCTTCCGACGTTCTGTGTTGGCCCCTGGCTTAGAGCTACAGTTCTGAGAGATGTTCCATGGGACGTCTGGTCAACATTCTATCCTCTTAGCGGCTTTGCGCCTTCGCGTGAAAAACTCTTTTTGGCAGTGCCTAACAGCGGTTTCACGCTAAGGCGCCAAGCCGCTAAGGTTTGGGACGCAAATGGTTGTCTTACTTGAATACTTATTCGCACGCGGACGAACCCGCCCCGCTTCCCCATCCGAGAAATCCGTGTAATCCGCGGTCAAAAACAAAAAACATTGACGCGAGATTCAATTCCCGGCTCGATGATCCCATGAAAATAAAAACGCTGGTACTCACTCTTATACTTGGCCTTGTCGCAGCGGCCATCTGCCTGGCTGGCGACACAAAAGCTGAACAAGCTCTTCGTGACGCTGATGCCGCCTGGTCGAAAGCTGCGGAAAGCAAAGACCTCGACAAAACTCTCTCCTACTATTCCGCCGACGCCACGGTCCTCCCTCCGAACGCATCGGCGGCAACCACAAAGGAAGCAATTAAGACTATATGGCAGGATATGCTCGCCAGCCCCGGCCTCGTCATAAGTTGGAAAGCGACCAAAGTAGAAGTGGCGAAATCGGGCGACCTTGGCTTCGTCAGTGGCACCTATGAACTGACCATGAACGACGCCAGCGGTAAGCCGGTAACCGACAAGGGCAAATACGTCGAGGTTTGGGAAAAGAAGGCCGATGGAAAGTGGAAATGCGGAACCGACACCTGGAACTCTGACCTACCAGCGGCTGGCAGTTCGCCTGCACCCGGAGCCGAGGAGAGAAAGTAACCTCTGGTACTTTAGACCACGGAGCACAGACCACCGACGACGGCTATTATCAATTGGAGGGCGGAGCTCTTGCGACGCCGTCCCAGGGCTCGTAGAACTCGCCCTCCATTGCAACGCGCTGGACATTGAGACTAGGAATGCAACTGAATGATCGTCGCGTGAGCAAGGCTAACACTTCAATCCATAATTACACTAGGCGGAAAAATTTAATATAATCCTCGTTAGGCAAAGACTCTGTTTTCCAACCTATCACCTCTCACTTCCGTTGTCTGTTCTCTGTTCTCTGTTCTCTGACCTCTCTTTCTCTCATGCACCACTACACACTCTGGCACGCCTTGATCGGAGGAATTATGATCGGTCTCGCCAGTCTGGCCGCGACCGTGCTGAGCGGAAAAATTCCAGGCATTTCCGGTGTGTTCGGGCGCCTTCTCGTGCCGGCAACATCGGGCAAAACATGGCGCGCGGTATTTCTCTTCGGCTTGATTGGCGGCGCCGCGCTGAGTTTTGCGCTCTGGCAAAGCGCCGCACTTTTTCGACCAATGCGCCCGCTCGTTGTCATGGCGATTGCCGGTTTGCTCGTCGGATTTGGCACCCGTCTCGGCGGAGGCTGCACCAGCGGTCATGGAGTTTGCGGGGTCGGGATGGGCGCGAAGGATTCGATCGCGGCGACGCTCATCTTCATGGTGGCAGCGATGGTCACCGTCTACATCTATAATGGAGTGCTCTTATGAAGGCCGGGAAATTGGTTCTCTTTCTCGTGGCCGGCGGCCTTTTCGGGACGGGGTTCGGGGCTTGGGATCCGGCGCTGCTTTTTGTCATGGCCGGTGCTGTTGGCGTCTATGGAATGGGAATGCTGATATTGCGACGTTTCGACGGTGTAAAACTGCCTTCAGCTGCGGCGTCGCCGATTGACCGTCAGCTTGTAATCGGGGCCACGATTTTCGGCATCGGCTGGGGTCTGGGCGGGTTTTGTCCTGGACCTGCGCTCGCCAACCTGGGCGCTCTCCGAATCGAAGCACTGCTCTTCGTCCCCACGATGGCGATCGGCATGTTCCTGGCTCAAAGATTTTTCGGGGCCGACCGATAGTTATTCAGAGGTCACAGATCAGAAAGCTAGGAGCAACCAGCTAGGCTAGGAGCTAATGAGCAGGGAGCTCAGATTACAGATTACAGATTACGACCTCGAGGCTGCCTAAGACGATTAAAATCTAGTAAAACGCGTAATGGCACTCAAGCGTGGTTAATAGGGCGATTCTACAAGCGCTCGTTTTCCGAGGCTAAGTCGGGAAGATTTGAATCCGGTCGTTTGACGTGTCTGTCTCTTTGCGCCTTTGCGCCTTAGCACCTTAGCACCTTAGCGCCTTAGCGCCTTAGCGTGAAACTGTTTCCGAGTCCAGGATCTCGCGCAAAGAGACCCTTCTCCCAAAGTACGTGTTTAGCCCCAAAGGCGCGCTGTCAAAACAGATTTGAATTCGGTCGTTTGACATGTCTGTCTCTTTGCGTCTTCGCGCCTTCGCGTGAAGCTGTTTCTGAGCCCAAGATCTCGCGCAAAGACGCTAAGTCGCGAAGATTTGAGAATGAAACGCTAGTAAAACGCCTGGCGCAAATCAGCTCTTTCCATTCTTGAGGTGAGGCTCCAGGAATTTGCGTATTGCCGGCGCTGCCATGGCGCCGACCTGTCGTGTTACTTCCAGG